>DJUJ01000049.1:3685-63373 GCA_002438345.1 Paenibacillus sp. UBA6285
CGGCCTTACAGAGATTTGGAAGGAGAGTTACCGAAGACCTATGGGATACGCACGTTTTTTACTAGAAAAGAACAGTATGATATATAACAGTTATTGATTTGTCTCTTATTCTATGTCAATATAATGCAGAGCAGAGGGCGGCCCATATACAACCGCACTGCTGCATTATGGAAGGGAGATGGGCATGGTAAAACAATTGCTGCGGCTGATGACCGAGCTATCCTCGCACCGATGGCTTTCACGGTTAATGGGGTCTTTTTCTCATAGTAGATTCAGCCGTTTACTAATCCCGGTATTTATTAAGACTTATCAAATCCCCTCCGCCCAGGCGGAGAAGAATCCTGGAGAATATCTCACTCTTAATGAGTTTTTCAGCCGCCGGCTGAAGCCTGGCATGCGGCCTATCGCAAGCGATGATGACGCTTTAGTTAGTCCCGTAGATGCAACGATTACTGCTATGGGCGACATTACCTCTGGCACGATTATGAATGTAAAAGGGCAGGATTATAAGATCGAGGATCTACTTAATCATTCTCCGCATCTGGAGCTGTACAAGAAGGGTTTTTTCTTCGTTCTTTATCTAAGTCCTACGGATTATCACCGGATTCACTCTCCCCTTACTGGACATAAGGTGGAGAGCGATCATATTCGTGGACGAGCCTATCCTGTCAATGATTTCGGCATGCGACATATGAAGGGTGTACTGAACCGCAACGAACGTCTCATCACTTATATCGCTGGAAGCTACGGTGAAACCGCAGTAGTAAAGGTAGGCGCGATGAACGTCAGCAGCATCCGGTATACGGATGATAACGCTACCGAGTGGCAAATAGGTGATGATCTGGCCTATTTCGAGTTCGGATCCACTGTTGTGCTGCTTATGGAAAGCGGTACTTTTACCCCGAGACCCAAGCTTGAGGTCAACTCGAAGGTAAAGATGGGGGAACTGCTGGGGACGTTGCACGAGCCACTGTAGCAAAGTTACGATATAACGGAACAAGGGTATCCCTGACCGATTTAAAATCGGCGCCGGGATACCCTTGTTTTGTTTAAAAAAAGAGATTCATTCAAGACAGCCGACAAACTAAGCAGTCTGCCAGCTCTTTTCTATTGAATGTTATTTCACTTTAGAGCTTGTTACACTGGCATAGTAATCCAGCACATTTTTGATGATCACAGCTGCTTCAGCTCTTGTGGCTGAAGCGGTCGGATCCATCTTTCCACCGCTGCCTCCATTTACAATACCAAGATCTTTGAAGGCATAGACCGCTTCTTTAGCATAACCCGCGATAGAAGCATCATCTGGGAAGTCATGGTTAGTCGCTTGTGGCAATTCAACATTCAGTTTCTTCAACGCATTGAATAGAATTACACACAAGTCCTGACGGCTAATGCTGTTATTAGGAGCAAACATGCCATTACCGATACCATTGATCAGTTGATTAGAAGTCCCAATCTCAACATAGTTTTTATACCAAGCATCTTTCAGAACGTCAGTAAAATGCTTTTGATTCTCACCCATGCTGAAGTTGAAACTTTTTACTACCATGGCAACAAACTCGGCACGGTTTACCTTCCCACTTGGATCAAAGCTTCCGTCCGTGCGTCCGCCGATAATATTTCTCTCCACCAGCGCTGCAATCGCAGATTCTGCCCAGCTAGGAATTAGAGTAGCATCTTTAAACTTATTCTTAAGCTCTTGTCTGATTAGCTCCGGTGTCTTCGTTTTTCCATCTGTTTTTGGAGGCTGAGGCTGCTGTTCTCCAGGTTTTACGACTTCTCCAGGAATCGTTGGTACTGAAGGTACCGCTGGGGTAGTCGGTCTTGGTGTACTTGGTTGACCGCCATCTCCACCTGATCCGCCGCTGTAAGGTTTAACGATCACAGAGATCTGCACCTTCAGGCCAAGTGTATTAGCTATACCCTCCGGCAAGATCAGATCCCCCTTGATGGTGTACGTTCCTTCCGTATTACCGTTATAGCCTTCCTTGTTCCACTGAACAGAAACGATCTTATTCATCCCGGTATTCAGGGTTACTGATACTGAAGCTGGTAGCTCCAGTACGTCAAAGCTGGTACCATAAGCAACGCTTTTACTTGCTAGTGCTTGCACTGCCGTGATTTCCGGTATCGTAATGACCTCCGGCAGTACTTCGATCGTAATGGATGCCTTCAGGTCCTTTGGATTGCTGATACCTTCCACAGGTACTAGCGCTCCATTCAGGGTATAAGCTCCTTGCTTATCACCATTGTAACCTTTACTGTTCCAATGGATGGATATCACCTTGGTCTCACCGTTATTCAATGTAGCTATGACTGAAGATGGTAGCGTCAATCCACTAAATGGAGTGCCGAATGGAACGCTCTTACTTTCCAAATCCTGCACTGCGATAATCTCAGCGACACGAATCACTTCAGGCATTACCTGAATGGTGATGGAAGCTTTCAGGTCATTCGGGTTAATCATTCCTTCTTCCAGGACCATAGCACCGTTCAGTACGTACGATCCTTCTACATTGCCGTTATAACCCGCAGGGCTCCATTTAACAACAAGTCCCTTCGTCTCATACGTATCCAGCTCTACTGTAACTGAAGACGGCAATTCCAACTTATCAAAAGCGGTGCCAAAATCAACGCTTTTGCCCTCCAGCTTCTCAACTTTAGTAATCTGGATAGGTTTAGTACCTTCTGGCAGTACAACCACCTTAATGGCAACGGTTTGATGGGTACTATTCAACACACCCTCAGGAAGCTCAAAGCTACCTGCCAGCGTATAACTCCCTGCTTTGCCACCGTTGTAATCTTTACGGTCCCATTGTACAACCAAACTTATTGTCTTTTTACTGCCCAGTGTAGCTTCAACTGTGCCAGGTAGATTCAGATCTTCAACAGCAGTACCGAACGGCACACTAAGCAGTTGCGGCTGAACAATCGATACAATTTCTCTAGCCTGTAGATCTATTGTCCATTTAGCATAGTACACCGTGCTTTCGTGTAATACCGTCTCTGCTGTTAAAGCATTACCGTTACCTTCTTTATTATCGAACCATCCTCCGAAGATGTAACCTTCACGCACCGATGCTTGAGGTAAGGTGCTTAATGCTTCACCTTTAAATGCGGTTACCTTGGTAGGGGCCGGTGAGTCCAGATAATTCTGATCGAAGGTGACTTCAATCGGATCAGCATAAATGAGTTCAACATATTGTAAATTAGCATTTAATCCGTTAAAAATCATATACACATTTTGTTCTCCTGTTACTTTGGTTCTGTCTAGGAAGGTTTCCGCTGTCGAATAATGATCAATGTAAGAATTCCCAGGTGTTTGCTTTGTACTTGCCATTCCATAATTGCCCCAAGCGGCGCCTGCTTTCTGAGCAAAACTAATGCTTGCAAATTCATTACCAAGTTCAAAAGAACCTCCGCCGCTGTAAGCATCAGCGTATGCTCTTCCTTGTGTAGTAGCTCGTTTAACTGGTTTACCCGTATTGTCAGCCTCTGTATAGAATTTAAAAGATGGAGACGATCCTCCTTCACGGGCATACTGCACTCTTACTTCCACAAGATTGGTCAAGTCAACCTGACCGAAATAAACAAGGTCATTAGAATTGACATAGCTCATGGCGTCCGTACCACTTTCAAATCTGAACTCGGTATTGGTTGCATAAATCCATGGTGCATTATAAGGATAAATTCTAATACCGTTCTCTACTTTCAAAATCTCTTTTGGAGCAATATTGATCGGCATGGACGATATACTCAAATCTGTTATTGCCGCTTTCAAGGAAGCTATGGCCTCTGCCACAACCTCGTCGTTAATCGGCTCGGCAAGAACAGCCTTAACCTCTTCCAGCACAGCGTTGAATTTGAGCTTTTGGTAAGCTGTGTATGCATTCATATCGATGTTTTGAGCAGCCTTGATATCCGCATCTAACACCGATGTGTCTACATTGTCCTGCTCCAACTGGAATGTTAGCCAGTTCAGGTCAATGCCCGCACTCTCAAATACAATTCTAAGGGTATGCTCGCCCGCCGACAGATGAATATCAGGGATTCTGAAGGTTTTCCATACTCCTTTAGTCGTGGTAAGGTCGAAGGTTCCGAGTAGCTTATCTCCATCATAGATGCCAAAGGACATTTGGGCGACATCCGATTGGCTAGAGCGAATTCGCGATGTGACTTTGTACGTGCCTTCTTTCTCCACATTCACCTTATAGGAAATAGCTTCACCCTTGCTTGTGTTGGTGTAGCATAATCCGCCATCAACATCATTGCTGCTTACCGGCGTGATTATCGGAGTAATGGAGGCAAATTCCGTCTCAGCCACCTTCAATTTAGTATTTTTCCCGATCTTTTTCACTGCCAGAGCTACATCACTATTGATTCTGACATAATCAAAATCAACAATAAATGGATCTGTGAGGCTCTGACTTCCGTTAGAAGCTAGTAACCCGAACTTCGGATTGGCATAATTCGCAGTTGTACTGCCAAGTGAAATATATTCGTTGCCATCAGCACTGACATAACCGGAATAGCTGTTACCTATTTTTTTCAGGCGTAAATATAGCTCTTTCTTTTCTCCGAAAATACTGGTGAGCTGACTGGCAGACAGTTGTCCGATGGTAACAGGCTCCGTACCTCCGGTTTCTTTGGTCATTCCGATGATCTTGCCGCTACTGTATTCATACTTCACCCAGATATAGTTATTGTTATCCTGGGAAGCCGTGATCCCGACGCCGTTATAATTTTGATTTGGCGCTTTGTTCATATTAATTTTTACTGTTGCTTCCCAGTTGCCGAAGGCTTCCTGTTGGAAATAGTTTTTCAAATCAGCATGTTCACTCCAGAAGTCGCCTCTTTCGGCAATGATTCTCAAATTTCCTGGAGCAGTGCTCAAAGACCAATTCTTGTTATTTTCTGCATTGGTAGCAGTCTCTTTATTAATCGTCCAGAAGTTGCTTAGATTTGTACTATCGAGCTCATCGCTCTGTGGTGTCGTACCAAACTGTATCACATAGGAATTCGCCTGATCGGAGCTGATACACTTGATCGTCACTCTTTTATTGATGAGGTCTACGTTGGCCGTGGCTTTTACACCATCATTCGTTTCAAACGTAACTTCAGGTAAAGTAGCCCCGTTACTGAGACCTACATCATAACTGAACCTAGTCTGTGCAAAGCCCTCGAGCGGCTTACCATCAATAGAGATATTCTTTAAATAAGCATAGGTCGGATTCTCAAAAATCGGTTCCAAGCCTTCCTCCGAAGTGAAGATAACCTTGTAGACCCGTTTCTCTCCTCCGGCCGAAGCAGTAATTACAGCAGCCGGTCTATCTTTATCGGCTTGTCGTACACTTACGTCTACACCAGCTATCGCCGNNTTCAGGGTAGCTGCTGCTTTCAGTCGTTTCACCAAAGGCTTTATAGTCGAGTTTCAATGGATTAAATATCTTGATCTTTTTGCCGCCTACCGTAATACCGGAGAGCTGCGGATCTCCCGATTTGTCCGTATTCACCCGGAACCAATCTCTTCCCGGCGTATAATTGACCACGTAATCAATCTTTGCCGTTCTTGCAAAGGCTGGAGATTGCATCAAGAAGCTCGTAATATTCTTGGCAGAACGCTGCAATTCTCCTAAGGTCAGACTGCCGTTAGCAAGCGATGTCATCGTATTAAAGGTACTGTTATTCCGATTCTTATGTGTTTCTGCATAATCGTTCGGAATTACCATGTAAAGATCGTTTTGGGCACGAACCATGGCTTTGCCGTTGGTTTCATCATAACGACTGGAAGTGGCATAGAAGCCCTGATCCTCACTCATCTTCGCCCACCAGTCTGTCATGACAATACCGTCAAAGCCCCATTCTCCGCGAAGGATGGTGGTATTCAGATCATAGTTGCTAGATGCCCATGTTCCGTTTACCGGACCATAGGACGTCATCACTGAACGCGCCTTCCCGCTCTTCACTGCCATTTCATAACCTTTCAAATAAATCTCACGAAGCGCTCTTTCAGAGACAAGTGCATTCACAAGATGTCTATCTGTTTCCTGATTGTTCGCAGTGAAATGCTTAATAGTAGGTGCCGTACCATTCTTCTGAAGACCTCTTGTCTGTGCAGCAGCCATGATGCCTGTCAGTAACGGATCCTCCGAAAAATACTCAAAGTTTCTTCCGTTCAGGGGACTTCTGTGGATATTGATCCCCGGTCCTAGCAGCGTATCGATGTTGTTAATCAGCATTTCTTTGCCAAGAAGATCGAACAATCTTTCATTCAGCTCGGTGTTCCACGTACAGGCAAGCATCGTCCCGTTCGGGATACTGGTTGCCTTCTCTGCGTTGGTCTCCATCCGGATTCCTGAAGGACCGTCCGCAGCACTATCGATAGGGAGCCCGAATTTCAGCAGATTTTTAGTGACACCACCAAAAGCCGCAGCGGTACCGGCAGTAACTTTAGGGCTAGACATCCCTTCCCCTAAAATAATGGCCCCCAGATCGTTATTGGACAATTGTGCAATGAACTGATCCATAGTCACTTTTTGATTGTATACATCCAATAAGGTATAGCCCTTGTCCCCAGTTTGTGGAATGGACGCAGGGAGATTTTGCTTAATTCTCTCATCCAAGTTGGTAGTCCGTGTCGGTACCTTTTCAGTGACAGTGGTAAAAGTACCATTTCCATTCGGTTGACCTGGTTTGATACGATCAAATTCCTTAGTTGGCGCGAGCGCTTCCTGCAAGGTTTCTACAACCTTCAAAGCATTAAGGCCGTATACTCCTTGCTTTTCGCTGTCACTTACACTGTTGCCTACATAAATATTATAGTCACCAGCTTCTAGGACATAAGATGAATCATGGCCTGTAATCCCACTGTCATCATACGAGGCCATATCTTTGGTATCATACGTGATGGTGATCGACTGCGATTCCCCAGGCTGAAGCAAGCGGGTCTTAGCAAAAGCAGCAAGTTCCTTGGCCGGCTTGCCAAGCTTACCTTGTGGTGCACCGTAATAAATCTGTACAACTTCTTTGCCTTCCACCTTGCCTGTATTCTNNACCAAATGGATAGAGCACCTTATCCGGAGCAAAGGTCTCAAAGTACCGATAACCTACATAAATATCCTCACTATAAGAATTTTCAGTTTTGCTCCCAAAATGTGCAGTAGAAGGATAGTCAGCAAGTGTAGCTGCAATCGTATCGCTCAATTTACCGCTTGGCGTAACGTCTCCGGTCAGTACGTCGGCTACGGCGCTACCACCTTCCATCCCCCCTTGCCATGTATACAAAATAGCAGCTTTGGGATAGTTTTTTGCCCATGACATATCGATAACGTTGGCTACGTTCAATACGATGGCCACTCGGTCGAATTTGGCATAGACCCGGTTAAGCATGTCTATTTCAAGGTCTGTCAGCTTATAAGCACCCTGGACATCCGTATTATCCTTATCTTCACCGGCTGTTCTACCGATGATGACCACAGCTGTATCCGTTTTTGCTTTTGCTGCATCCACAATTTCGTCGGTTAAAGGCATTTCCGCCTGGGACCAAGGCTCTGCTGCCCAGCCACCACCGCCATTGTTGAAAGGATTCTTTTTGATCCAGTCGGCATAGACCTTCGCCAGATCTTCATTTAACTTGAGACTGGGATTATTCCGAAGACCCTCCAGAATCCCATTCACATAATCTACCCTTACAGCACCCCCAGATCCTGTACCTGACTTGTAATAATGCGCTTGTATGCGGCCAAATACCGATACATTCTCACTCTTCTTGATAGGGAGCACTTGTTCATTCTCATTTACTTGTGATCCTGCTAGTTTATAATCCGGATTTTGCAGCAGCACAATACCTTCAGCGGCCACTTCTCTGGACACATCCGCTAAACCTGGGAGAACCTTGGCCATAACGGGAGAACTGGTACTAGGCGTTATGATTGAGGTTATCAGAATGCAGCAGAACAATATTTTAAGTAAGCGATTACAATTTTTCCTCATACTTATCACTATTCCTTTCGATTAAGGTACAGGTTAGGATAATGGGTCATCGTAAAGAGCGAGATTTCAATTAAAATATTTCTAATACAGATACATGCACTTCAGAAACAGATAGGATGAATTTACTTTCAGGAAGGAGTTATTCTCTAAGAATAATTCGCGCTAGCCGCTGTGGAGTAAGGCTTATTCAAGCATCAAGTGTGTTACTGATTAAATCTAAACCGGTTTAGATTTTTCGCATAATTCCCCTAACTCATACTTACAAATTAAAAAGTGCGAATGTTCATTAATTCCTCCTTTACTTTTTAAACTCACATTGAATACTATCATCAGAATTATCATCCTAACATAGAAAATCCTCATCGATTTATTGAATATACTCATGTATCACAAATACTTTGAGGTTCCAAAATGCAAATAGGTGTCCCCAAACGATAGCGGAATGTAGAGAATAGTTCACTTCAAAATAAACGAGAAAAGCAAAAAACAAGGACAACAAGATCAAAGCAAGCCGTCGCAAAAGTAAAAATAACAAGGACAGCCCTGAGGCTGCCCTTGTATCTTTTCATATAGTCATCAATTTTCGCCTTTACACATGTCCCTGCTTAGCAACATCACGCGCCTTGGCGGCAATATGTTCCGGATCTCCTAAATAAAAACGGCTGATTGGATTAATGTCCTCATCGAGTTTGTACACCAGTGGTACTCCGGTTGGAATATTGAGCTCCAGCAGTTCAGCCTCATCAATATCCTCCATAAATTTGATCAACGCTCGCAGCGTATTGCCATGGGCTGAAATCAGCACCCGTTCTTTTTTGCGCACAAGGGGGACGATGCGATTTCTCCAGAAATCACCCACACGATGAACAGTATCTTCCAGACTCTCGCCACGCGGGATATCTTCCGGACGAACACTACTGTAGCGAATATCGTTTCTGGCATACCGAGGATCATCCAACTCCAGCAGTGGGGGCCGAACCGATAAACTCCGTCGCCAGAGATGCAATTGTTCTTCACCGTATTTTATCGCCGTTTCACTTTTACTAAGTCCCTGAAGTGCGCCATAATGCCGTTCGTTCAGCTTCCAAGACTTTTGCACAGGAATCCACAGCAGATCCATTTCATCGAGTACATAGTTGAGTGTTTTGATCGATCGTTTGAGTACCGAAGCAAAAGCTAGATCAAACGTATACCCTTCATCCTTCAATAGCTTGCCAGCAGCTTTGGCCTCTTGAATACCCTTCTCGGTTAAATCTGGGTCACTCCAGCCCGTAAACAAATTCTGCACGTTGAACTGGCTTTCGCCATGACGGATAAGCACGATTTCGTACATTTTCTCTCTCCTCCCACCTTTAGCTCTGGAACTCTGTCACGTGTAATTTTTGCGCTCCATTACATGAATAATACTCTCCTTAGTAATAACCCTCACTAAAATAAATATCGACTACTAGCCCTTCATTGGACTTTTAAACATCATCTGGTGCTAGATGTCTATTTGATTGCAGAATGTACAACAGAATTCGAAACTAGCCTCATAGGAGTTCATTCTATTGTATAAAATACAACGCGAAGGGCGATAAACCCTTCAGTTTGCAAAAAAACCGGAAGCCTGTTGGCCCCGGTTATTTACAGTCTTTGGTCATATTCAGCGATTATATACCTGTTTACTCAGTTTAGAACCAGCTATCTATGGCAAAAGCACTCGACTGTTTTAAGCGGTTTAAGCGGTTTCTAAAAATCCCTGCGCCTCCACCTTTACAATCTGTGTTGCAGATTCGGCGTCTGATCATCATCCCATGTGTCTCCCCTTCCAAGAAGTTATGTAAATCCTCTGTAAACTAAACTGGAAAGTATTTACCCTTGGATGAAATAACTGAAACAAAAAATTGGGAATTAGCGGATCTCAGATGGACTTTTTCCGGTATACTGCTTGAACTGGCGGCTGAAAAAGAAAATGTCACGGTATCCAAGCGCATCCGCTACCTCAGTAACATTCATTCCGGCGTACAGCAGTAAATGCTGGGCCCGTTCAATCCGGGCACGGATTACATAAGATTGAACAGAGGAGCCTGTAAGCTCCTTAAATTTGATTGAGAAATACCGTGGTGATAACCCTGCACGTGCAGCAAGATCCTCTACGCGATGCGAAATCCCGGGATGTTGGCTCACATAGTTCGCTATTTCATGAATGATTTCCGTCAAATGGTTGCTAGCATAACGTTCTACAGGCTTCACACGGANNGCTTTAGAACTAGCTGCCCTTCTTCCTCAGCCGCGTAGGTATCCACTAGGAATAGCCTAACGTAACGAGCAAGCAGATGTTCAAATTCAACTGTTTCTGCAAGCTCGCGATAGGGCAGCGGAATATCCGTCACCTCTCCGGTAACATCAAAATGAATATATGTAAGTACAAGCGGTCTTTGCGGATTATGTGTAGCGCTTGTATGGTCATCCGGACGGAACAAGAAGCAGCTTCCCTTGCCCACTTGGAAAGGTTCTCCGTTACGTACAACCGTCCCTTCCCCGCTCCATACATAGAATAAATCATAATTTTGCAGCGACTTCTCTCTTTTTTGCCATTTCCAGCTTGGTTCGCACACAATCTTCGCCAAGGCAGGTAATATAACAAAAGAGGACGGCGATGCGTGCAGCATAACGTTCCCTCCTAAAAGTTTTGTTAGCATAAGCTACTTTGAGGTACTTCGCAAAACTTACTTCGTAAGCATTCGCTTAGTTTTGTTAGCATAAGCTCCATCGAAAACTCTTCGTACAAAACTTACTTCGTAAGCATTCGCTTAGTTTTGCTTCCCATCATCATACCTTGTCATGTTGCACTTTGTACATCTTCCCACGCTAGAAATAAGCGCTTTATTCCTTCCTCCAGCTCCACAGCATTCAGATGGGCAAAAGAAAAACAAGCGGCTGGCTCCCCCGGCGAAATTTGATATAACGCTGCATCTCTGAAATCCGTGCCGCGCCTGCGCGCCGCCGTCCGGAATGCCATGAATTCTTCGCTGCTGCGCAGCCACCGCGCATATACTTGCAACCCCGCATCGCCAGGCAGCAGCTCGAACAGCTCCTTAAGCTGTTCCGACAGCAGAGTGCGGAGGATACGGCCACGTTCGCCATAAATGCGGGTCATCCGACGCAGATGACGACCATAGCCGCCAGTATTCATAAACCGCGCCAACGCACGCTGTTCCAGCAGTCCCACTGGCAAGGGCTCATACAGCGCCTTGGTGGCAATAGTCGGCTTCACCAGAGATGGTGGAAGCACTGCAAATCCAAGCCGGAGGCCAGAAAACATTGTGTTTGAGAAGGAGCCAATATACACAACCCGTTCTCCGCGATCTAGCGCTTTTAAAGGTTCGATTGGACGTCCCGCCCACCGGAACTCACTATCATAGTCATCTTCAACAATTACCGCTTCATGCCGCTGCGCCCATTCCAGCAAGGATCGCCTCCGTTCCAAAGGCAGCACCACGCCCGTAGGAAATTG
This sequence comes from Paenibacillus sp. UBA6285, assembly GCA_002438345.1. GTDB lineage: Bacteria > Bacillota > Bacilli > Paenibacillales > Paenibacillaceae > Paenibacillus_AQ. The sequence continues at coordinate 15,177 of DJUJ01000049.1, forward strand.
ACGACTCGGTGTAACAAATAACAGACGCGCATCCCAATCCTCCGGGATAAGTCCGCTGCCATCCAGCTTCCCGCCTAGCATTCGTCCTCCGGTAATTTCCACCGCTCTGCGAATCCCATGAAACCCGGGATCCTCAACGACAGCTGATCCACCAGCATCAAGCAGCAGCTGTGTCAAAATAACGATGCCTTGCATCGAACCGCTAAACAATACGATATGCTCTGCATCCGCACGAATCCCGCGGGTAATCCGCAGATGCGCAGCAATAGCTTTTCGAAGTCCTTCATCTCCTTGAGGTGGACAAGTGCTTTGCAGCAATCCGCCTTCCTTCCCTCCGGCATAAGAAAGCGCACTGCGCCATTCGGAGTAAGGAAAATGCTCCATCCGCATACCGCTTCTCAGGAAACTCACTACGTTCTCTTTACTTTCCTCATATAAGGGTGTCGGGCGCGCTAGCAATCGTTTCCCCCATACTGAAAGTGGAATCGTTGACTCGGATGCAGGGCCTCCCCCAGCAGCATCTTCCACCTCACCCAAAATCGAATTTTCACGTTTACTATCACCAGAAGCTGAAGAGAAGCTATCTTCCGATACGAATGTCCCCCGCCCAGTTACTGTTCTTACATAACCATCAGCGAGCAACATGTCATACACCTGCGCGACCGATCCGCGCGACAAACCATAGTGCATAGCAAGACTTCGTGTAGACGGCAACTGAGTGCCTCCCGGGAGGGTTCCCTCTAATATTGCAGCGCGGAGCGCGTGATATAGCGCTAAATATTTGTAGCGGTGTACGGCCAGATATTGATCGTATGCCAGCGTAATGTTCATTGTTCCCCTCCTTGGCCAGCAAGTGGTCCATTAAAAACTATCTTAATTGGTCCTTTTTAATTGTCAACCACTCTACTATTCTTTAAAGAACATTTACATTGGAGCAAATGCTCTACACTATTAAGAAAGAGGACGTGATCTCTATGCGCAGAAAAGAATTTAAAGTAGATCAGGAGGAAGATTTGGTCTCTTTTCTAGACGGAATGAGCTTCGGTTTTCTCGGGACAAGCGATGAACAGGGGCTACCGCGGGTGACACCGCTGAATTTTGTATATACAGGTGGGTGTTTCTATTTCCACGGCAGTCATGCTGGCGGCAAAATGAAGGCGATCCGTAATCAGCAGAGGGTCTGCTTTACAGTAGCGGATGAGTATGCACTGATTCCGTCTTATTTTAGCGATCCAGAGATGGCCTGCCCAGCAACCGCGTATTTTAAAAGTGTTACAGCCTACGGCACAGCCGAGCCAGTCGAAGACATTAGCGAAAAAGCCATCGTACTCTCCTTATTTATGAAAAAACTCCAGCCCGAGGGGGGCTATGATCCCATTGATGCAGAGGACCCTAAATACCGTCCCCGTCTAAAGGGAGTCGCGGTTGTGCGTATTACCCCCGATGAGATCACGGCGAAGTTTAAGTTTGGGCAGAATTTGAAAGAAGAAGGACGTTCTGGGGTCATTTCCGGCCTATCTGAAAGAAATCACCCACGTGATGAAGAAACCATTGAAATGATGAAAAAATACTGTCCCTACCACTCCGAATAGTTGATAGGATAAACCAGTTTCTCGTACAAAATAACACTAAGTATAGTGTGAAACTTAAACTTCCTTAAATTTTAAAAAAACGTATCTTTCCAAGTGACGGTTGCAAGCGGCGGTGATATAATGTTAGGCAATGTTAACAGTATGTATCCCCAAAGAACCCTGGAAGGATGAAACTGATGAATCCACTAGCTGGACAATTAAACGAAAGTATCAAAGCAGGAAATGAACATGTATATGATATGCTCTCTACGCTAGGCAAAGAAATTTACTTCCCTAAGGAGGGCATCCTGAGTCAATCCGCTGAAGCAGGAGCTCACGCCAAGAAATACAACGCAACCATCGGTATTGCTACTGAAGGCGGTGTGCCTATGCACCTCGGCGTCATTCAGGATAAACTCTCCGCTTACAGCCCTAAGGATCTGTATAGTTACGCTCCTCCAGCAGGTAAACCAGAGCTGCGTACTGTATGGCGTGAAAAGATGCTGCGCGAAAATCCATCGCTAGAAGGTAAAACCATCAGCAATCCTGTTGTAACCAACGCCCTGACTCATGGGCTTAGCATTGTCGCTGACCTCTTCGCAGAGCCAGGTGACGCTATCATCTACCCAGACAAGAACTGGGAGAACTATGAATTAACCTTTGGAATCCGCCGCCATGGGGAGACTGTTAATTATCCACTTTTCACAGAAGAAATGACCTTTAACAGTGCGGGTCTTGAAGAAGCACTTCTGGCTCAAAAAGAACGCGGAAAAGCGATCGTTCTGCTGAACTTCCCTAACAATCCTACAGGATATACTCCAGGGATTAAGGAAGGCGATGAAATCGTCGCAGCTATTCTTCGTGCGGCTGAGGAAGGCATTAACGTGGTTGTCGTAAGCGATGATGCCTACTTCGGACTTTTCTTTGAAGACTCACTAAAGGAATCATTGTTCGGTAAGCTTGCTCATCTGCACCCACGTGTGCTTCCAATCAAAATTGACGGTGCGACCAAAGAAGAATTCGTCTGGGGCTTCCGTGTTGGCTTCATCACTTATGCCTCGGAAGACAAGGATCTTCTGGCTGCATTGGAACAAAAAACACTAGGTATCATCCGCGCTACCATTTCCAGCGGTTCGCATCCATCGCAAACCTTTGTACTGGACGCGTTGAAATCTCCACAATTTGAAGAACAGAAGGAAGAGAAGTTCCAAATCATGAAAGGCCGTGCGAATAAAGTAAAAGCGCTGCTCGATAGTGGCAAATACGGCGATGATGTATGGACGTATTATCCTTTTAACTCCGGCTACTTCATGTGTCTGAAGCTTCACACCGTTTCGGCTGAAGCCCTTCGACTTCACCTGATCCATAATTACGGACTGGGCACTATTGCTCTCGGGGAAACTGATTTGCGTATTGCCTTCTCTTGTATCGAAGAAGATCAGCTCGAAGATCTGTTCGATCTTGTATACGCAGGCGTTCGGGATCTGGAAAAAGCTTAACAAGTCTTTCATATTACCTACAATCAGCTCCGCTTCTGCGGGGCTGATTTTTTTGTAGTCCACTCCGGCATTGGCCTATACATGCTTCTCTCTCCGCACATACAATACGATGTACTCAAGTACAATAAACACCGAAAGGGGAATGAACATGAGCGAAGAAGTTAGAGGCGGACATGGTTGCTGTCATGGAGGTAGCCCTTTCACAAGTACTGGCGCCATTCTGGTTCTCTTTATCTTGTTGGTTATCATCAGCCGTTCACTCTTTGTCTAACCAGCGATGACAGTCTAGGGAGAGAGCCTTGAGCTCTTTCCCATTTCCCCATAAAAAAAGGCTCCCTCATCCGTAGAATTCTCTACTTTTGAGACAGCCTCTTTATTTCGCTATGAAATAGTTTCCTACAAATCCTCGTCATCCATCCGTGCGGCTTTGCGGGACAAGTATCCCTTAAACAGAAAGGATACCAGAACCCCTGCTGCAAATGTACCAATCACTGGTAGTAGACGGTCGCCTATAGAGGCTAGGAATGGTAAGCCAAGGATCAGTGCCACTATCAGGTGCGCGCGGAATACGAATTGTGTTGTGTTATCTGCCTTACTGCCTTCAGGAAAGGGATACACTGTCAGCCAAAAAGACTCACTATGCAATTTACGAAGTGCCGACAACTGCACACCAATAATGAACAGGAAGAACAAATAGATGGCGGTGCCAAAGTAACTGTCACGGTTCAACCAATTCAGCAGCAAGGCCAGCACCGAAATCCGCATAATGATTCCGAAGATATCTCCCCGGGCGAAGCTTTTAGTCAGCAAATAGCGGTAAGCCGTATCCTTGCGCCAAGGTAGCCGAGCGCCCCATTTGGAAAGATAACGACGAGGATATACCCGTTGCTCACGGCCCGGTACATCAACGAACCAGCCCAGAACCATCAGCGCGCGTCCACCTTGATTCTTTTCCATGCTGATTAGTCTTTCCCACGGCACGGCGTGACGTCCAGGTACGGACAGTGCAACAAGATAGGCTGCTGCTAATAACACCATAAATATCAGACTTCGNNGATTAGTCCTCCTACCGCCCAGCGTAAGAAAGTAAACACACCTGCCATCGGACGCGACAGCATAGCTACCTCTTTCCATAAGCCGTAGCTCGCGATCAGCTTCACAGCTATCAGAATCAATACTGTAAATAAAAGTCGCTTAGGAGAGTCATCTGTACGTATGTACAACGGCCAAAGGGTAATGAGTACGAATAACAATCGAATAATCTTCCATACGTTCCCACTTACCCAGGAAGGCGCAAAATATTCCTTCATTCGGTGACCTTGGGGCAGAAGAAAGATCGTATCCGGGGTCTGCAAATAGGTTCGGAAGCTGCTATGCACTGCCGCAGGCAGCAGTATTGCAAGCATAATCCAGCGAATGGGAATNNGCCTTCAGGTACATTCTGTAACAGCGATGTATACCAAGCCGAGAAAACAATCAACACGAAGAGGAAGACCATAGCCACGCCGCTTTGAATGATATATCCCACATAAGGAAGCATACTTCCCATGAATCGACCTCGCCGCGTGCGCCGCAGCTCTTTCAAATCCATATTATTTCCCTCCCTGAACCAGCTCGTAGAACAGCTGCTCCAAAGTCAGCCCCTGTAGTCCAGTGGTTGCCGCAATTTCTTCCAGCGTTCCTTGAGCAATCACCTTACCTTTATGCAGCACAATAAAGCGGTCGCAATAATTCTCAATGGTAGAAAGAATATGAGAGCTAAGCAGAATAGAGGATCCTGATTTTTTCAGATCCATCATGAAATCAAGCAGCGAGCGAATACCTAACGGATCTAGCCCTAGAAAAGGCTCATCGATGACATATAACGCTGGCCGCGCTACGAATGCGCACATGATCATGACCTTCTGCTTCATTCCTTTGGATAGATGAGTAGACAGCGTGTCCATCTTATCCTCCATATGGAACAGCTTAGCTAGATGCAAGCTACGGGTCTCGTAATCACTTTGTTCAACCCCATACGCTCTTGCTGTAAATTCAACATGCTCACGTACCGTCATTTCATCATATAGAAGAGGTGATTCAGGTACAAAAGTCAAAGCATTGTGATATCCAATCGGATCTTCAGCACGGGTCTTGCCCTTTACTGTGATATCGCCCTTGTGGGGCGACATCAATCCTAGAATATGCTTCATGGTCGTACTTTTTCCTGCACCATTTAAACCAATCAACCCAACCATTTCGCCAGGCTGCACCTGAAGCGCAATATCGTGCAGCACCGGCTTATTCAGGCTGTATCCACCACTGAGGCCCGTAATTTGCAATACGGGAGAATTATTCATTGACCGTCACCTCTCGGAGTTTTGTCTTTCAACCACTTTGGTGCTCCCTTATTCTTACGGTTCTTTTCACGTTCCGCATTGCTGCTGCGTTTATTCCGTGCAGGAGTAGCACCTCCACGCGCGCCTGCGGAAGGATTCACGCTGCGCTGAGAGGAATCGCGCAGTGGTTCTCCGCTTGCCTCACTTGTATGAATCGTAGCCAGTCTTTTGGTAGGTTGTTGCCCTGTGCTGGTTGTAGACGGCTGAGTACCTGCATTCCCAGATGTTCGAACCTGCGGTTTGCTGCTACGCGGAGGAGCCCCGTCGCGGCGTTGTCCGCTGGTTTCATTACTACGTCCTCGTCCATTATTCAAAGAGTTCCGCGCCTCATCTGCTGCTAGCACCTTGCCACCGACCATTTCCCGTTCTTCAAGGACAATATCCAGTTCACGGGCAAATTTACGCATGATAAAGGTCTGCTGCTCTGTCACAATCGTTACGGACAATCCGCGTTTTCCCATCCGACCCGTACGACCAGCACGGTGTACATAATGCTCCGAATCAAAGGCAGGATCGAAGCTAACTACCAGAGACAGGTTCTCAATATCCAGTCCTCTGGCAGCCACATCACTGGCAACGAGCACACGGAATTTTCCCTCGCGGAAACGAGACAATACATTACTGCGCGTTACTTTATCAGCATCACCGTAAAGTGCAGCTGCGGTCAGTCCAAGATGGTTCAACTTCGCCTCTACCTCTGCAATATCATCAGTAGCATTCACGAACACAATCGCTTTATCTGGATTGTAATGGCGAATCACCCGCCGCAGCATGTCTATTTTGTTGCGTTCTTCAGCAACAACATAATGATGTTCTAGACTTTCAGCCGTCATTACACCAGGAGCAATTCCGACCTCGGCTGGGTTCTTCATTTCACGATTAGCCAATGCTTTCGTCTCCGGTCCAATCGTTGCTGACAGCATAACCAATTGACGCGAACGCAGCGCACTACTAACGATTTTCGTTACTTCGCCGGCCCCGCTAAGCTGAAACATTTGGTCAGCTTCATCTAGAACAATTGTGCTGACTTCATGCATCTTCAACTTGCGAAGTCCAATCAGTTCCCGGATTCGGCCGGGGGTTCCCACGACAAGCTGTGGATGCTCACGTAGTTTGTCAATCTGGCGTTTGATTGCTGCTCCTCCAATGAGTCCCATCACCCGAATCCCGCGGTGTTCGCCATAGCGTTCCGCCTCGCGTAAGATTTGCATCGCCAGCTCTTGTGTAGGGGCGAGCACCAGCTTTTGGACCACCTTCTGCTCCGGGTTAATTGTTTGAAGCAGAGGCAACAGATAGGCCAGGGTCTTACCCGTTCCTGTCTGGGAAGCTGCAATAACATCTCTTCCCTCCAGCAGAAGTGGAATCGTCTGCTCTTGTACCGGGGATGGGGCGTTAATGCCGAATTCCGACAATCGGGCAACGAGGTCTTCCTGAATGCCGATAGCCGCAAAAGAAGCTTTATTCATAAGTGTAATTCATCCTTTTCGCTTGAGATAATATCTTCATTATATGCCAAAAAGGCCTCTCCACCAAATGGAAGGCCAATAATGCTACCAGTAGGCTCTATTTTCTGTTCATCGCATTATAAGTAAGCTTGTCCGCCAGGCGAGGAAACAGACCGTAAAGCCGAATACCAAACCCTGCTAGACCCGGAAGATCGATCTCTTCTTTGCCAGTTTCCATGACCTTCACGATCTTAGAAGAAACATGTTCTGGCGTCATCATCATCCGAGCTACGCTCTTTTCATAGTTTCCGGAAGGGTCAGCCGTTTTGAAAAAGTCCGTGGCAATCGGACCAGGGTTCACAGCCGAGACGACAATTCCGCTCTTCCGCAGCTCCTGTCGGAGCGCATTCGTGAATCCAAGAACAGCATGCTTGGTAGCTGTATAAGCCACAGATTTGGCTGTGCCGATCTTCCCTGCCATGGAAGCCACATTTACGATCTGGCCACTTCCCCGCTCTAGCATATGTGGAACCACAGCCTTCGTACAGCGAACAATCCCCATGTAGTTAACATCCATCATATCATCAAATTCATGAGGCTCCATCTCTGTAAAAGCAGCGAATTTACCGTACCCGGCGTTATTTAGCAAAATATCAACTCTACCGTAAGTCGCTAAAATTTGAGCAAAGGTCTCTTGAACACCCTCGGCATCTGTTACATCGCATGTATACAGTCCAAAAACGCCCGGGATACCGGCCGCTGTTTCTTTCAGCTTCACTTCGGAACGTGCCACTAGAACGGGAATAGCACCCTTCTTACTAAGCATTTGTGCGGTTAATGCACCAATGCCACTTGACGCTCCTGTAATCACAACCACCTTATCTTTGAGTACCATAAAAAGTATTTCAGCTCCTAACTCTTGCCTAAGAGATCATCACCTGAATATCCATCTCTCCGACCCCATCCATCAATAACGGAATACTAAGCGCTCTGCGAGGTAAAAAGGACATGCTCTCTAGCTTCATAATTTGAGGTGGGCTTATATCTACTGTAACTCCCTGATTATATAGAATCGTACTGGCATTCCCACTGATCATATTCCCCAGCTCTGAAATTGCACTCTGACCCATCTCATCCATCTCCGTAATCACATAGCCGCCCATCATAATTGATACCATTCGCAAGGCTACCTGCTCCGCGATACCAAATATAATATCTCCGCTCAGCTGACCAGTCATTCCCACTTGAATCCATATATGATTATCGATCAGTTCAATTTCTTTAATACCTAAATTCCCAGTAGAAGGCGAGACCTGAATCACTTGTTCTATAACTGTCCGTGCAGACTCTAAAAACGGATTAATTACTTCTGCTTTCATGAAAATCCAGTCTCCCCCTTTATCGTGCTTTAGTCATATACCAAAAGTCCCATGCAATATGGATTTATTATACTTTATATATCGGCACAATTCAGCAAAAATTAATGTACATGTCGAATTTAAACCCAAGTTTGTTTATGCCTCAACATTGCTCTGTCGGGTATTATCTCCTATAATTTAAATCAAATGCCAACATGGAACGTAAGAAATTATCAAAATCAATTCTTATTCGATTGTCCAAAGGAGGTATTCTATGAACATCAGCCAACTGGAGACACTTATAACGATCTCCAAAACGATGAGCTTTCGCAAAGCAGGAGAACTGCTTAATTTGACCCAGCCAGCGGTTTCAGCACAAATCAAGAGCCTTGAAGAAGAGTTCAAAACACAGTTGGTTGACCGGAACCAGCCTGTTACGTTAACTGATAAAGGAAAAGTATTTCTGGAGCATGCGGAACAAATTGTGACGATTGTTGAGGAACTTAAGGAACGACTTATGGATCTTGAAGATAATCCCCAAGGTCATATCATTCTCGGTACAACGACCTCTATCGCCATTCAAATTTTACCACGTATTTTGTCCTATTTTAAAGACCAGTTCCCTCATATCAAAACATCCATTTCCTCTATGTCTTCGTCTCAAATTTATCAACATGTCGAGAACGGCATCGTCGATGTCGGCATCGGTTATTTGATCGGACGTAGCCCGAGCACGACTACTTCCATCCTATATTATGATACGTTCGAGTTGGTGGTCTCTCCAAGACACCCTTTGGCTCAAGTAAAAACCGCAGGTATAGAAGCCCTAAGCAAAACCCCGCTAATTCTGCTTTCACCGGATACAGTGGGCCGTAAATTCGCCGATGAAGTATTCTCCAAGCATGGCATAGAGCCACAGGTAATTATGGAACTGACCAGCAGCGAGGAAGTGAAACGGATGGTAGAACTCGATTTGGGTGCAGCCATTATTTCCAAGCAGTCAGTGACCGCTGAGGTTCGAGCCGGTTCCCTCAAAATTGTGCCTATTATTGAATTGGAGGTCACACATCCTGTAGGTGTCATAACGAAGTCTGGAAAATACGTGAACTCTGCCATGAGACAGTTTCTTAGTGATCTCAAAGGTATGCCGGAGACACAGTTTATTGGGTCTGAGTAAAATAACCCACAAAGTGGAATCGATACTTCTGAGCTTATTGCATAACCTTGTTTAAAGGAGATGTTCTTGATGAAATTTGACCTGCATACACACCATTTCCGCTGCGGCCATGCCGACGGAACGATTAGAGATTACATCGAAGCGGGAATTGCAGCTGGTTTGGGAGTCATAGGTATTTCTGATCATACCCCCTATTTCGGAAGTCCTTCCGAACAGGCTTTTCCCCAAATCGCTATGGNNTCTGAATTTGCTAATTATGTTGATGATGTTCTTTCCCTCAAAAAAGAGTACGAAGGTGTGATCGACGTTCTGCTAGGCATCGAATCAGACTACTTCCCCGAGCATGTCGAGCTATACCGCAAGACATTATCCGCCTACCCTTTTGATTATGTAATTGGATCGGTACATAGTGTTGGTGGCGTCAGCATCTTTAACAAAGGTCGCTGGAAAGGGCTTAGCAAGAATGAACAGATTCGTGTGAAATCTGATTATTACCGATTGATTGCTGATTCCGCCCGTAGTGGCATGTTCCAAATTCTCGGACACATTGATGCGATGAAAGGGAACTACCCGGCCTTTTCTGAAATTCCTGCTCCCAAGCCGATTGATGATTGTCTGAAAGTGATCAGTGAATTTGGCGTGGCGATCGAAATTAATACCTCAGGTGCAACCAAGCTGGTTGGCGGCTGGTATCCATCAGAAAATATACTTGAGCGCGCACTACATTTTGGCGTAGAGGTTACATTTGGTTCGGATGCACATAAGCCGTCCCGGGTCGCAGAAGATCGGGATGCGGTAGCCGCACAGCTCAAAGCGATAGGTTTTACACATTGGGTTTATTACAAGCAGCGCGAGAAAATCAAAGTTTCTCTGTAATTAAGAAGAGACGACGTTGTCGTCTTTTATAGACGATAACCGTTTCTCGTAANNAGAAATATAAGACATAAAGTATGGTGTGAAACTTATACTTTCTTATATTTAAACAAATGCACCAAGCGTTATTGGTTTAGTGGTGGGGTTCACCCTCCGTTAAACCAATCTCAGCTTGGTGCATTTTCGTTTATTTATACGTTATCGCAAGTAAATCCTTGTTTCTTCAGGGTGCGCTTCGCATCTCCATATTCCGGATTGATATCGTAAAAATGAGCAATCGTGCTCGTCCAATCTCTCTCCGTTAATCCCTGCTGCTGTAATGATTCACGGTGAGTTAGATTATACGCCTCCAGGAGACCTTGCACATCCGGATTGTATTGTTCCTCATGAAATACAGCTTCCATCGGCAGCCGCGGCTTCTGAGAGGCCTCTTCGGCTGGATATCCGACACAGAGCCCGACGATAGGGAATACGTACTCCGGCAGCTTCAACAGATCAATAACGCCTGCTGTATTGCGGCGGACACCCCCAATTGGGATGATCCCAAGTCCCATGGATTCTGCCGCTGCAATCGCGTTAGCCAATGAGATACCGACATCTGTAGCTCCAACCAAGAGAGCATCTACATCTTTTACCGCTTCAAAAGACTTGCCTTCCAGCCTACTAGCTAATTTAGCTCTGTAGAAGTCCATGCAGAACACCAGAAAGACGGGTGCTGCAGCTACATGCTTCTGATTTCCGCACAAGACTGAAAGCTGCTGCTTACGCGCAGGATCTTTGATAGCTATAATTGAGACCTGCTGTCCATGAACCCATGAAGGTGCGGCTTGGGCCGATTCAATCATTGCCTTCAGCTTTTCAGGCTCTACAGGCTGGTCTGAATATTGCCGGAAAGAACGGTGATTCTTTAATGTTTGTACCACTTCATTCAAGATGTTACGCCTCCTTGTCCATTCCATTCGATTGTATGATAATCATAAACGATCGGATTAGGTCCTGACAAAAAAAATGGACCCGAATCATCGGGTCCCAAAGCATTTATATTTTTAAAAGGGGGTCATGTACTTAGTTTAACCGGACACTGTTAGAGTTTCATAACGGCATTATTTCATTTGTGTAACAATGTGAATACTTTCATTACATCGTCCAAGGAGCCCACTCTCGGCACCACCCGTTCCAACATCATACCGTTCTTAATCATTACACGTTCAGATCTAACATTATCTCCCCTGCAGCGTCCTTCGATCTTTGTTATTCCAAGCGTATGAACACTGTAATTCAACAGTAAGCCAACAGCCTCTGTCGCCAGACCGCATCCCCACCACGCCGGGTCCAGCATATATCCTAGAGTGGCCTTGCCCTCACGGCGATTCCAATGCTGCAAAGCAACAATACCGATCAATTTCTGCGGCTCCTTCAAATAGATTCCCGCATGAAGCGCACAAGGGTCGAATGCGAATAACATTCGGTTCACTATCTTCTCCACCTGAGCATTGTCTGATCCAGCACCAGAGCGTATTTGAATATGAGTCTGCACTTCTGGATGGGAGAGCAGTTGCTGTAAAGCACTGGCATCCTCGGGCAGGATCAGCCTCAGGTCAACCGCCACACCTTGTTGTATCTGGAACGATACTGNNAAAAGTTCAGCCTATCCATCCGATGAATGGTGCAGTGTCAGCACCGTTAATTCAGGTCTACAAAGAAAACGAAAAGGCATGACTGTTTCGCCAAAGCCTCTATTCACATACACTGGCATGCTCTTGGCATCTGTATAATACAAACCATTTATGTATTTTTGGGATCCATAAGGGGTGAATGGCGCACCTACAAGCGGCATGCGAATTTGTCCACCATGGCTGTGCCCGGATAGCTGTAAATGAAATGAATGAGCCTGTGCTGTATCTGCATAATCCGGTTCATGCATCATCAGAACGGTAAAGGTTCCTGCAGGCACACCACTGAGTGCCTTCACAGGGTCAGGCTCGCCATGCAGCAGATCATCCAGTCCCGTCACAGCCATAACGGCACCGCCCCTTTTCAGAAGATAGGCTTCATTCCTCAGCACCAGAAAGCCAGCAGAGTTCAGCAGCTCGGTAATTCGCTTCGTATTCTTATAGTCATGGTTGCCTAGAATGGCATATTTTCCCAGAGAAGCATTCAGCGCTGCTAGAATAGGTACGGATTCTACAAGGTCCTCAGGATTGCTATCAACGATGTCACCGGTAAAGCAAATGAGATCGGGTTCAGCTTTGATTATACGTTCTGCAAGCCGAGCTAGATCACGGGCATCCTTATTAAACCCAAGATGAGTATCACTGAAATGAGCAATCTTCATGCCTGAAAAAGCGGAAGGAAGATCTTTGAATGACAACTTCAGCTTAGTAACCTCAATCCAGTTAGGCTCCCCTTGCCAAGCGTAACCACTTGTAAGCAAGCCAGCGCCGATTACAGTGGCCGCACCCCGAGCTAGGAACTGGCGGCGGGTCATTGTAGTCTTGCCCTGAGATCGCCGCCCAGAGGTGCTATAGTGGGTGTCTCTACCCGAATGATTGTTATCCTTATCGGGAGAAGCCCCAGACGATTGTATCTTCATACGGAGATTCTCCTTTCTGTACCTTATCCCCGAACAACTGAATGTCCAAACGAAGTATCCATTCAGCTTTCGTTTCGAGCCATCAGTACAATCCGGCATTCTTCTTCCGGCGTATCACCGTAAGCTTGTGCAATGCCTTTCTTCGCAATGTCCGACTTTTGAACTCGTCTCAGCATGAACGCTACTTCCAGCGTCTTTTTAAATGGAAAAGGGTCCAGCATTAATGTTGACTTTCCCTTCCATTCCGCAGTTATTGTACGGCCTGATGTAAAGCTGAAATCTTCACTGCCGGAAAAACCTTCCTTCCACCAAGGATGCTCCTCCGATTTCGGACTTCCTGGTTCATTTAAGCCCAAATATAAGGACAAGTCATCGCAGAACTCTAAAAGGCGGGCATCATAATACAGCTCATCCTCACCAATAGGCTTTGACACTTCGAGCTCTCTGTGAATACGAGCCCTGCGTTCCTCTTCATGCTCTTGATATAAAGTCAGTTCTGGATAATCCAGTCCCGAAATCTTAATGAGACGTTCAAAATGCAAGCTGCTCAGGAGCGCTCCATACGGTGTCCGCGCCTCGATCTCATCCAATCCTCGCTTATAAAAGGTCAGCTTCGGTACTACAGGAAAATCAATAAAGCTGTAAGGCGCATGCGCCGCATCGTTCCAAAAAGGCGTCTCATCCAGATCAATCCAGCCCCGATCATGTTCGGCCACCGCCCAGAGCACCTCATCCCGGCGCCCTTCTTCTGGCACATGCTCTTCCTTGAACCAAATGGCAAGCTCTCCGGCTAACTTCCCGTGATCATGCTGTTTAACCATTACAATTGCTCCATCATGCTCCCGACAAATCACGATTATTCCTCCCTGTTGTTCCACACCTAACGTACGTTAACAATGGATATTATAGCATATACTAATCATATTCTGAGCTAGACGAATTTTCTATTCCCTACCAATTATAAACAAAAAAGCTATCCCCAGCGAATGAAAATCCACCTTTGAGGATAGCTCAATATTTAAGTTCTGGCGGTACTACTTATTACACACCTAACCAGCGTTTGAACATATGTTTTGTCGTCTGCTTATTAATTTCTGCAATGGATGTAGTAAGAGGAATACCCTTCGGACAAGCGCGTACACAGTTCTGTGAGTTACCACAACCATCAATACCGCCATCTTCCATCAGAGCGTCCAATCTTTCATCAGCATTCATTTCACCCGTAGGATGAGCGTTGAACAGGCGTACTTGAGAGATGGCTGCAGGTCCTATGAAATCCGTTTTCTCGTTGACATTCGGACAAGCCTCCAAACACACGCCGCAAGTCATACATTTAGATAATTCATAGGCCCACTGCCGTTTCTTCTCCGGCATCCTTGGTCCCGGTCCAAGATCGTACGTACCATCGATTGGAATCCAAGCTTTCACTCGTTTAAGCGCATTGAACATCCGGGTACGGTCAATTACTAAGTCACGCACTACCGGAAATGTCTTCATCGGTTCGATACGTACAGGCTGCTCCAGATTGTCTATAAGCGCTGCGCAGGCTTGGCGAGGTTTGCCGTTAATCACCATCGAGCAAGCTCCGCATACTTCTTCTAGACAGTTGGAATCCCAGCATACCGGAACTGTGTTGTCACCTTTGGCATTCACAGGGTTACGCTGAATTTCCATCAAAGCACTGATTACATTCATACCTGGACGATAAGGAAGCTCAAATTCCTCAATATAAGATGAGCTTTGCGGATCGTCCTGGCGGGTGATGATAAATTTCACGTTTTTGGGAGCTGTAGCTGTTTCCGCCATAATGGTTCCCTCCTCAAATTGCCTAATTTTATTTCATAAAGCTTGCCTCGCAAGCTGTTTCGTTGCTTAGAATATTAATCCTTCGAATAATCACGTACCCGTGGAGGAATCAGTGAGACATCGACTTCGTCGTAGGAGATTTGCGGACCATCTGCAGTCCAGGCTGCTTTAGTGGTCTTCAAGAATTCCTCATCATTACGATCTGGGAATTCAGGCTTGTAATGTGCGCCGCGGCTCTCATTGCGCATAAGCGCTCCCAGCGTCATTGCCTCGGACAGCTCCAGCATGTTCCATAGCTGACGGGTGAAGGCCACACCTTGGTTATTCCAGCGCGACTTATCGTTCATATTGATATTACGATAGCGCTCTTTAAGCTCTTTGATTTTGCCAATGGTCGCTTCCAGCTTCGGATTGTGCCGCACAACCGTCATATTGGCGGTCATCCATTCGCCTAGTTCTTTGTGGATCACATAAGCATTCTCTGTACCTGACATCGCTAACAGAGACTCATATCTGTCCGTCTGCTTTTTATGGAAGCTATCGTATACGGAAGAAGAGATATCTTGTGATGATTTCTTCAGACCTTTAATGTATTCAACAGCCTTTGGTCCAGCGACCATACCACCGTAAATGGCGGATACCAGAGAGTTGGCGCCTAGACGATTCGCTCCATGATATTGATATTCACATTCCCCTGCCGCAAAAAGACCAGGAATATTCGTCATTTGATTGTAATCAACCCACATGCCGCCCATTGAATAGTGCACAGCCGGGAAGATTTTCATTGGTATTTTACGGGGATCATCCCCCATGAACTTCTCATAGATTTCAATAATGCCGCCAAGCTTCACATCCAACTCTTTCGGATCCTTATGGGAGAGATCCAAATACACCATGTTCTCACCGTTAATGCCCAGACCTTGATCCACACACACATTGAAGATCTCACGTGTAGCAATATCGCGCGGCACCAAGTTACCATAGGCTGGATATTTCTCTTCAAGGAAATACCACGGTTTTCCGTCTTTATAAGTCCAGATGCGACCGCCTTCACCACGTGCTGATTCCGACATCAAACGAAGCTTGTCATCTCCCGGAATAGCGGTTGGGTGAATTTGTATAAATTCTCCGTTAGCGTAATGTACGCCCTGTTGGTACACCGCACTTGCGGCTGTGCCAGTATTAATCACGGAGTTCGTCGTTTTTCCAAAAATAATACCAGGCCCGCCGCTAGCCAAAATAACAGCATCCGCAGGAAAAGTCTCAATCTCCATCGTTTTGAGATTCTGGGCACTAATGCCGCGGCATACGCCTTCGTCGTCGATGATCGCCGAGAGGAACTCCCAGTTCTCACGTTTAGTTACGAGACCTTCTGACTCCCAGCGGCGCACTTGCTCATCCAGCGCATATAGAAGCTGTTGACCTGTCGTAGCGCCAGCAAAAGCTGTACGGTGACGTTTTGTTCCACCGAACCGACGGAAGTCGAGCAATCCCTCTGGTGTGCGGTTGAACATTACGCCCATCCGGTCCATAAGGTGGATGATGCCCGGCGCAGCTTCACACATTGCCTTGACCGGCGGCTGATTCGCCAAAAAGTCACCGCCGTAGACGGTGTCGTCGAAATGCTCCCAAGGTGAGTCTCCCTCACCTTTCGTATTTACAGCGCCGTTGATGCCGCCTTGCGCACATACGGAGTGTGATCTTTTTACAGGAACTAATGAGAATAAATGGACATGCGCACCGGACTCCGCTGCCTTGATGGTAGCCATCAGACCGGCTAAACCGCCGCCCACGATAATGATATCTGCTGTTGCCATGATAGTTCACTCCCTTTATCGAAAATATCAGAAAGGATTCTGGATCTAGTCCTGAGATGGTTGTTCCTTAAATGAAGGTCTTTATGGACTGGGCAATGGATGCTGCTGCTTGGAATTCATTGTCACGAAAAGTAACCAGCGAAATGAGGAACATAAACGTAACAAGAACAAATATACCAAGACAAAGGTAAGAGGATACCCGCTGTGCACGAGGTCCGACAGTGATTCCCCAGCTGATCAAGAAAGACCATAGGCCGTTCGAGAAGTGAAAACATGCAGCAACGATACCGATAATATACAGTGTCAACATCAGTGGCTGAGTCACGATATCGTGCATCAGACCGCCCAATTCTTCGTGCTCCACATTACCAACTGCCACCTGAACCCGGGTTTGGAACAAATGCCATACTATAAAGATAAAAGTAATAATTCCTGTAATGCGTTGCAGCGTATAACGCCAGTTTCTTTCAATGTTGAAACGGTTCAAGTTCGGCTTGGATTGATAGGCAATATACAGTCCGTATACTCCATGGTACAGCAGAGGAAGCCATATACCGAACAATTCCAGGAAGAAGACAAGCGGCAGGCTGTTCAGCCATATTACACTGTCAGTGAAACCGGAAGCGCCACCCTCAACAGCCGCAAAATTCGTCATCATGTGCTCAATGAAGAATGCTCCAAGTGGGATAACGCCTAGCAAGGAATGAATCTTTCTGGAATAAAATCCTTTCATACAAAGTAACCCCTTTCCGATTAAAACAGCGTTTTCATTAATGTGTGTTCACCCAGGATAACGTAGACTATGTAATGACAAAATGCCTTTATTTACTGCTATCCCTTGGTTTCCCGGACTTTGTTTTCTTTTTCACAAATTGTGAATATCTTGTGTCACTTTTCATGTTACTCCTTTTTCACTTATAAGGGAATTGCAATCTAATTATTAATCGTTATACAATAAACGCATAAGAATAGATTTTATATGATAATAATTCTCATTTAGAGAAACAACATTTTCCGACAAAACTTATTTCCCTTATGGAGCAAGAAGTGTTGTCCTCACAGCTATGATTTTCGTCACTACTGTTTATACATTGCACTACGAGAGGAACATAAAAATGTTTGACGATTTAGATGTTTTTGCAGCGGTTGTGGAACATTCCAGCCTGAATCGGGCCTCACGCCAACTCAATCTTTCCCAACCTGCCCTATCTCGTAAAATCTCCAAGTTGGAAGAACGTCTAGGTGTCGCGCTATTTAATCGTTACGGCAAGCGGCTGGAGTTAACCGAGGTTGGGCGTCTCACTTATTCCTACGCACTTGAACAACGGCAGCAGCGCTCTAAATTTCTGGAGGCTTTGTCTAAATACAAAGAAGGAGAGCCGAAGCTCGTCACCTTGGGGGCATCTCTTACCTCACTGCAGACCACTCTTCCTCCTCTAGTCAACGCATATATGGAGAAATACCCTACAGCGGAGCTGAAGCTAATCACAGGCCGAACCCATGAGATTGTCTCCTCAGTCAGTGAAGGGAAATCAGATATAGGCCTGATCGCTTCCTCAATCCAAGAACCTGGACTGCGCTGCATTTCTCTGTTTGAGGATCAACTTCGATTGGTCGTTTCAGAGCATCATCCTCTGAATCAATCTTCTAAGCTAACTATGGATGATCTGTCCCGACTGCCTATGATCCTCTTCTCCAAAGGCACTTGGTACCGACGTCTAACGGACGATCTGTTCCAGCGCTGTGGAATTGATCCNNATCCGGACGTACGCATGGAGATTGACTCCTTCGAGGCCATCGTGCGGCTGCTGCCGACGGTCAAAGTTGCCGCGTTACTGCCAAAGTCTTATTTGCGTCCGCAGCTGTTGAACGGCGGAGGGCTGGTATCTCTGCATATTAAGGAGCTGGAGCAGACCCAGCGAACTACCTGCCTGATCTACCGCGACGATGGAAGCCTGAGCACAGCAGCCCGCAGTCTGGTGCAGGTTACAGAGGAGATGTTTCTGACAGAACGAGAGAAGTAATACCTGCATGCAACCTATGACTTATTTAAAAAGCCCTCCGTCCCATGTAAAGGACGGAGGGCTTAACTATTTAATCTTGGTTTACAACCTCATTCTCAAATCGATCAATACTTTCATTAGAACCAATGAGTACCATTACGTCGCCCTCGCTCAAATGATCATGGGCTGTTGGAGCAACAATAATTCCACTTTCCCTGTTTAGGGCAACAATACTGCAGCCATATTTCGCTCTTGTATTTAAATCTGACAAGCTTTTCCCGTTCATGCAGGACGGAACGTTTAGCTCGACTATTTTATAATCCTTGGACAGTTCAATATAATCCAGCAAATTGGGCGTCACGAGCTGATGTGCCACACGAATACCCATATCCCGCTCCGGAAAAATAACCCGGTCTACGCCCAGTCTGGACAACGCACGACCATGAAGAATCGAGANNTACTGCGCTCCATATTGTCGCCAATCGCTATAATCCCACAGTCAAAGTTCCGCACGCCAAGCGAGCGCATAATCCCCTCATCTGTAGCATCTGCCACTACCGCATGTGTCAGGTGATCGCTCATTTCCTCCACGCGCTCCTCATGGTGATCAATCCCGAGCACCTCGTAGCCCATTGCCATCAGTTCGAGCGCGAGACTTGACCCAAAGCGGCCTAAGCCGATTACTACAAATTGCTGTGCTTTCATTTCCGATTAACTCCTATCCAATAATTATTTTACCTTCTGGGTGCTTATACAATGGTTTACCCTGTTTAGGTCCAAGCGCATACACTAATGTTAATGGACCTAGCCGACCCGCAAACATCGTCAGGCAGATCAGAATCTTGCCGATGATAGATAGTTCAGGTNNCCACCGTGGCAAAAGCTGAGGTCGTCTCAAATAGTATCGCCAAGAAATTACTATCCTCTGTTGTGGACAGTAACATCGACACAGAGAGGACCAATAGTAAAGCGAGTAATGTTAGCGTCAACGCTTTATAGATACGCTCCTGCGCCAATCGATAACGCAACAGCACAACATCTTCACGCCCGCGCAGCATCGTTATTACTGCACCAATCATAATCGTAAAGGTTGTAGTCTTGACCCCGCCACCTGTTGAGCCCGGAGATGCGCCAATAAACATAAGAATAACCATAAAAAACTGTGAGGCCTGCCGCAGTCCGGCAATATCTACCGTGTTGGCGCCTGCGGTACGGGGCGTTACGGATTGAAAGAACGCTGATAAGATTTTGCCGCCGAAACTCAGATTGCCCAGTGTGCGCTGATTCGTAAATTCAAATATAAAAATCACCAAAGCACCGATAAGAATAAGCCCTGTAGTGGTAGAGAGTACAACTTTGCTATGCAAAGATAATTTACGTTTTACACGAAACTCCACCAGATCAGACATAACAATAAAACCGATACCGCCGGAGACAATCAGAAACATCACGACGATATTCACAAGCGGATCATATACATAATCCGTTAAACTCCGGAAATTCCCGAAAATATCAAATCCAGCATTATTAAACATGGACACCGCATGAAATATCCCAAAATAAATGGCCTTTCCCAGCGGCATATCAAATGCCCAGCGTATGGACAGCAGCACGGCTGCACAGCCTTCAATGACCAAAGAATAAATAAGTACTCTCCGGATCAGTCGAACAATTCCCTCCATAGAACCTTGGTTCATTGCTTCCTGCAGGATCAGTCTGTCCCGCAAGGAGATTTTGCGTTTCATCATCATGGCAAATAGGGTTGCCATTGTCATAAACCCTAAGCCGCCGACCTGAATAAGCACCATAATCACGGTTTTCCCAAAAATGGTGAATGTCGTCCCGGTGTCTAGCACCACAAGTCCTGTCACACAGGTTGCGGAAGTTGCAGTAAACAACGCATCAATAAAGCTCACAACATTCCCGCTGGTACTCGAAATGGGAAGCATAAGCAGCAAGGCTCCTATCAGAATGATCGATGCAAAACCGAGCACCAAAATCTGAGGCGGAGAGAGCTTCAGGAACTTTGATTCAGAAAGCCTGCGAAACTGTGAAGCCACTATGCTCACCCTCTTATTTAAATTTAAAAAATCCCAACAAAAAAAGCACTGGAAAACCAATGCTACCCTTGGTCCCTGCAGTAAATTAGCCTACGAGGTTAGCTGACGGATTCGGACTGTGCAGGCTGCCCTATTCGTTCCTAGAACGAAATTCACCCCTGATGAATAATGCCACCGTTTATGGTGTACACTCATCTCTTCATCACTTCTTGTGGTTCCCCCGTTTTCACCTGAAATTCGGCTACTATACAATTGCATACAAATTATATACGTTATTTCAATAATTCACAAAGACACTTTTAATGGTGAATTCATATGAAAAAAGCGGTTTGGAGAGAATGTGTCAAAAGGAGGGCCTATTCTCATCCCTTTTCCGTGTTTTCCCTGCAATTGCACCGATTTTCATGAAAAATGAAGAAATGATCACCTTAAATTCATGGTATATATTAGGTTACCTATTCTATAATATCTCTATTACCCATAAAAAGAATATACAATGATTTTTGTAACTACCAAGGCACTAATACTATAATGAACATAACATTGTCAATTCATAACAAGGAGGCGTTACATGAATCCCGTCGGCCAGCCCTTACAGCAACGTGCCCTCTCCAAGAGGCTCATCATCTCGGGCATTATCGGTCTTATTCTATTTATTATGTTTCAGATTGCCCCCTCGGTGCTAAATAGCCCTACAGGGGAAGATACTACCGTCATCAGCAAGGCTGAAGCCCGCGACAAAGCGATATCATTCGCAGAACAAAAGCTAAGCTACACCGAAACACCAAACGATCAGTGGAATGTACTCTACCAGACAGACTCTTCCTTTTACGGTTATATGTCCCGCGAGAAGCTTCTGGAAGACTATACTAAGAACAAACTGGATCAACGTTATCCTTTTGACGTCTTCCGTGTAACACTTAGCCCTTCAGCGGAACAAGAGCCCCTGATCTCCGTTGACCTCAATATGTATACTGGCGCAGTTGTCGCCTTCACACAAGGTGCAGAAGCATCCTCTGCAGGGTTACCAAGCAATGTATCAGCTAGTGCAAAAGAAGAGGACAAGGGTACTACTTTGTCCCTTGCGCAAAAAGAAAATCTTGCCCGCCCCTGGCTTCAAGAATGGGATGTGAATCCCGCCAAGCTACAAATTGAATCCAATACGGGAAACTACGGGCTCGTGTATACAGATCGTTCCGTTCAGATCGGCGAATCCTTACTACACTATTATTTCGATTTCACTGGAGAACAGGTATCCAGCTTTAAGTCTGGATTCTCTGCTCCTGCCTGGCATACCTCCTACGTGAAGGACCAAACCTCCCTCGCGGAAAAGCTTACTCTGTTCGGCTATGGCTTGCCTACACTAGCTCTGGGAATTCTGGCACTCATCTACAGCATACTTCGAAGAGAGCATACCTCTTTTAAGCGTGGAATATTCCTAAGCTCGGCTTATTTTGTAATCATGATGATCAGCACCTACAATATGCTACCTGAATCCTCAGGTGAAGGGCTCGAGGCTCAGATAACCTCCGTCATTATGTTCATCATTTATGNNTCCTCCCTGCTCTATTTTTCTCTAGTTGGAGGCGACGGCCTATGGAAAAAAGAGGAGGGGATGAACCCGTGGCCTCGTGCCAAAGAGCCTGGCTACGGAAAATATGTGCTGGATAGTATCCGGGCCGGGTACATCTGGGCATTCGTGCTGCTAGGTGTGCAGACCCTTATGTTCATTGTATTATCATTTACCATGAATAACTGGTCCACTACTGATGCTACCCAATCTCCTTACAACATGAGATATGCTTGGCTGCTGCCCATCGTTGCATGGCTCGCTGGTTTATCCGAGGAAGCTATTTATCGCTTGTTCGGAATCCCTATGTTGAAAAAGGTGTTCCGGAGCACGTTCATTGCTTGCCTGATTACCACGCTCGTCTGGGCGTTTGGCCATACGCTATATCCGATCTATCCCATCAGCTCCCGTCCCATTGAGCTGACCGTGATCGGGCTGCTCTTCAGCTATATTTTCCTTCGTTACGGCTTTATTGCCGTCATGTTCAGTCACGTCGTGTTTGACAGCATTCTGATGGGTGCTACGCTGATCTTTATGAAGGAGAGCGTGAATGTAGGGGCTGGTATATTTGCCATTATCATGCCTTTCATAGTCGNNAGTCGGCTACATCGTCTATCGATTTAATCCACCTAAGCCGATTGAACCGACATCCGTAACTTAAAGAAGTGACGGATCGATACCCGATAATTAAAAAAAGGTGTCACAGCAGAACCCTCTGCTATGACACCTTTTTTTAATTTTACGTATCCATCTTTCCAGCATTCCTAATGCCTATGTCGATGGCTCTTCATCCTTGAGCGCCTCAAGAATTTGACTAGCCAGCTTTTCGCCTATAGAAAGTGATCGAAAATCCTCTATAGAGGCTTCTTTAATTTTCTTGAGCGATCCAAAATGCTTAAGCAGCGCCTTGCGCCGCTTCTCCCCTATACCTGGTATGGAATCCAGCTTGGAGGTAACCATGGACTTCCCGCGCTGTTCACGGTGGAAGGTGATAGCGAACCTATGGACCTCATCCTGGATCCGTTGCAACAGGTAAAATTCCTGACTATCCCGGGCCAGCGTGACGGGCTCTGGCGGATCTCCAACCAAAAGCTGAGCCGTCTTGTGCTTGTCATCCTTGACGAGACCACAGACCGGAATGAATAACCCCAGCTCATTCTCCAGAATATCAATGGCCGAGGATATCTGCCCTTTACCACCATCGACCACAATAAGATCCGGCATCGGAAGATTCTCTTTCAGCACCCGCTCATACCGCCGCCGAATGACCTCGCGCATCGTTCCATAATCATCCGCACCCACTACCGTACGAACCTTATATTTACGATACTCTTTTCGCGCGGGCTTGCCATCAATGAAGACAACCATCGCAGAGACCGGATTGGTCCCCTGAATGTTCGAGTTATCGAACGCCTCGATTCGGCTCAAGCGTTCAAGACCTAAGCTCTCGCCTAAGCTGATCACAGCTCCAGAGGTACGCTCTTCATCCCGTTCAATTAGCCGGAACTTCTCGTCGATAGCGACTCGTGCATTTTGACAGGCCATACCGATCATCTGCTTCTTGAGACCGCGCTGTGGCACCAGCACTTTGATGCCCAGCCACTCCTGTAGAATAGAGGCGCCACCTGCCGCATCAACGACACCTGCTGCCGCAGCTTCCTCAGCCGCCGTTTCACGTGCCTCAGCTTCTTCAGCCGATTCGGGGGAATCTTCCCCCTTTTGTAAATCTTCTTCGGCTGGAGCAGCAATGGCAATCTCCGGCTTAGCCTCTTTATCAGCCAGAGCTTCATCGTCAAGCACATCCGGCAGTAGAATTTCCTGCGGTAGGGCCGGATTATCGCTATAATACTGTGTTACATAAGACATAAAGTCACTGTAGGCTTCCCCATAGAACGGAAACACGGAGGAATGGCGCTGTATCATTTTCCCTTGTCTCATGTACAGAATCTGTACACACATCCATCCCTTATCCACAGCATAACCAAAAACGTCACGATCCTTAGTATCTGTGGTGTTAATCTTCTGCTTCTCCATCAATGCATCAATATGGATAATTTGATCCCGTAGTTCCTTTGCCCGTTCAAAATATAATTCCTCAGCAGCTTCCTGCATCTTTTGCTGTAAATCCTTCTTAACCGCCTCATGGCCTCCGCCAAGAAAAGCAGCGATTTCTTGCGTAATCTGCTCATACTCGGATTTCTGCACATCCTTCTCACACGGCGCTAAGCACTGACCCATGTGATAATAGAGACAGACCTCCTTCGGCATCACGCCACATTTACGGAGCGGATACATACGGTCGAGGAGCTTTTTCGTTTGCTGTGCTGCATAAGCATTAGGATAAGGGCCAAAATATTTTGCTTTATCTTTAATCACCCGGCGTGTAACTTCAAGGCGTGGGTGAGTTTCATTCGTTATTTTTATATAAGGAAATGTCTTGTCGTCCTTCAGAAGAACGTTATAACGCGGCATATGCTTCTTTATCAGATTGCACTCGAGAATGAGCGCTTCCATGTTGCTGGACGTGACAATATATTCGAAATCAGCAATGTTAGCGACAAGCCGCTGAGTTTTACCATTATGACTTCCTGTAAAATAAGAGCGAACTCGATTCTTAAGCACCTTTGCCTTACCCACATAAATAATGGTGCCTTCTTCATTCTTCATCAGATAGCACCCGGGCAGGTCGGGTAATAGTGCCAGTTTGTTGCGGATGTTGTCCAAAATGATCCCCTCCAGCTAAATTGGACCCATGATTAGTTGGCATTCAGCACACAAAACGCCTCCGGAATGAACCGAAGGCGCTGAGCGGCAGGGCCGAGGCCCGAACAGTAGCATTTAACAATTATTGATGTTTAGCTACGATATTTTTCAGGGATTCTTTGGAGTTCAGTCCCACAACTTTATCTACTGGTTGACCGTCTTTGAAGAAGATCAAGGTTGGGATACTCATAACTCCAAAACGGGAAGCCGTTTCCGGATTCTCATCCACATTCAATTTTGCAATTTTCACGCTGTCTCCCAGTTCTGCGGACAATTCGTCCAAGATTGGAGCAATCATCTTACAAGGACCACACCAAGGAGCCCAGAAGTCTACTACTACAGTACCTTGACCTTCCACTTCGTTACTGAAGGTTTGGTCAGACACGTTCACGATAGCCATGATATTGTTCCTCCTCTAAAGTTTTACGAAGCATTACTCCATTCTAAGCGAAAACTTAGTTTATGGAAGTTGCTCCGAAAATATAAGTTAATAAATTGTTTCATGTAATATGATAACCAAATTACCACTTACCGACACAATTCCAGTATAACATATCTTTGAGGGATATGTGAAATATCACGTGCAATTATATTGCCATCAAGCTAATTATTTTACGTTACTCTTTTCTTTACAATCTCCCCAGCATTTCGGTATACTTGAAGAAAGCGCATTAAATGTCAATGACTTATTTCATAATGATCACATCAATTTGCATCTTAACAATACAGGCATTGTCCCTGTAAGGAGGCAGAAACTATGGATGTCAACGCGCAAGTACGGGACCCACGAGAACATATCAACGAAGAACCCCGCAATGATCTAGGCGATTTAATGAATGGATTTTTCGGAATGACCACGTTTATGACTGTTGTCTTTTTTGGCATGGTCATCATTAAGTTCATTTTGGAGTAAGGGAATCATCGCAATATAAAAATCCGTTTCTTCCNNGGAAGAAACGGATTTTTATATTCCAGGCTTATCTAATAGTACCCCGTTGATTCTCCCCATGCAGTGGAATAACATCCACAAAAGGAGCAATACGATCCATCAAACGTTGACCTTTATAGATCTCCTCGCCATCCTTGCTAGTGAAGCTAAGATGCTTCTCCAAACCATCCAGCGGATAATTCGAAGTATAGATGGTTGGTTTACGGTTCATCCGATAATTCAGAATCGCACCAAGCACATGATCACGCGCCCAAGGATTCAAATTCTCCGCACCAATATCATCAAAAATAAGTAAATCGCAGTTTTTCATCGTATCCACGGTTTCCTTCATCTTCTGGCCGTCCATCATGATCGATTTTAAATCCTCGATAAAATCTGGCATATATACGATAACTCCAGTATATCCAGCAACAGCAAGCTCATGAAGCAAGTAACACATCAGGAACGTTTTGCCTGTTCCGAAGGTTCCATGTAAATAAATCCCGCGCGAGGTCAGACCTTCTTCTTTAACACTCGTGATATAATCAAATATTTTATTAACCGCCGAGACCCGGCGTGGATCTTTGCCCATAATATCTATTTCATCATAACCGCCATTAAGCACACGCTCGTCCACATAAAAGCTACGGATACGTTTGCGGATGCTATCCTGATTATCCTGTGCCACTTTAAGTCGGCATGCCGTCTTGCGTTCATATAAGTCCACAGAACCATTCACGCTCTCTACCGTAAGTTTGCTAAAGTGACCGGGGAAATCATTCGGACATTTCTCTAGACCCGGACAGTTCGCACAGTGGCGGCTTTCCTCTACATATTGATACAGGCGGCTCATATGAAGCCGCAGTCGCGATTCGTCCAACTCAGGATGTTCGGACTGTCATGCCTTCACAAGTGGATGATTGAATAACCCTTGTTCAAGATCGCGTTGACGCTGCCGTAGAGTTGGATTGTTGATCGAACGAAGCACATCGCCCATAGACTCCATTGTTCCACCTCTCTCTCATTACGGCGCTTGGGAAACGCCTTTTTTCTTGTTGGCTTTAATTTCTGCCGCTTTCTTCATCATCGCCGCGAATTCCTCTTCCGATACCGTCCCGGCACTTCCATCGTCCAGCACAATTGGAATTTCCGGTTTAGCGGATCGGCCTGTATTTTTGGCATATGAACGTGATCGAGATCCTGCCGCCGTGTTAGCTGTGGCTCCCTTGCCTTTCACTTTGGACTGATCCCTAATATATTTTACAGCCTTCTCGTAGGTGTTCACCTGTTTAACCAGCATATTAGAGGCGATGGCCTCTACAAAATTGCGGTTCATTCGCTGTTCTCCACCTGAGGCTACCATGGTCATTAAATAATGAATGAGTACATTGATTACTTCACCGCTTAGCTTATAGTTCAAATCTATCTTCTCGAACATATCCATCAAATGACTGGGTACTGCGCCCGGGAAAAACGTTTGAAGTAGCCGTGTATAAGGTTCATTCCGCAGCATCATATTATATTGGTGAATGTCACACTTGGACAAGAATTGTGGCGGTACTTCTACATAATACTCCATCTCTACAGATTGCTCCGGTGGCGCTATAGAATCATCATTCTCTTCTGAAGCGCTGGAACGGATGGATACAACCTTGGCAGCTGCAATTTCACGCTTTTCCTGTCGTTTCATATCCTGCCTGAAATGCTGGCTCGCTTTATATTGCAGTGCATCCAGAATAACCTCGCCTTCCGGTGAGAACACTCCATCTTCATCCAGCAGACGACATAAATCCTGCGGACTGAGTTCATACTTATGAGCTACATAGTTAATAACACCCATCTGAGTATGGTCAAAACGCAGTTTTTCTACATGAGCCCGATTCACGGACTCCCGTGGAAAACGCAAAATAATATCACTATATCCGATAGCTTGTTCTCCAGATTCACGCATGCCAGGCTGACGCACAGAGGCTACTTCCGCAAGCGCCTGTTCCAGCTCATAATCAATGACATGTGTATTAAGTTGAAAAATATCATAAAAAGGCACGGAGATATTCTCTTTGCCTATGGATCTGCGACTCCACTCTTCTGGCTCTCGGTTCCAGAATAGTTCCCGTAAGGACAGCACAGCAAATTTGCCAATTTTATCGCGTAACAGCAACGTCAAATGCTGAGTGGCAAAAAAGTCAGCTGGCGATAGCGGCGGCATTAGCTCATATTCATATAAGTAATCATCCGTTTCCGGCACATAGATTCGACAGGTCTGTAGCAGACCTACCGCTTCTAACCGGGAAGCCTGATCTATTAAATATTTGCGGCCTTTCTCATTCGGTTCAACGCCTAGCGTCATAAATAACCTGCGCTGTTGCTCCACTCCAGAATAGCCAATGCTATCTGCCGGCACATGTTCAACCAGCAAGCGATAGAAACTGATTGCAAAAGCTCCTACCATAGGCTGATACACAGAGCTAAGCATACGTCCATCTATAACACTAAGACCAAATTCGCGGGAAACGCAGTACCGATGATGTTCGGTGAAATGATGTAAGTTACTCATGCGCATCTACGGATACCCCCTTGTTTTCACGAATTCATACAGGATTCTATTCTATCATAAAAAACGTCGCCGGAAATGTAAATAAACTACCAATTCCGACTCTTTTCGCTATATAATCAGCTTTTTCTTACGAATATCTACCTCTATTAAACAAGAAGAAACGGCTTCGCTGTCCTCTGGAAGAGGAAGGTATCCGTTTCTCGCAGAATTCAAGATTTAAAAAACGACTCTCACATCAGAGCCGCCTGTATTCATATTGAATCTTTAAAACATCTTATAACCGCCGAAACGAAGCTTCTGAATCGTCCACCCGCTCAACACGGCACCCGCTAGACCAGCGATACCTGTTAAGTAATCAACGAAATGGAAGCTGGAAAGATGCTCCCAGAGCGTCACTGCGCTTCTATCCCAAATGGAATAAATTACAACCGGTAGAATAATAAGTACGAACAGATAAGCGGGAAACCAGGTTGTCTTCATTAACATGTTAAGAATAAATCCAATACCAAACATCATCACAAAGAATAAAACGGTTAGGATAAACACCGGAATAAACCCCATCTTACCGTCACTACCCCTTTCTATAAAAAAGCGCACATCTTATACGAACTATTAGTAAGTTTACTAGAAAAAATGTCACGAAGCAATGAACTTTATTCAAAATCAGGTCTAATTCTTTTACAACAGAATGTCATCATTTGCTCTTGGCAACTTGATTGCGATACAATGCATATAGATTAATGAATCATACATAGTCTATGATGCAGGAGCTTCGTAAAACCAAGAGTTTGCTTCCGTAGCTATTTTTACGCGATGTTATTTCAGCGGAGCCCTATGCTTCGTAAAACAAAGCGTATGCTTCCGATGCAAGTTTTACGCGATGTTATTTCAAGCGAAGCCTATGCTTCGTAAAACTTTTAAGGAGTGAGATCATGAACGAAGCCGCTATGACACTGGAAGGCTGGTATGCATTGCATGACTTCCGCTCACTGAACTGGACCGCTTGGACGGCAGCAGATGATGAAGAACGTGCCGTTGCTCTAGAAGAACTACATGCTTTTATGCAGGAATGGAGCACTGTCGAAGAAGCAAAGGAAGGCAGCTCCGCAGTATATTCCATCGTTGGCCAGAAGGCCGATTTCGTAATGATGTTCTTACGCGAAAGTTTGGAAGATCTGAACCAGCTTGAGACGGCCTTTAACAAAATAGCATTTGCTCAATATACAACTAAAGCCTATTCATATGTAAGTATTGTTGAATTAAGCAACTACCTTGCGGGTGGCAGCGATGGTAGCGATCCTATGCAGAATCCACATGTTGTCTCTCGTCTAAAACCTATTTTGCCGCAAGCGAAGCATATCTGCTTCTATCCAATGAACAAAAAACGCGAGCTTGCCGATAACTGGTATATGCTTGATATGACAAAACGTCGGGAGCTGATGGCTTCTCACGGGTTAATCGGACGTGGATATGCAGGTAAGGTGAAGCAGATTATCACCGGCTCCGTAGGTTTTGATGATTGGGAATGGGGTGTAACCTTGTTCGCTGAAGATCCGCTGCAATTCAAGAAGTTGGTCTACGAAATGCGCTTTGACGAAGTCAGTGCCCGCTACGGCGAATTCGGACCTTTCTATGTCGGCAATCTGCTGACTCTCGAATCCTTTGAGGAAATGCTCAAATTGTAGTAACAAGAAGAAACGGCATTACCGTCTTTTTAGGGACGGTACCCGTTTCTGCGAGAAATAGAAGGATAAATTATAGTGTGAAACATATAAATTCTTATATTTCAAAAAGGGTGTGTCTCCAGATCAATATGGAGACACACCCTTTTTAAATGCTATATTCATTGAATTACTACTCCGAAGTTCCTGCTTCTTCATCCTCTTCGCTGTCATCTTCATCATCACGCAGACTTTCCAAATATTCGGCCGTTGCTCGGTCACGAGCCCGACCTTTATCCTTCAGGCGTTCTATACCAGGGAGAATGAGTAGATCAATCTCCTTCTGAACGATATAAGCCAAATCGTATTGGTTCTGATCCTCCAGATAAGATCCAACCTCAATCAGGCCGTTATACCGATCCAATTCTTCACGGGTCAGTAGTCCACGTACCTGTACGCTGCAGTGGCGCATCTTATAAGAATCTTCCTTTTTTCAGTACCAGCGGAATCCCACCGATAATGAACAAGTAGCGCATATCCACAATTTTTTTCAATTGAGCTGCTTTCCAGCCCTTGTAAGTTTTGCTGCCAACTACAGCAATACCTTGACCCTTGCCTAGTGAAGCTACTGTTCCTTTATTGCTGAATGCGAATTTCTTTGGTTGTTGATTGCGGATCGCAGCCACCAAATTATGCGCACAGCACTCTCCCTGTTGCATAGCAATTTGTGCCGTTGGCGGGTAAGGACGTCCTTCTGGATTAATCATCAAGGAGCCGTCTCCAATAATGAAAATATTTTCTTGGCTTGGTGCACGTAAATATTCATCTACTTTCACGCGTCCACGCATAGCTTCAAATCCTGCAGCTTCAATCAGACGATTTCCCCGAATTCCGCCTGTCCAGACAATTGTGGAAGCTTTGATCTCTTCGCCTGATGCCAGAATTACACCGTTTGGTAGACACTCCTTGATAGCAACGCCCATCTTGAAAGTAACACCCTTCTTAGTGAGCAAGTTCATCGCGTACTCAACAAGTTCAGGAGCAAATCCAGGCAGAGCTGTTGGAGCAGCCTCTATGTTATATATATTCACCATGCTCGGATCAACGTCAAATTCTTTGCACAACCCAGGAATGCGATCAGCTAATTCGGCCACAAACTCAATTCCACTAAAGCCGGCACCACCGACTACGAAATTGATATGCTCCTGAGCATTGTTCTCGTTCTTGTACTTGGCGAATTGATACTCAATATGTTCACGAATCAAACGAACGGAGTTGATGCTCCGGATTGTCAGTGCGTATTTATCAAGTCCTGGAATACCGAATGTTTCAGGCTCTCCGCCCAAAGCAATGACGAGATAGTCATACGAAAGAGTACCATCCTCCAAAATAATCTTTTTCTGCTGGGTACGAATTTCCTGAACAGATGACTTTACGAGATCGATTTTGAATTCATCGATTAGTTTAGAAATAGACACCCGTGTGTGTTCAATACTGTCCGTACCCGCTGCAGGCATATGTAGATGGGTAGTAAAATAGTGGTACTCGTGACGGTTTACGAGCGTGACATCCGCTTCATTATAGTTCAAAGCCTTCTGTAAGCGCTGTGCGGTCAAAATACCCCCATAGCCCGCGCCTAAGATTACGATTTTGGGAATACTACTCATGTTCCGGCTCCTTCCAAGAGGTAAATCTGTCTTTGTATTTTTTATTGAAACAATGTACGGTCCTTTTTGTGAATTTATACACTTATATTTAGAAGAAATTCCAATCAAACTTAAAGGATTTCTAAATTGACCATATCCATTGTAAACCTTAGTGTAGTATTAATCAAACACTAAAATACTAAAAAACGTCACATTCTTATTGTGTTCTAAAGTCTTTCTTTGCAGGTATGTGTCACAATGTTTATAATAAGAAAGAATACAAGTATGGCAAAATGAATATATCAACTCGGAGGTGTAATATCCCGTGACACAAGAGCAATCCGGCGTTCCTATGAGCGACCTTTTAATCATAGGTGGCGGTCCAGCTGGCATGTTTGCCGCATTTTACGGTGGGATGCGTCAGGCATCAGTAACACTTATTGAAAGTATGCCCCAATTGGGAGGACAACTCGCTGCACTTTATCCTGAAAAATACATTTATGATGTAGCAGGTTTCCCAAAAGTAACTGCACAAGAATTGGTTGACAACCTGACACGGCAAATGGATATGTTCCAATCGAATATCCGGCTGGAGGAGAAAGTAATTTCTGTTCAGAAACGGGACGAACNNCAGAATATCACAGTAAAGCTATTATCATTACAGCTGGCGTAGGCGCTTTTGAACCTCGTCGTTTAGAACTGCAAGACGCAGGACGATTTGAAAAAGCCAACCTCCACTATTTTGTAAATGATTTAAATGCCTTTAAAGATAAAAAAGTTCTGATTAGCGGTGGTGGTGATTCCGCAGTAGACTGGGCACTAATGCTGGAACCAATCGCGGAGCAAGTAACCCTGATTCACCGCCGGGATAAATTCCGTGCGCATGAGCACAGCGTAGAGAATCTGATGGCTTCCAAAGTTAACGTAATTACACCTACTGAAATTACAGAACTACATGGTGATGAGTTCATTACTAAGGTTACCTTATCCCATATCAAAACCAAGGAAACGCAAGAAATCGAAGTCGACAGTGTAATCGTCAATTTCGGATTTGTTTCCTCTCTGGGACCCATTGCAGAGTGGGGTATCGACATTGAAGGAAACTCCATTGTCGTTGACTCACGTATGGAAACGAGTATTCCAGGAATCTTTGCTGCCGGCGATATCACCACGTATCCAGGTAAGCTGAAGCTAATTGCTGTAGGATTCGGCGAAGCCCCAACGGCTGTGAATAACGCAAAAGTCTACATCGATCCAGAAGCCAAGCTTTCGCCAGGACACAGCAGTAATATGAAACTCTAATTCTATCTACTACAATAAAAAAGGGTATTCTGATAGGCCTATCAATAGCAGCCTATCAGGATACCCTTTTATGTTTGTGACTCGCGGTTTATTTATATGTAGCCAGCTACAAAGGTATACTTTGCGCTCTTTAATGAAGAACCGCATGAACTGGAGAGTGTAAGTTGCGTTTGCGAATCTCAACGAGTAGAAGAGCGATGAAATCATGCTCTAGTTGCAGTTCTATCGCTCTATGGTAAGAGTCTAGAAGCATCTCATCGGACAATTCAACCATAACGTTCATCTACCTTTCCTGTATTTGGATCTGAATCTATCATATCAAACTATCATTTTTCGAACAAGCGTTCGTGTTATCCACAAGTACATGTGGAAATCCTGTGTATAATATGTGCGTAAGCGTTACAAAGGTGATACCTGCACAGTGGAATATGGGGATAATAGTTATACACAGGATTGAACCACTTGTATACAGCTAAAAATATATTTTTATTGTAAATAAATCACAATATAATTCACCCCAAAAGAACGCAACTAAACGCAATTTTATCTTACTACTCTATTATCGTCAATTCTAAAATATTTGTTAATTTACTGAGGTCTTGTATTAACCTCTAAAATCCATATTTTACCTGAATAATCCACGGCATAATCAAAGCCCAGTTCACCTATTCCCGGGAAGTGCCGCTCCATTAGTTTGATACATACAAGCGTTAGTCTGCGCATCTCTGCTTTCTTCGCCGAAGCTTTAATTCGAGGCAACGATCTGCGAAGTCCTTCTCGACAAGAAAGCATCGTGCCCCCTTTACATAAATTCGTTACGAACAGACCAGGCCTAGCCAGTCTCCCTACCATGGAGCGAAACTCCCAAACAGCACCATTTTTCACTACTTTGACCCGATAATCAATAGGACGCCCACCAATTCTGGCGAGAGAAATCCCCTGTTGAATCAAATATCTACGTCTGACCTTGACGAAATGGAGCGCACGTCTCATGGATTTAAAGTCCTTGTAAATTCGAGTTCTGTCCATATAAGTAAATCCATAACCTCGACTATCCCGAAACACTTTGATTACACCGTAGCCTCCGCCGCCAACTATAGGTTTAATAACAACATTTCCGTATCTCCGGAGCATGGCTAACAGTGAGTCAGCCGAATACACCCTCGTCATTGGTATATAATGAGAAACCCTCGTGTCACTGCGCAATGCTTCTGTCTTTAACCATTTGCTAGCCAATTGTCTTCCCGACATCGTCCTTTCCCTCCTTTCACATTCCAGCCTACCCTATACATTACTCAGAAAAGGTCCCGCCCTCTTGTATGATTGTCCGTGTAGGAAGAGGCTCTTAGAAAAAAGGGCTTTGAGCTTGTATCGACAACAATCTCAACTTTGCATGGTTAGATTGCAGATTTTGAAGAATCTTATCTCTGAGCATTCGACATTTTAATCGTAATGGATGAGTTCACTATAACTAGAATAATCTTCAAAATCGTTGTATTATTAATAGCGGTTACATTTTCGATTCTAACTTTATAATTATGACTTAGAGGTTCATTAAAAAAACAGCGCGGGGAGGGCTCGGAATGGCTCAGTTTTTCGAGGTTTTATATTGGGTGGCCATGCTTGGGATGTCCATCGTATTGGCTGGAACTACTATACTGATCTGCGCTATTGGCTTTAAATTCATT
Organism: Paenibacillus sp. UBA6285; assembly: GCA_002438345.1. GTDB lineage: Bacteria > Bacillota > Bacilli > Paenibacillales > Paenibacillaceae > Paenibacillus_AQ. Next base: position 49,872 of record DJUJ01000049.1, read on the forward strand.
AAAGACAGACGCAGAGCATTGGGTGCTGGCTGTATTGCCTTTTCCCTAGGAGCCGCAGCGCTCATCGTGTTTATGATTAATTACAAGTTCATTATTCCAGCCTAGTTGGACTCAGGAACAAACAGAAGCCCTCTCGCGGAGAATTCGTCGGAGGGCTTTTGTTTGTATATCACTCATATATCTAGCGAAAGACGGATCATATCGACTACCTTAATCCCATTTTCAACAATCTCTTCACTGTAATGTCTGATAAAAAAGTCTCTATCGATTCCGGTAATTCTAAATCCACATTTCTGATAAAGAGCCAGTTGTCCTACACTAGAATTTCCGGTACCCACTTCAATCGTCTTCGCACCAAGTAATCTCGCATTCTCAATCGCATGATAAACTAGCCGCTTTCCTATCCCTTTACTTTGCTGATTCTCATCAACGGCTATATTCACTAGCTCCACTGTCTCAGGCCTCGTTTGTAGCAAAACATAGACACCGATAATGCAATTCTCCACTTCAGCTACATAACATTGGCCTCTTTTTAAATACGCTTCAACAAGACTTGGGGAAGGATCGGCTAATAACAACAATTGCAAGGGAGGTTGTTCTTCTGCGTTTAATTTCCTAATTAGCATGCTTAGAGCTCCTTGTGATGACTTTTGTCATTGAGAATAAAAAAAAAACCTCCAAGCCAGTGTTTTAGAACTCAACACGGGGCTTGGAGGCGTTATCGTCGCTATTAGCAAGGCTCTTCGTTCGGTTTCCCTGCATCCTTAGCTGTCCGGAAGCTTGAGCCGCAGCCGCAGGTTGCAGTAGCGTTCGGGTTATTGATGGTGAAGCCACCAGTCATGCCGGATTCTTCAAAATCAATTTCGAGACCATCCAGGTAACGAAGATTCTCTTTCTCCACGACAACCTTCATCTCTTGGATGTCCATATATACGTCCTGATCGCTTTCATTATCATCAAAGCCCATAGCGTAAGAGAATCCGCTGCATCCGCCGGGTGTTACTCCAATACGGAGGAACATGTTCGGCACTTCTTGTTCAGCAAGCATCGCCTTTAATTGTTCTGCTGCCTTTTCACTAATATTAATCATGATCATATCCTCCTAAAAATTAGACTCACTTCATAAGAAGAAACGGCTTTGCCGTCCTTTCAGGGACGGTACCCGTTTCTACGAAAAATACAAGAAATTTAGGATGACGTGAAACTTATACTTTCTTGTATTTCAAGAAAAAACTTATGTTCAAGGGACCTTCCGGCCAAAAGTTACTTCTTTACATATATACTTAATAAACTCAGTATAACTGACTATTCCATTACCCTCAAGTCACAACTGCCTTTTGCCTGACACATCACACCAAATTAAACCATCAATATCAAGCTGTTGATCCCCTTATAAGAGAGGTTTATAATAAGGAAGGCAAACATAAGTAAAAATTCGGAAATTTGGCACGGAGGCTAAACCTCCTCTTTATTTTCATGATGAACAGCTACCGTCTGGGTAAGTCTGAGAATTACCTGCGGGCAATGGACCCCGTAAAACTTTCAGGAGGAATTCATAATATGTCTACTCTTTTCACCCCCCAAACAGACGCCCGAATGATGAACATTATTGAAAAAGTTCGCGGCGGCGAAAGATTGAATTTAGAAGATGGCGTTTATTTATATCAAAGTAACGACCTACTTACGATTGGCCAGCTAGCAAATGAAGTCAATCTTGCGAAGAACAACAACAGGGTTTATTTTATCGAAAACATGAGTCTTTATTTCACCAATGTCTGCGAATCTCACTGTGCATTCTGCAATTTCCGCAAAGACGATGGAGAAGAAGGTGCTTATACCCTTTCCGGTCAGGAAATGGTGCAATATGTCGAACAGCATATTCATCCAGGCGTGCGCGAATTCCATATCGTCGGCGGTCATAATGACAAGGTTCCCTTCCAGTATTACGTGGATTCTTTAAAAGCCTTGAATGAACGTTTTCCTGAGGTAACCTTAAAAGCATACACTGCAGCCGAAATTGATTTTTTTACCCGAATTAGCGGGTTGAGTATTCGTGAAGTACTGGAACAGCTACGTGCTGCAGGACTTAAGACGCTTACTGGTGGAGGCGCAGAAATTTTATCCGATCAATACCGTAAAAAAATGCGCGTCGACAAAGCTAATGTGGAAGAGTACCTGGAAGTTCACCGGACCGCACATCAGCTTGGCATGAAGACCCATACAACTATGCTCTACGGCTCCATTGAATCTCATGAAGACCGTATCCGGCACATGATGCAGATCCGCGATCTGCAGGACGAAACCAATGGCTTTATGGTATTCATTCCATTATCTATGCAGCCTAAGAACAAGAATGCAGGGATTATGCGCCGCAACTCCGCTTATGAGGATTTGAAGACGATTGCGATCAGCAGATTGATGCTGGATAATTTCGATCACATCAAAGCGTACTTCATTAATATCGGTCCTCAGCTTACCCAGGTTGCGCTGAACTTCGGTGCATCTGACGTACATGGAACCATTCTTAAAGAACGCATTAGCCATGCGGCTGGTGCCTTAACACCAGAAGGCCTCACTCGAGATGAATTGATCTGGCTAGTGAAAGGTGCTGGAAGAATTCCAGTAGAACGCGACACTTTCTACAATGAGATAAAGGTATACGAATAAAAGACTACCTTAGATCCGTTATCCTATATTGGAAAGGAAGTTCGGTCAGCATGAGAACACTACTCGTTCTGGGCGGCGGCTATGGCGGCTTAGCCCTAATTCAAGAATTGCTCAATAATCACCTTCCTCATGATATTGAAATTATCTTAATTGACCGAATGCCTTATCAAGGAATCAAAACGGAATATTATGCGCTTGCCGCAGGTACCGTAACGGACTATCACTTACGGATCCAGTTTCCGGTTCATCCCCGCCTCACTGTCCGCTATGGTGAGGTGAGTTCCATTGATTTGGAGAGCAGAATAGTTACAATGGAGCCTGACGAGACTGTGTCTTATGACATTCTAGCCATTGCTCTAGGCTGTACCGATAATTACCATAACATCCCTGGAGCCGACCAATATACTTGCAGTATCCAGACCTTTGCAGGAACTCGGGAAACTTATCAACGTTTAAACGATGTGAAGCCTTATGGAACAATAAACATCGTAGGCGGTGGACTAAGTGGAGTTGAATTGGCGGCAGAGCTTCGGGAGAGCCGACCAGATCTTAATATTGCTATTCTGGATCGCGGTGAACGAGTCTTGTCTGCCTTTCCGGCGAAGCTGTCAGAGTACGTGGAAGAATGGTTTCACCACCATCAAGTACAGACGCTTGGACGTGTATCTGTATCCCATGTAGAGAAAGATGCGCTTTTTAACGGTGCAGAGGAAATTCTTTCAGATGTTACGGTATGGACCGCAGGGATTCAACCAGTGAAGGTGGTTCAGGAGTTAACAGTACCGAAGGANNGATTATCCAGAGGTGTATGTGATTGGTGACTGCGCCAGCCTGCCGTTCGCACCAAGCGCTCAAGCTGCAGGAGCACAAGGGGAGCAGGTTGCTCAGGTTATTCAAGCCTTATGGCGCGGCGAGACTCCTAAGCTTCATGCTATTCGTCTGAAGGGTACCTTAGGCTCACTAGGCAAGAAATCTGGATTTGGCTTGATGGGCCAACGCTCCGTCAAAGGAAGGGTCCCCCGTATCCTCAAGAGCGGGGTGCTCTGGATGTCGAAACGCACTTTAGGATAAACCTAAGGGCTGCTCTCTTCCGTTTTTATAATGGAAGAGAGCAGCCCTTTATTTTCCACAAGAAACTTTTAGTCAAGATCCATATTGAACCAAGCCTCTAGCTCTTTGATTTTAGCATCAATTTTCTCTTCTAACTCGGTAACAGTATCTGCTGCAACGATGTCACCTTCAACCATGGCGAAAGGCGTTAAATAACATTCCCCACAATTGTTCAGGCATCCGTATTCAATCACATCGTAATCTGGATTTCCCTCCAGCTTATGCATTAACTTGTCTGTTCCGTGACCCATGTTACTGGCACAAAATTCAATAATTGGTCTCATGATGATCTCCCTATTCCGCCTAACCATTTTATTTTTTAACTTTTTGTACTATAATGAACTTACGAAAGGAGTGATTGAGAAATGAGTGAGAATGCACAAAGCACCGAAATGTATGATGAAGTATTGGAAGTGCTGGATAAGCTTCGTCCGTTCCTGCAGCGCGATGGCGGTGACGTTGAACTGGTCGATGTAGAAGACGGCATCGTTAAGTTGAAACTTTTGGGTGCCTGCGGCAGCTGCCCAAGCTCCACGATCACCTTGAAAGCCGGGATTGAACGCGCCCTTCTTGAAGAAGTAGAAGGCGTACAAGAAGTTATGCAAGTATTCTAATCCCATTTAATAGCCATCCCGATTCTCCTTATCAGGAGATCGGGATTTTTTTATTATAGAGGATTTAACCTCTTCCTACAACATACAGCATAGAACCCGCACGCCATTAGGCTGCGGGTTCTATGTTGTATTTAGAGACTAGATAAGCTTCATTACTTAAAACGCTGGAATGATCGCACCTTCGTACTTCTCTTCAATGAAAGCTTTAGCTTCTGGAGAATTCAGAGCAGCGACCAGCTTTTTGATCGCGTCGGAGTCTTTATTGTCCTGACGAGCTACCAGAATGTTAGCGTAAGGGGAATCCACACCCTCGATAAACAATGCATCTTTGGTTGGCACAAGACCAGCGTCTAGTGCAAAGTTCGTGTTGATCAAAGCAAGGTCTACCTCATCCAGTTGACGTGGGAGCATAGCCGCTTCCAACTCAATGATTTTAAGGTTTTTCTTGTTTTCAATGATATCTGCTTTCGTTGCAGCAATGTTTGTATCGTCTTTCAATGTAATCAGACCATTTTTCGCAAGTAGGATTAGCGCACGACCACCGTTAGTAGCATCGTTCGGAATGGCAACTTTCGCACCGTCAGCCAACTCATCGATCGATTTTATTTTTTTGGAATACGCTCCAAAAGGCTCAACGTGAACGGATGCAACGGAGATCAGGTCGGTTTTATTATTTTTATTTTGGTCATCAAGATAAGGTTGGTGTTGGAAAAAGTTAGCATCTAGCTGCTTCTCATCAAGCTGTACGTTCGGTTGAATATAGTCAGTGAATTCTTTAATTTCAAGAGTAATTCCATCTTTTTCAAGCAATGGAGCAATAGCCTTCAAAATCTCAGCATGAGGGACAGGTGATGCACCAATAACCAGTTTCACAGGATCTGCAGCAGGTTCAGTTGTTGCTTCTACGTTTGGTGCTGTTGTAGCAGCCGAGCTCCCAGCATTATTAGTAGCATTGTTGTTACCGCAAGCCGCAAGCACCGCAACCAGTGTTAGGCTAAAAAATGTAAGTAGTACTTTTTTCATCGTAAATCCCCCTCTAATCTATTGTTTGTATGAATAAGGCTATATGTCGATGTACCTTATTTCCGTGTGTAATATTTTACGAGTCGATCACCGGCCATTTGCAGCAATTGCACCAGTATTACAATAAACGTTATAGAAATAATCATAATTTCCGTCTCATAGCGGAGATAGCCGTAACGAATCGCTAGATCACCAAGTCCGCCGCCCCCAACCTGGCCAGCCATTGCCGTATAGGAAACCAGTGTAACCAGTGTGATCGTAACTCCAGCGAGCAGACCTGGACGAGCCTCTGGCAAAAGAACACGCATAACGATCTGATTCGTTGATGCTCCCATTCCTTGCGCCGCTTCGATTACTCCGCGATCCACTTCCCTTAGCGCCGTCTCCACCAATCGAGCAAAGAATGGAGCTGCTCCAATTACAAGTGGCGGTATCGTTCCAAGCACACCGATAGAAATTCCGACAATTTCTTTGGTAATAGGAATTAAAGCCACCATCAAAATGATAAACGGTACGGAACGTAGGATATTTACAAGTAATGATAAGACCGAGTAAATTACTCTGATTACTATACTATTCGATCTTTCGCATAAATACAATAGAATTCCGAGTGGTAAACCAAGAATAATTGTGAACAATCCGGAAAATACTATCATTTTCAGAGTTGCAACAGTAGCATCCATCATTTCTTGCCAGTTTAAATCTGCGAAATTCATTACGAAATCACCTCCACTTCAAGGCCTTGAGCGGTTAGTTCCGCTATCGTCACAGCAATCGCTTCAGCCGGACCTTCGAATCGAACAATCATTTGTCCATAAGGCACATCTTTAATCGTTGAGATGGTGCCATGCAAAATGGCAAAGCTGACACCCGTTTCACGTACTACATCGGAAAGTGCGGAACCGTAGGTCTTCTCTCCGAAAAAAGTAATTTTGACGGCCTGAGAGTTGTCCCCAGCAGCAGCGTCAAGCGCCGTACGAAGGGGCCCCTCATTCTGTGATTCACTGCGGATGAAATCGCGAGTAACCTCATGCTGCGGCTTCAGGAATACATCTGTAACCTTACCTTGCTCAACGATACCACCACCATGAATGACCGCAACACGGTCGCAGATGCTCTGAATCACGTGCATTTCGTGAGTGATCAGCACAATCGTCAGATGGAACCGTTTATTAATATCGAGCAATAGCTTAAGAATAGAGTCTGTCGTTTGTGGGTCAAGCGCAGAGGTTGCCTCGTCACATAGCAGCACATCAGGGTCGCTGGCAAGTGCCCGTGCGATGCCGACACGCTGTTTTTGTCCTCCTGATAACTGAGAGGGATACTTATCCCGGTGTTCTTCAAGCCCAACTAGGGCAAGCAAATCTTTCACTTTTGTATCAATATCTGCTCTCGAGGTGCCTGTGAGTCGCAGCGGAAACGCAATATTATCATACACAGTCGCAGAAGACAGCAGATTAAAATGTTGAAAAATCATCCCAATCTTGCGCCGTTGCTCCTGCAGTTGACCTTGAGAAAGCTTGGTTAGTTCAACGCCATCTACCCAAACTTCCCCTTCTGTCGGACGCTCCAACAGATTAATGCAGCGGATCAATGTACTTTTCCCCGCCCCAGAATGCCCAATGACTCCGAATATTTCACCTTTTTCGATAGACAGATTCAATCCGGAAAGTGCTGTAGCAGCATGGCTGCCTTTTCCATATACCTTTGTTATTCCTTTTAGATTAATCAACGCTCGTCGCCCCCCCCTTTATATTTCACTTATTCCATACAAAAAAACCTCCTACGATCGATGCAGATCGCAAGAGGCCCTGTGCGTTTATTAAGACAATGCCTTCTCATCTGCCAACGACCGCAAACCTTGCGTCATTGTAGGAATTAGCACCATGACATTTGTACATAACGCTTCTCGCGCCGTATACAAATCGGTTGCCGGGCTTCATCGGGCCTATCCCTCCGCCGCTCTCGATAAGATATAGAGTATGAAATTTTATGTTTGAAATCGTACAGACTGTAATGCAAGCATAAGTATAGTGAGTTTCTTGTTTTTTGTCAAAAGGAAATATATTGAACACTTATGATCTTACACGCTTTACCTTGCTTATTTCCTTATGCAACTGCTCATTGCTGTAACTGAATGCCGCGATTAATGTTTTACAGATCATTTCGAGGGATTGCTTTAGATCCTCAAGATGGCTATCCAGATCTTCGAGCTGAATTTTGTCATGTAGCCCTTGATGCCGCTGCCACAAGTCATCCTGCATTTCGGAATTCATATAGTGAATTTCAGCATTCCTGCGCTTGCGTAGATTCTCCAGTGGATCTCGATAAGAGTTCTTGATCTGCTCCAATTGATCCACTAATGCAGGGTGCACATTCAATAACTGAAATTGACGCAGCACTGTAAAATAAGAAAAGTGCACTTTTAACTTAGATGTTTTAAGATCATAAAAATGATTTAGGACTGTCCCAAGCTTGTCCAGAAGAGAGAAGACACGAATAAATCCATTTTTATAAAAATAAACATAACGCGCATAATCGCCCTGTTCCAATGGTGACATATCATCCATATAACCGGCGATTACCGATTTCCGGTAAAAAGCGGCCGCGAACCAGCTTTGCTCCAATTCATCCAATGAGGAGATCAGTCCACGTGTCCAAATCTCCAGTTTACGGTATTCATGGTCACTATCCTCATGGGCACTCATTTCCTTGCGCAGTAAGGCTGCAAATGTGGCCATATTTTCCATCGCATCAGCCAATACACCGCTGTTCTTTCGAGGCGGCTCTCCAAGTATTACCCGCAGCATATTCCAGTCCTCCTAAAGTTTTGTTCAGCGCCTCATCCATGGACTGCTTTGTACAAAACTCGCGCCGTAAGCATTGGCCAATCAGCTCCACGATATACCGATTTCCACTTTATTATTCCGCAGGTAAAACGACTCTATCCACGGAGGGAACTTTCTAGCAAGGGTGTTACAACGGAGTTACACGATTCGTTGGACTTTTTTCAAAAACGACATTTCTAGGTCTACTTAGCTGCCAGACTCTTACACTCATATAGCATAGAACACCAAACAAACAAGCAATCAACAAAATATGAGCCAGAGCGGCAAATATGTACAATCTTTCATTATCTAGCGTGTAAACCACAGCAGCTCCACTAAACACCTGCATCAAGCACAGCAGAACAGCAGCTACGCCAAGAGCTCTTAGCTCTGGGTAATTCTTATGTTTCCAAAAAGCTAAATGTCCAAGCACCGCGGTAAGAATTAATAATATTAAAGCCGCAATCCGGTGCGTAAAAACAATACCTACTCCCCCGGAAAGCTCAGGAACCCATTCACCGTTACAGAGCGGCCAGCCAGAACATCCACCTCGTGAATCCGTATGACTAACAAAGGCTCCAATATAAACGACGACATAGGAATATAAGGCCGTAAAGCAGGTTAAATTGCGGAATGCTTTGCTGACGGGCTTCTTCTGAGTCTCAATCTTATGATCGTAATCGCCTGCTTCATGCCGCCTTTTGGTTCCGAGAGCTAGCATCAGAGAACTTGAAAAAGCGATCAATGAAAAGCCCATATGCAGTGCCATTACAGCGGCAGATTGGGATTTAATCACTGCAAGCGCTCCCATACCACCTTGAACAATTACAAACCGCAAAGTCATGAATGCATATGCCAGCAAATCACGCCGGTGACGAGCATAACGCCAAAAAGCAAACATCGAGGCAAGTGACAATAACCCTGCTAATCCGCTAAACAAGCGATGGGTGTATTCAATCATCGAACCTACAGTATAGGCCGGAATTAATTTCCCATGACAGAGTGGCCATTCACTTCCGCATTCCAATCCCGATCCAGTCTTCGTTACTACCGCCCCTCCGAGTAGAGCGAGGAACATAATAAGGCAAGTAAGATAACTAAGCCATTTCAACTGATTTGTCGTCAAAAATATCACCCGCAGTTTTTAGTAATGAAGAAGCATCTTAAAAAAACACCGCTTGTGCTCGAACAGTTGAAAGCGGTGGTTTTCCGGAATTACTGTTGAAGGCTTTGATGCACTTGAACCGCTTTATCCAGGAAATTCTCAATTTCCTCGCGGGATTTACGTAATTTATTAACGAATCTAACCAATTCCCGTCCATCGGAATACGCGACAAAGCTCGGAATGCCCATAATATTTTGTTCCTGACTAACATCGCCCACGGCATCTACGTCAACCTCAACCAGCGTTAGCCGATCTGCATAAGCTTGCTCTACCTCAGGGATAAAGGGATCGATATATTTACAATCCGAGCACCAGTCTGCCTTAAAGATGGCTACTGTTAATCGTGGAGATTGAATGGCTACCTGAAATTCAGCAGGAGAACTAATTTTGTCCATAACTTTCTCAGTCCTTTCTTCCATATCTGTCAAATTTCTATTCTTTAAGTGAAGCAAAATGTAATGCAGAAGTCAAACTTATTCTCTCATACGAACACTTGCAGGCTGTAATTTCATCAGCGGATGGAGCAATTTTTGCAGTGCACGCGGATAACTGGAGACTTCCTGTTTAGTAAGCACGCCCAGTACAATTAGCATTACCAGATAAATAACAACAACTGCGGCTCCTACAACAAGACAAGTGATCAGAAACGCCAGACGTGCAGGCATTATATCCGTTAACAGAATTCCAGCTTCGTTCAAACCAAAACCAATTCCAAAGGACACAAGAACCGCGATCGCGAAACCGCCCCAACGCTTGCCCATAATTTCGAAAGGTACAATTGATTTCAGCATCCGTAAGTTAAGAATAGTAATAACTACGAAACAAAGTGCTGTTGCACCGATAATTCCGTAGATCCCAAATACCTTACTCAGTAAGAAGCTTGCGACTAATTTAACAATAATACCCACTAGCACATAATACATTGAAATACGTGATTTGCCCATACCGAGCAAAATGGAGTTCGTTGTCATCATTGTGATCTGAAAGATCGTTCCAATCGTAAGCATAGCCACAATTCCGCTTCCATCCAAGCTACTGAACAATAGTCCATTGATGGAATAGGCCGCAGCCACAAGCGCCAACACAATTGGCATCCCTGTCAGAATAGAAATCCGCAGAGCAAGCGTAATTTGCTTCTTCAAGTGCCCCTCATCACGACGGGCATAGGCAGCTGAAATGATCGGAATCAGCGAGGTTCCTAGCGCAATGGCTAGTACTGGAGGAATTCCGGCCACACTTTGAGCACGCGTAGTTAGTATACCCAAAGCTGCTGTTGCACTCTCTCTACCCATCTGATCGATAAGCAGTGGAACAGCTAGAGAAGTGTCAATTACATTCACTACTGGAATCGTAAGAGAAGATAACACGATCGGAATCGATAGTGTGAAAATATCCTTATAAATTCCCCAAATCGGTAATTTTTGAGTGGTATCGTAATTTAATCCTTGCTGTTTATCCTCTCGGCGCAGCTTGATTGCAAAATAAATCATGACACCAAATGCTGCAATACTACCAATTACGCTACCGAAGGATGCTCCCGCAGCAATAGTTGTATTGTTATACCCCTGCTGTAATAGAATATAAGCTAGTAAAATAGCGACTAGTACACGAGCGAACTGCTCTACGATCTGGGAAATACCACCAGCCATCATGTTGTTGCGCCCTTGAAAATATCCACGCATCATGGCAATCGCCGGAAAAAGTAGAAGCGCAGGTGCTATTGCCCTAACTGCCATCGCTGATTCAGGTACGTCAGCAATATGCGTCGCATAGAACGGAGCGCCTATATACAGCAATGCAGTCATAATTACTCCTGCTACTACCGAAAATATCAATGCTGCATGATATATTTGTCTCGCTTCTTCTGGACGATTCAGAGCGTACCGCTCGGAGACCATTTTACTGAGAGTACTTGGAATACCTGCTGTTGCCACGGTGAGCAACATTAAATAGATATTGTTCGAGACCCCAAACGATGCTCTCCCCACATCATCAAAAATATGATCTAACGGAACCCGCTGAACAAGCCCGAGTACCCTTGCTACCAAAGCTGCAGCAGCAAGGATAAGCGTGCCTTTTACGAAAGACTCTTTCTTGGACAAACCATTTCCCCTTCTTCACTGTTAAAATTAAAACCGGACGACCCATATAAAAAAGAGGACGACCATAATAATTTGTAGCACAATTTTGACAACAGTACTACTAAACAACCCAAGTATTGATCCTACACTTACCTTGGCAGCTTTAGCTGGCGAAGAACCCACGATCAATTCTCCTATAAAAGCACCCAGAAACGGACCAATAATAAGGCCAAAGGCAGGGATTACAAATGGACCAATGATCAATCCGATCGTACTCCCGATAATCGATGAACGTGAGCCGCCAAATTTCTTAACGCCCCACGCCCCTACAACGTAATCAGCGACGAATAGAACCACAACAATCAGCGTTTGAATTATCCAGAACCAAACACCAAAGGGTTCGAAAGAAAAGAACCATCCGTATACGAAAAAGGCAAGATAAATCGCAAGTGCACCCGGCAGTATGGGGTACACCGCCCCGGCCAGTCCTACAGCGAATAAAGCAATAATAAGAATCCAACCCAGGATCGTCAATACCTTAACCTCCTAATAGCAAATATGCTCTATGGATTCACTTCGCAACAGCTTCATTAAAAATATACTTTTGGATGACTTCTGCGATTCCGTCATTATTATTCGATGCCACCACAGCATCAGCCTCTTGTTTAACCGTCTTCTGAGCGTTGCCCATGGCGACCCCAAGCCCTGCCTGCTGAATCGCTGCAAGATCGTTGAGGCTATCGCCAACCGCTATAACTTGAGACATCTCTAGCCCTAGCAGCTTGCAGACTTCCTTTATTCCAGTTGCTTTATTCACACCTAGAGGATTAATTTCGAGATTATGCGGGGAAGAGTTCGTAATCTCTAGCCCCCCCATATCTTGAAGACGGAGCAGCAGTTTATGGCGAAGCTCATCATCTTCGGTGTGATAGCCGAATTTAAGCCATTCTCTACCCATTACATTTCCATCCCAGCTATCCTGTTTATAAACTTTATCCAAAGAATAAGCCCAGAACCAGATGTCGTCCGCCTTCGCAAGATCATACATTTCTTGTATCAGCTTGGGATCCATCAACGATCTCCGGTATATTTCGTGTGGCGCTCTCCATACCTCACTACCGTTCACAGTAATCATCGGTGTCTCTAAACCAAGCTGCTCTGCATAGGGGAATGCACTTGTAAATGCTCGGCCTGTCGACAGACAGACATGAACGCCTGCGTCGATCGCCTTTTGAATCCATTTCACCGTTGTAGGTGTAANNAGGGTTCCATCCATATCTAATGCAAGCAGGCGGTATTTGGCAATCATTTCCACCCCTCCATTCTTGTATGCTCTCTATAGAGCAGCTGTTTATTTTTCATTCAATATTCACCTTAGGGTCAGAGTTACTGGGTACCTGTAGTCGTTCCCTCCTTCGCAGGATCATTAGTGTTATCACCTGACTGAAGACTCTTCTTCGGAACGCCATCAAGTCCATATTCCCAATCATAGGCATCGAAAATTTTGCGTGCTACCGGTGCAGCACTCTGGGAACCAAAGCCCCCTTCTGGAATGACTACGGCTACTGCCAGCTTAGGATTATTTCGCGGGGCATAAGCAATAAATACACCGTTATCGCGAATTTGACCCTTAGCCACTTGTTGGGATGTTCCCGTCTTACGAGCAAAATCATAAGGGAAATCAGAAAAAGCCGAAACTTTACTCTTCATCCCACGTTGTATTGCTTTCCAGTAGGATTTATCGAAGGATGTTACTTTATTTAGCACTTCACGACCGAACGCCTTGACTATTTTTCCGTCAGTATCTGTAATCTTACTAACCAGCTGAGGTTTAATCCGCTCTCCCTCATTAGCAAGTGTAGCTACGTATTGCGCAAGCTGCAACACCGTATAGCTACCTTGTTGGCCGAAAGAAGCATACACAAGCGCCGCTTGTGCACTACCCGCAGCCTCTATATTGGTATAGTTAATCTGTCCTAAGAATTCATTTGGCAGACCACTTCCCGTGGATACA
>DJUJ01000049.1:63404-87136 GCA_002438345.1 Paenibacillus sp. UBA6285
AATCTTTTACCGACCATATCAACCATGAACGCATTAGAGGATACCTCAATCGCATCTGCTGGATACAAAGATCCGTATACATGTCCTCCAGAATTTCTTACCTTGGTTTCATGACCTGCTTTACCAAAAGTCGCGAAACCTCTATCCTGATAGTAGGTTGAGGGCGTAAAGAGGCCTTCATTCAGACCCACGAGTACGCTCAAAGGTTTAATCGTTGAACCTAGAAGCAGCACAGATCTTAGTCCATTACCTGAGGTCCCTGAAGAAATTGGATTAATGGTACCGTTCTGATAGTTATTCATAATACTGTTCCATACATCTGTGGACAAGGATCCTGATGTCCAAATATTCGTATCGTAGTCCGGCATACTCGCCATACTAACGATATTCCCCGTATCCACTTCCATCGCTACAGCGTAGCCGGTTAATGCATTGGGATGCGTTTTACCCTGTACAGGATTGGAATGCAGCCACTTCAGCTGATCCATAATCGCCTGTTCTGTCTTCAGCTGGACATTCTTGTTAATGGTTGTCCAGACGTCATTGCCTTTGACAGGAGGGACCACACGTTCAATTTTCTCCGCCATGTTCTGCGGATTGATGGAGATTTCCTGATAGCCATTTTGTCCCCGAAGCTCTCTCTGATACTGCAGCTCCAGGCCGTCAAATCCGACAAATTCGTCATCCTTATACGTTAGTCCTGGCTCAGGATTGTTCTTCATAGCATTTTGAATATTTTTATATATATTAAGGCTATTTGCTGATTTAAAAGGCTTGATATAACCTATCGTCTGTACGGCAACCGTATCTTTATCGTAATGACGAATGCTTTCCTCGACAATTTCAATGCCTGGGTACTCATCCTTATGTTCCATGAAGTAGGCTACTTCCTGAGTAGTCAGGTCAGCCTTAATTCGACGTGCCATAAAGCCAAGTGATTTCTTGAAATATAAATCCAGTGCATCAATAACATTTTCTTCTGTCATCTTCTCAGCATTTGGATCACCATATTTATTGAAATCAGCTACCAGTTTGGACGCCAATGCATCTGACTTGGCTTTAGCTTCTGGGGTCAGGGTGGTTTTACCGGTAATTTTATCTGTTTGCTTAGCCGTATACTCCTTGTTGAGCGTAATATACAGCGATTGGACTGGTGTAGAGTACGCTAGCTTCTCACCTTCAGCAGCATAAATTACACCTCTCATGGAAGCAAGGGGTACATTTTTGGTATCTCTACTTGTCTCCACTTCAGTTAAAGTAGGTCCTTCCACGAACTGCAACACAGCAAGGCGTATAATAATCACGCAAAATATAACGAACGTGCTAAAGAAAAACACGTTGAGTCGCAGGCCTATGGAACTTTTACTGTTGGTCTCATCTGGAGGTGAGGCCTGCTTACGGAAAAAACTCACAGTTTATTTCTCTCCTTTTTCTCTAAAATATAAGAAAGTATATGTTTCACGTTATACATTATCCTNNCTTACCGTCCTTTAGGGACGCCGAAGGCGTTTTTGCTTGAAATAAGCCTATTATTCTTGAATGGGGTCTGTTACAGGAGTAACATTCTTTTTCGGCACGCCATCGAGCCCGTACTCCCAATCATAGGCGTCAAAAATTTTACGGGCAACCGGAGCAGCACTGTTGGAGCCAAAGCCCCCTTCTGGTATAACAACCGCTACGGCCAGCTTCGGATTTTCTCGCGGAGCAAAGGCAATAAATACCCCATTATCGCGGTTTATATTTTTTCTATCTGTTTTTTCAGAGGTACCTGTCTTACGTGCAAAATCATAAGGAAAATCATCAAAGGCACTAACTTTACTGCTCATCCCCTGTTTGATCTTTTTCCAGTAGGATTTGTCAAACGTTACCGTATTAAGCACTTCTCTTTGAAATTCCATAACCACCTTACCTTGCGCATCCGTAATCTTACTAACAAGTTGAGGCTTAATACGCACTCCTTCATTAGCAAGGGTAGAAGCATACTGGGCAAGCTGCAATGTAGTATAACTGCCTTGTTGGCCAAAAGAAGCATAGATAAGTGCGGCCTGTGAACTGCCTGCGGCCTTAAGATCAGTATAGTTAATCAGACCCGCCGATTCACCTGGAAGACCACTTTTCGTAGATACACCCAGTCCGAACTCTTTCATATATTTGTCCCAAACCTCTATGCCTTTATCCCCCGGATATTTCTTGTAAAGCTGTTTCCCCACCATATCAACCATAAATACGTTAGAAGATTCTGTAATCGCCTCAGCTGGATCCACTCGTCCATAAACGTGCCCGGATGAATTTCTAACGGACGATTTATTATCCTTACCGAAATAGGTAATCCCAACATCGGGGTACTTGGTTGAAGTGTTAAAAAATCCTTCTTCCAAACCAATTAATACACTTAATGGTTTGATCGTAGATCCCATAAACACAAGTGAACTAAAATCATGACCTGATCTGCCAGAAGAATTCGAAGTAATCGTACCATTTAGATGATTATTCATAATTTGATTCCAGACAGGTGTTGATAAGGAATCTTTGGTCCACACATTCGAATCGTAATCCGGCATGCTTGTCATGGCTACGATATTTCCAGTCTCCACTTCCATCGCTACGGCGTAACCAGTTAAAGCATCTGGATGCGTCTCACCTTGAACAGCATTGGTATGTAGCCATTTAATCTGATCCAATATAGCCTGTTCTGTCTTCATCTGAATCTTCTTATTAATGGTCATCCAAATATTATTACCCTTTACAGGAGCAACGTTCTGTTCAACCTTCTCAGCCATATTCTGAGGGGTCACCGAAATAACCTGATAACCATTTTCTCCTCGCAGCTCTCGTTGATACTGCATTTCCAGACCATCAAACCCCACATATTCTTCTGCTTTATACATAAGTCCAGGGGGAGAATCTTTTTTCATTTCACTACGGATATTCTTATACATCGCTATAGCTTCAGTCGATTTGAATGGCTTCCCAAAGCCGACTGTCTGCACCGCTACCGTATCTTTATCGTAGTGACGAACACTCTCCTCCACGATCGTTAGCCCCGGATAATTGTCTTTATGCTCCATGAAATAAGCTATTTCCTTTGGAATTAATCCAGTCTTGATTCGTCGCGGCACATAACCTAAATATTTTTTGAAATCTAAATCTAATAAATCCAAGATATTTTGCTGTGTCAGCTTCGGCGCATTCGGATCTCCATATTTAGCAAAATCAGCCGCAAGTCTTGCCGCAAGCGCATTAGAGTTGTTCTTCGCCTTCTCCGTGAGTGAGGTCTCACCCGTTGCTTTATCTGTTGTTCTAGCTGTGTAATCTTTAGTTAATGTAAGGTAAAGGGACTCCGTAGGTGTTGAATAGGCAATCTGCTCTCCTTCGGCAGCAAAAATAATCCCACGCATCGCTGCGAGCGGAACAATCTTTGTTTCCCGATTCGTTTCTTCTTCAGACAACAGAGCCCCTTCAGTAAACTGCAAACCTGCAAGACGTACGATAATAATACAAAAAACAAAAAAAGTGCCAAAGAAAAAAATATTCAGTCTCAGACCCACAGAATTTCTTGAAGATATCCCGTCCTTAGGCGGGGGCAGCTTACCGAACAAGCTCACCAGCTTTCTCCCCTTCTACAAGCATAAACGCCTTCGCCGTCCTTATTAGGAGGGTAAGCGTTTAAGCGAGAAATATAAGACATAAAGTATAGCGTAAAACTTATACATTCTTATATTTTAAAAAATAATGTCTGACATACCGTTGCCTGCGACATTGCTCTTATGATGAAGGTGATTTCTAAGCTGCTATTGTGAGCATTGCACTCGCATTTAAGATGAAGCTGCTGTTACTAGAGTTTATTGTACCACACAGAAGGAGTTCAGCGCCCTCACTCATAGGGCGTTCTCCCTAATATGAGTTTCATCAAAATCCTTCGGATTGAACCAGTCTCCACTGCTCGCCCAAGTCGGATCCAGTGGGATCCAAGCTTGCCGATCACTTATATATACTTCATTCCAAGCATGTGCACCATAACCGCCACGCCCATCGTAACCTTGACCTGTTACAACTCTTACCTGTAAGCCTTGTGAACGAGCCATCACAGCGTACAGTCGGGCATAGTCTATACACACCCCTTGCCGAGTATCGAACGTATCCTGTGGTGTTTGTTCATGCCAAACCCTGTTTTGCAAATAATTATCAGCTTTGGCATAATCGTAAGTCACGCGTGTACCTACCCAGTCATAGAGAAGTCTGGCTTTTTTCTCTTCATCTTGCGCTTGTCCAGCAATGTCTTCTGCCGCTCCCATAATATCCTGAGAAATATCGTGATCGATAACCTCATATTTTCTGCGAAGGATATCATTCATCTCTGCTGCAACGGTCTTCGTCAGAATTGGTAGTTTCTTCTGTACAGTCTCACCAACAATAGGTTCAAATACAGCGGCAGCACTCTGACTATAGATTGGAGAGGACTCCACATAACGACTAAATCCACTCTCCGGATTTAATCCAACACAGATGAAAAGTGCAAGAACAATTACCAGACCACGAGTTAAGCCAATGATTAATCCAACAATTGCTCCCCCCATACGGCTTACTTGCGTAATCTTTCTGTCTTTAAATTTCTTAGTACGCCGTAATTGTGGAAAAGGAAGCAACATGGATAACAATCCTAGGAGCATACGAATCAACATATAAGAAACCAAGAGTAACAGTAGGAACCGAACTAGAGGCGATTCTGATAACACAGACACCGCCGTATAATACATTTGCTGCCACTGTGTAAGCTTCGTATCAGGCAGACTAATCCCCGTTGCCCAAATCTCCACATAGGGAGTGAGGTAGGCCGCAGCTGGGATAGCTAATACCAAAGATACTATAGTAAATAATCCTGTTCCCAGCAGCCCAAATAATCTTCCAGTAGCGCTTGAGAAACCTCTGCTCCAGCCTTGCAATAGAGAGAAGACTACAACCAACAGGAGGGCGATGGAGATGATATTAGCATCACTCAAACTAGTCATCCACCCGTTTATCATATTCGCTCTCCCCTTTCTGTCATCCGCTTGCTCACATTTTATATTTTTTTTAGTTCAAGCCTGTTATTGCTGTTTTCGAGCTTCCTCGATAAATGTTTTTGTCGTATCTGTAACACTCCATTTTCCAAGACTAACGCCACGGAAAGTAACCTCTACTTTATCTTCACCCGCTGTACCCTTCACTTCAATATTCGGTGTTGTGATCGTAAACGTCCCATCTCCATTTGAAGTGTACTTCGCATCCTGCGCTTCTTTAAGCATAACCTCTTGCGCTTCCTTCTTCAGCGTACTTACCGTTCCATCCGCCACCTTATTCACAGCGTTACCAATTTGGTCCATTGTAACACCACTATAGATGAATAAACCTACAACGATAACAATAACAATCGCCCATTTCAGAACGGTTTTGACCAAATTAACAACCGCAAACAGTAGGACAAGCGCAATAACAATAACTAGCCAATTTTCCCTTATAAACTGTGACCATACCTCTGGATCCATCAATTTCACAACACCCCTATCGCCTAGTTTCGTCCTAAGAATTCTCTCTTCCCAAAGACATAACGCCAATATTAATTATTATACATGAATGCCCATCATAATTCATGGTTCCACCCTCCGTGAAAGGTATACCTATTAGCGGATTTAAAAAAGCGGTATAAGCCCTCTCTGTCCCACGTAAAGTACAAGTAGTTGCTTTATATTTATTCTTCATAATTACGCCGTCCTACATTTACTTGTGCTGTAGGTGGCTCTCGGAGGTGTTTCCCTGTGAAAACTGCGCTGTGGCTATACCTATTTCTCTTTCTGGCGTTCTTCGATCTACATGCACAGTATCCCGTCCTTACGCCCTTTGCCATCTCTCTTGGTGCAGGACCCACCTTTATCGGCTGGATGATGGGCATGTACTCGTTGACCCACCTTCCCGGTAATCTGCTTGCAGGCGTACTGGTCGATCGTAATGGCTCCCGCCGCTATATTGTCTTCAGCCTTGTCGCTGCGGGAGCCATTCTACTGCTACAGGCTCATGCACAGCTTCCATGGCATCTGCTTATGCTAAGAGCAGCAAGTGGGTTCGTCCTTGCCTTCCTCTCTCCGGCGTGTATGACACTGCTGGCATCATTGTCATCTGATGCCACAGAGCAGGGCAAATATATGTCCGGACATGGTATTGTTCATACTTTAGCTTCAGTTGTATCCCCTGCAGCAGGAGCATTTATCGTAGCTAAGGCCGGCTACTCTGGCACCTTCACCACACTTGGATGGCTACTTATCGCAACAGGCATCATGGCTTTTTTCAGCGTACCTGCACCTTCTAGACGTATATTAAGACCGCTCAGCCCAGCGGAATTACCATTAAAAGTTCCAGATAAACCTTCAATTCCTGCGAAAGATGACGACCCGGTATCCAAACGTTACTACTTCTTACCTTTTTTCGTTTCCTGTTCACAAGGCGTTCTCTTCTTCGAGCTCCCACTATCTCAAACAGGGAGTAATAGCATTCTTTCAACAGGCATACTGTTGTCACTCCTCAGTTTAGGTGCTTTAGTAACGCTCAGCATGCTCTTCCTGAACCGTCTTGCCCCAGGAGGAAGAATAGCAACGGCATTGCTAGGAATGGCCATCTGCTTCTTTGCACTCGCCTCATTCCATAGTATTCCGACTTCCGCTATTCTCTTTATGCTCGGTGCAGCCAAAGGGGTATTGTTTCCTGCAATGGCATCACTCTTTATTAGTCTAGGTGGCCCTGGTCGAATGGGTCGGACCTTCTCTTTGCAGTCGATAGCCATGTCACTTGGCGCATTCGCTGGACCCGTCGCCGCCGGTCAGCTAAGGGCCTTCGTTTCTCCTTACTTCATAGCCTTTCTAATACTAATGATAGCATTGCTTCTTCTTCCACCTAAAAACACAGGGAAACTATCCAGCTTCAATTCCAAATGGAATGGGCGGGCCGCATGATTCTTTGCTTTTACGACATTTCCCGGGGAATGAAGACTTTCCTGCAGAAACAGTTGTTAAAAATGACGATCCTTCGGTAAACTATAATGAACCTAAAACTTGGGCCCATTTCCGGAGGTGATTGTCAGCTAATGTCCATTACGATTATTGTCGAAGGTAAAAACGATCGCAGCAGATTACGACGCGTGCTGGTACCGGAAGTAGAAATCCTATGTACCTTCGGTACATTAAATACACTTAAATTAGAGTCCCTCCGGCAACAAGTAGGAGATGGAGAAGTATACCTTTATTTGGATAACGACAGTTCTGGCAAAAAAATACGCAGTGTTCTCCGCGATGCCTTCCCCGATGCCGATCACATCTATACTCGTCGCGGATATGCTGGGGTGGAAGGTACGCCCGATGAATACAATATCACCCAGCTTGAAAAAGCTGGATTGGAAGATTTTATCATCTACCCTGAACCACTTCCCTTTTTAATCTGAAACAAGTATAAACGCCCTCTGCGTCCTTATTAGGACGATAAGCGTTTAAACGAGAAATATAAGGATAATGTATAGCGTGAAAATTATACTTTCTTATATTTTAAAAAAACGCCTTCTTCGTTATCCCTTCATTAAAAGGGATTCGAAAAAGGCGTTTTTGATGTGTTGCTATGTTCTATTCACGAGCCAATTCCTTCAGCTGATCGGCAAGAAATTCAGGAGTTACGTTCTCCGTATCTCCTGCGTCATACAATGCACGAAGACGATTGTCTCGATCAACTAACGCTATACGGTTGGCATGTACGAAATTTTCTTTGGAATTCCCTGCGATTAGTACTTTAAAAGAATCAGTCGCCAGTTTACGAACTTCTTCCTGATCCCCACGCAAGAAATACCATCCATCATAATCCGCCTGAAACCGGTCTGCAAACGTCTTAATCGCTTCCCGAGTATCGTTCTTCGGATCAAAAGAAATAGAGACAAACTCCGCATCTTTACCAAAACTGCCATCCTCGACCAGAATCTTCTGTGTCTGAGATAACAAAAACGTAGTTATAGGACATACATCCGGACATTGTGTAAAAAAGAAGTATACCAGCCGTGCTTTACCTTGTGTATCAGCCAGAGTAACCTGGTCTCCATTCACATTTTCAAGAGAAAAGTCCTGTACTTCTCCGATTACTGGCAATTTTTCTTTTCCTAAATTCAAAGAGTTAATTGCCAGATAACCAGCCATAACCAAAGCAAGTAATAGCAGAAGCCAAGTCCATTTATAACGCTTAAAGGTCTGCACGGACACGTATACCCTCCCTCTTCTTAACCATGAATCGTATTCAATACAAGTACGATCAAACTAACCGTCAGGTAGTTGATGGAGAAGAGGAAGTTCTTCTTCGCCCAGACTTCATCATCCTTAGCCTTAAAGCCCATCAAGGTCAATACTAACCAAGCCAAGGACAACGCTGATGAAATGATTAGATAAAATATGCCTGCGTAATCGTAGGCGTACATTAAAACCGGAATAGGCAGCAAAAGGGCTACATAAGGAATCATCTGAAACTTCGTACGACGTGTTCCTTTAACTACAGGTAGCAATGGAAATCCTGCCGCTCTATATTCTTCTTTACGTCTAATACCCAAAGCCCAGAAGTGAGGAGGTTGCCATAGAAACAACATCGCAAAAATCAGCCAAGCACCTAGATCAACGGTTCCTGAAACCGCAACATAACCAATTACTGGGGGCATTGCTCCAGAAATTGCACCTACTGAAGTGCTCCATGTAGATGTCCGTTTCAACCAAAGGGTGTATACTACAACGTAAACGAACATGCCAACAATCCCAAACAGACCAGCAAGCATACCAGAAAAAGTAAACAGCACGCTCAAACCTGCAATACCAAGCCCAATGGCATATAATAATACAGTGTTTGGTTTCAGTCGTCCTGTAGGAAGTCCCCGTTCACGGGTTCTTTCCATCTTCATGTCCAGATCACGGTCGAAATAGTTATTAAAAACGCAGGCCGAAGCCATAACCAGCATTGTACCAAGCAGAGTTAGAACTAATCTGCCGTAAAGAACATCCCAACCCGAGGCCAGCCAATATCCCGCAAAGGCCGCAATGAGGTTAGAGCGGATAATACCGGGTTTTGTTACGGCAATGAAATCACGCCAGCTTGCACCTTCTGGTGGAGATTTTGCAGACATGGCTGCAGAGTCGGAAGAAGCTTGAAATGTTAATTGATTGTCCACACCTAATGATCCTCCTTCTAAAAGAACTTTTAACGTTCTCGCCGAAGCATTAATGACTTCGCTGTTAACTTTATCATATCAAACCCGTGAAGAGTTTGACAGTCATGGGACAGTAAGTTCATGAATTCGACAATTACGTGACAATATTTATTTTATATTTATTTCATTCCCCTTAATAACCTGAGCTGTATTTGGGTAATTATTAATAGAGAACTTCCGAACAACAAAGGAGAACTGACCAATGGATACCGCTACACATTTAGTTATGGGCCTAGGCTTAGCTGGGCTTTCCTTCGTTGATCCCATCGTTGCTTCTGATCCGAAACTGGCCGGAGCTGTTATGCTGGCAACGGTCCTCGCCTCTCAGGCTCCTGATGCTGATACTGCGCTGCGACTGAAGGACAATGCATTGTATATCCGTAATCACCGTGGAATCACACATTCCCTACCCTTTCTAATTCTGTGGCCCGCCCTGATTTCCTTCGTGTTAGGGCCATTATTTGGCTTTACCGATTTACAAGCCCTAAGCCATATTGCGCTCTGGAGCTTCATTGGCGTAGGTGTTCACGTATTCTCTGATCTATTTAATACCTATGGCACTCAGGCTGCTCGTCCGTTCACAGAGAAATGGATCGCATGGAACATCATCCACATTTTTGATCCGTTTATATTTGGTAGCCATATCGCTGCCATCCTTCTCTGGATCACCGGAATCGTTCCGCCTAAACCTTTATTTATCACTCTCTATGCTTGTACCATTCTTTATTATATTTGGAGAACCGTTGTTCACGCACGCCTTACACGTAATATCAAGCTTAAAGATTTACATCATAGCGTCGGCGAACGTTATGTTGTAATTCCCACAATTTCACTTAAACGCTGGAACGTCGTCAAGGTTAAGATAGACGGTAGCTATGTCGTAGGGCAACTAGTTAACAATCGACTGGAATGGTTTAAACATGCTGTATGCTCGAATCATCCCGCTGTGGAGATATCCAAGTCACATCCTGATATTCAGTCCTTTCTATACTTCACCTCGTATGCAGTTGCCGAAGTAGAGGAGCTTCCTTCAGGATATATGGTTCGCTGGGGGGACGTGCGTTATTTGCACCGTAAACAATACCCTTTTGTGGCGGTATTAGTTATGGACAACCAATATCGACCTTTAAATACTTATGTAGGTTGGCTTAGCAGCGAGAAGCTCGACAAACGATTTTCCATTGATCCTGGTTCTTTACGATGAAACTGTAGACTTACGCAGAGATCTATTCTATAATCACAAAAAATCCCGGAGTATTATAATACTCCGGGATTCATTTTAGCAGACACGGAAAGGAAGGCTCTCCTAATGGGTAAAGGACTTTCACTTTGGTTCGCTTGTTCTTCTATTCTTATTCTCACTGCCGCTTCAATCGCGATCAGTTATAGCTTCTGGCTGGCACTTCTGCTCGGGTTTCTCTGCGTAATGAATATTGGCTGGGGCTTTATCCTCAAAGCCAAGATCAGACGCAAGCAGGAAAGCCTAAGCGCTGATTAGATTAACGAGCTGGCAGAAAACCCATCCGCTCTTTAACTCCATTCAGCGTCTCTGCTGCAACAATGCGTGCGCGATCTGCACCTTCCGCAAGAATATCTGTGATCGCACCCGAACTGCGAATTTCATTATATCTTTGTTGTAATGGCTCAAGCGTGGATACAACCACTTCAGCAAGATCCTTCTTAAAGCCACCATACATTTGCCCTACATAACGATCGGCAATTTGCTGGAGTGTCATTCCAGAACATTCGGAATAAATACTCATCAAATTACTGATCTCTGGCTTATTAGCTGGATCAAAAATCACTTCACGTCCCGAATCAGTCGTTGCACGGCTGATTTTTTTACGGATCACGTCCGGTGAATCTAACAGAGCAATATAGCTTCCTGCGTTCGGATTGCTCTTGCTCATTTTTTTGGTGCCATCATCCAGAGACATGATACGTGCGCCCACTTTTGGGATATACGGCTCAGGAATGGTAAAGAATTCACCAAAACGATTATTGAAGCGGCCAGCTAAATCACGAGTAGGCTCCAAATGCTGCTTCTGATCTTCTCCTACCGGTACGAGATCCGCATTATAAACAAGAATATCTGCTGCCATCAAGGAAGGATAGACGAAAAGTCCAGCGCCAACAGAATCCTTACCTGATGATTTATCTTTGAACTGGGTCATACGCTCCAGCTCGCCCATCGCTGTAAGTGTCGTCATGATCCAGCCAAGTTCAGCATGTTGTGGTACATGCGACTGCATATAAACATTAGAACGTGCAGGATCAATTCCCGCTGCAATAAAGAGGGCCGCTACAGACTCTGACTGCTCACGAAGCGCCACAGGATCTTGAGCTACAGTGATCGCATGCATATCGACAACCATAAAGAAACATTGATGATCATCTTGCAGCTTCACAAAATTTTTCAGAGCTCCAATATAGTTCCCAAGTGTAAGTGAACCGCTCGGCTGAATGCCTGACATTACTTTTTTTAACATAGTATAGACCTCCGTTTGATGTAATTTCTAGGTTTCCGAGAACGCAAAAAAAGCCTCATCCGCAAGGGACGTGAGACCGTGGTGCCACCCTTATTCGCTGCTTAATCTTGTTTAGACAAAAAGAAAACAGCCTTAGTCTTCCGTTAACGGAGAAGATCCGGCCGGTCTACTAGGGCATCTAGCTCCCGTTCAAGCTCGGCGCTCAGGGGTCCATTCATCAGGAGTGTCCTACCGGTTCGCATCAACCACCGGCTTTCTGAAGGTGTA
This sequence comes from Paenibacillus sp. UBA6285, assembly GCA_002438345.1. Classification (GTDB taxonomy): domain Bacteria; phylum Bacillota; class Bacilli; order Paenibacillales; family Paenibacillaceae; genus Paenibacillus_AQ. The sequence continues at coordinate 75,417 of DJUJ01000049.1, forward strand.
ATACCTGCCTACTTGTCCCCGTCATCACATTATCATCATGAATTAATGCCTTCATCATAGAACCATAAAGAGAAGTTGTCAAATCACTTAACCACTACGGTATAAATCTGTTATGATAAGGTTATCCATGTTCTATTCGATTACAGTTACGATAAAGGAGCATATCTCATGAAACAGGTGACCAAAGGGCAGTGGGGCGGTTATGATACTTATATTTTGCACAGCCGTGAACTGGAAGTCACGCTTTTGCCGCGACTAGGAAATAACGTGATTTCATTATTTGATGTAAAGAAACAACGGGAAATTCTGCGGCGGCCTGATGAAAGCGATCAAGCTTTCTTTATGCAAAAACCTTACCATTTTGGCATGCCGCTCTTAATTCCACCCGGAAGAATTCGTAAGGGCCAATTTCAGTTCGAGGGTACAAGTTATCAATTTGACCAGAATACCGCTAATGACAATCATATTCATGGTCTACACCGAACTCAGGCCTGGTGTGTCAGCGATATTGAAGAAGATGAAGATGGTTGTGCGGTCACTACTGAATTCCGAACTGAAGATGATCCGCACTGGATGGAGCAATTCCCTATCCCACTTAAATTCGAAATGACATTTAGGCTTCAGGAAGCCCGGCTTACCCAAACTTTAAAGGTTACTAATCTCGGAGATCATCGAATTCCTTTTGGGGTTGGTTATCACACCTGGTTTATGATTGATGGAGAACCTGAGCGCTGGAATCTTAGACTTCCAGTAAATAGTATTTATGAACAAAACGATGAATTGCTCCCTAGCGGCAATCTAATTCCACTCGGTGATCTGGAAGCCTTGAACACTGGAATGAACATGCAGGGGACTAATTTTGATACTGCTCTTCGTATTGGAGAAAAACAACCGGTAGAAGCCTTGTTATTACGCGATGATGGTTATGGCCTTCGTTATACTGCTGACGAGAATCTATTCCGTCACTGGGTGCTATATACAAAAGGACCAGCAGAACAGTTTCTGTGCATAGAGCCCTATACATGGCTCCCGAATGCACCAAATGTATCTGAGGACCCATCCTTCACAGGCCTCTTAAAGATAGATCCAGGTCAGAGTCTGAATCTGTCCACCATGTTGGAAATGATCTATCCTGAGATTTAAAGCAGATATACATTATATCGGTCTTACCTTGCGATTACGTAAGGGAAGACCGATTTTTTGTGGGCTTCTAGCAATAAAGATTTTCTATCCTCACTTGTATTTCACTAATAATTACCATCCTTAAAACCTTTCGAAGGGATGCATGAATTAACCTCTTAGCGCTCATACTATCTTCACAACGGGCGAAGGAGGTGACACACATGGGTCAAGCAGGTCAAAGCCAAGGTCGTAGCAGCCGTTCCAACCTGGTCGTTCCTCAAGCAACTGCAGCATTGCAACAGTTGAAATATGAAGCAGCACAGGAGCTTGGAGTATCGATCCCCGCAGACGGTTATTACGGGAATCACACTTCCCGCGAAACTGGTTCTCTGGGCGGTTACATCACCAAACGTCTAGTACAAATGGCAGAACAACAACTGTCCGGTCGTCAGTAACAACGTAATCTTAAGTGTTTTATCCGGCCAGGCACTAAAAGAGCCTAAAGCCGAGTAGCTTTTGAGCCCTCTCACGCTTCTTCTTGAAGCTGTGGGAGGGTTTTTGATTTCTACAAGAAAAAGCGGCTTTGCCGTCCTTTTAGGGACGGTTTCCGTTTTAATATGAACTGCAAAGTTTATGTAAATAACACTTAACCGTAATGTTCAGTGCTTTCAGCGTAGGCATTGCGAGGAGATCGAATCATCAGATTAGCCATATTGTAATTGGACTCCAAGGTAGCATCTACAATCACCATTCCCTGTCTGATGGCGAATTCGTAAGCGATTTCACCATGAGTCCAGCGACGCTTGTATTTAAGACTTTCCAGCGCCATTAGGCGAAAAGAAGACTGCTGTCCATCTGTCATCCCTTCCTTCACATCAGTAAATCCCCCATTCCGCCCAGTAAGAGGATTATGTCGTATACCGAATTTGCCAATCATGTTATTTCTTATTTGCACAAATACCGTACCAGAAGTTAACCCCGATAATTCCTCCTGTAACTCCTTAAACACCAGATCCATCTGTCTTGCTAATGATAGTTGTTCCGTCTTAAGCATTACTTTTCCTCCTAAAAGTTTTGTGAGCCTAAGCTTCGTTCGAGTTCACTTCGTACAAAACTGACTTCGTAAGCGTCCACTTAGTTTTGTGAGCCTTAGCTTCGTTCGAGTTCACTTCGTACAAAACTGGCTTCGTAAGCGTTTGCTTAGTTTTGTGAGCTTAGCTTCGTTCGAGTTCACTTCGTACAAAACTGGCTTCGTAAGCGTTTGCTTAGTATTGTGAGCTTAGCTAAGTAACTTTCTATCACGCCTTATATAAGGCTTAAGGCTCATTATAGGTTACTAACTAATAGCGGACAACATTATTCGGTGAAATTGGGTTATCATTCCTATATATGCGCGAAATTCATAGATCAATCGTATATTAGTGTTTATAAATCGGGTTTTTTCGACATTTTATCATTAAAAAAAGCCCCTGATATAGGGGCTTTTGCGTATTCATGCTGAAAAATCGTAATTTTTCTCATCGTGAAATTTGTCTTAGTTAAGACATTTTCATGCTAAATCCGCTGTCATCTCCAAGAACTCGTTAATGTCAGCCACGATCAGATCTGTAGCGCCTTGCCAGAAGTCCGGCTTCGTCAGATCCACACCCAGATGCTTAAGCACCAAATCCTCTAAAGTCATCACACCAGTATCCTGCAACAAGCTATCGTATTTGTCTGCAAAGGAAGCTCCTTCTTGCAGAGCCAGTCGATACAAGCCTGTGCTGAACATGTAACCAACGGTATACGGGAAATTATAGAACGGCACATCAGTGATATAAAAATGCAGCTTAGAAGCCCAGAAATGAGGGTGGTATTCGGAAAGCACTCCACAAAAAGCTTCCTTCTGCGCTTCCACCATCAATGCGGACAGCTCCTCAGCGTTCACAAGACCTTCCTTACGTTTCTCATAAAAGCGAGTTTCGAACAAGAATCGGGCGTGAATGTTCATAAAGAAGGCCACGCTGTTCTGTATCTTCGTTTCAAGCAGCGCCAGCTTCTCTTCTGCATCGCCAGCAGCTTTAACCTGAGCGTCAGACACAATAACCTCTGCGAAGGTCGAAGCGGTCTCTGCTACGTTCATTGCATAATTCTGATTAAATACCGGTTGGTCATCTAGCAGATAAGAATGATAAGCATGCCCCAGCTCATGCGCCAATGTTGAAACATTGGAAGGTGTGCCGCTATAAGTCATGAATATCCGTGATTCCTTGCTCTCAGGGAAGGATGTACAGAACCCTCCAGGTCGTTTGCCGGGACGATCCTCAACCTCAATCCAGTTATTATCAAAAGCGTGCTCTGCAAACTCCGCCATCTTCGGACTAAATTTGCGGAACTGGGTAACGATATCTTTAGCGGCCTGATCATAAGGGATTTTACCAGAAGATTTGCCCACAGGAGCATCGACATCCACCCATGAGAGAGCATCCAATCCAAGCAGCTTTGCTTTGCGCTGAAGGTAGGCCACGAGCGCAGGCTTGCTATTCGTAATCACGTCCCACATCGCATTCAAAGTATCTTGTGACATACGATTGATGCTCAGAGGATCTTTCAGAATATCATCCCAACCTCTACCTTTATAGAGCTTCAGACGGAAGCCTGCTAAGTGATTCAACGTATCCGCACAGTTATCTTCCGCTTCGGTCCATGCCTCTTCCCATTTGTGGAACATGGCTTCGCGTACTTTCGGATCTGGATCATCCAGCTTGTTAGAAGCTTGACCCGCAGAGAGCAGCTTCGTTCCTTCTTCATCCTCAAATGGGATCTTAATCGAGCTTACAATCGTATCATAGTGCTCGCTCCATCCGTGATATCCATCAACAGCTAACTCCAAAGCTAAGCTTTCTAGCTCAGGGCTCATCTTCTCACGGGCCAGATCACGGCTTTCGCTTAGCACGAATGTTAGAGGGGCAATCTCCGGCCGTGCCATCCACTCCGCCCACACCTTGTCCGAAGTCTGACGAAGCACATTATCGAATTGAGAGCTAATCCCCTCGAATCCAGCGCGCATACTCGTCACTTTCGCTGACAGTCGAACAGCACCTTTGTCTAACTGATTCTGCGCTCCAAGACAACCTGCGAATGATGATACCTCTACAAGTCTTCCTGAGCAGCTCTGAAGCAGTTCTATAACCTCGTCCAGCCCCTTTGTAGACTCAACATCCTTTGGCGACACAGCATTCTTCACCAGACCCTGTAAAGCTGCAATATCTTGCTCAAGATTCTTCAAAAAGCTTTCTAATTCAGAAGAGGAGGATCCTCCGGGAAATATGGAATCGAGTTCCCAAGTCAGTGATAATGGTTGTTTCATGTGTACTCACCATTCCTTTGCTCTCATTTGGTTTTCTTTGTAATTGACTTAACACCATGGTAAAGTGAATAACGATACCGGAACATTCATAGCCGATAAACTTTAGGAGGGCATCCATATGAAGCCACTACAAATTTCACCGGAAACAGCCATAACGTTATCCAAGCAACTAGGCGTTCCTCTGGAACACTTGATGCATATGCCCCAACATATTTTGCTGCAAAAAATAGCGGAGCTATCCAAGAAGCAGAATTCCCCGCAAGCTGAGGGTGGAAATGAAGAGTCTCCTTCTGGGAAGGATTCACAATGATTCCCTTTAGTCATACCTGGCCTTATGATATTATTTTAGGCGATATGTATGTGCAGTACTGCCCGTTCTGCAACTCGGAGAATGTCCTTCTCCCTATGAAGCCAAAAGAATTGCAAATCGTTCGTGACGGCAAGAAAAAACTGCTTGTCTTCCCATGTTGCAGCGCCAGCCCCACAGTTGTAGATAACGACGGGGATTACCTCCTATTCGATCGGGCAGTCCGATAAGTAGAAGGTCATCTAAATCCCAATATTAACATTTTTATAAAGCGCAGACGAGAGCATTACTCTCTTCTGCGCTTTTTATTGTTCGTAAAGCTTTAAGAACCTGAAGGCAATCCATCGACATCAACATCTACAGCTTCGCCGCGCATTTGCTCTCTTAGCACAACCCACTGCTCCCGAGCGGCTCGAATCATCGCGGCATCCATAATCTTCTGATCATTAATAAGGCGGGAGAACCACATTACAGCCATAGAGAATTCTCCGATACGCCGATTAAGCTCGCCGATAAGATACATGAGCCGGGCATCATTACCACCAATTCCGTCTCTTTCGTACACCTTCACATATTCATCCAGTGAATAACGCAAAAAGCGTTGTTCCTGCTCAGTATTCCCTTGGTAACGATACAGCCAGGCAATGTGATGCAGCAGACTCGCAATAATTCGATCCTTATCGTTAATACTCTGGACGCATAGAAGCGCCAGCTTATAGGTCTCAAGTGCAGCTTCCCAGCTTCGTTTATCCCCAAAATCACGACTCTTCCAGCGTTTTCCTACCTGTTCATTAAATGCCTTTCGCTGCCACTCCGTCAGCTTGTCCGCTGAATTTTCTGTAGAGGCAAACCCGCAACTCGGGCAGACACGTACAACATAATAATCCGGATTCTCGTTTTTGTAATATGCGCAGAAATCAGCATCGCGGCGAATAGCCTTTTTCAGGCTAGGGCGTACGCGAGAGGTTGAAAATTCATGTTCACAATTACAACATTTGACCTTAATAGAATATAGGGGTATTAAGTCTGGCAAGTACTCTCATTCCTTTCAGGATCAACCTGTCCCTTATTATTCCTGGGGCATGTTAACAAAATGATGTGCGGGACCTGCAAGGCGACTAAGCACGAAGGAACGCAACGGCTCTTCTACTCCAGTCTCCATGAGCGCCTCTTTCATACACTGCAGCCATTCTTCAGCACGTTCAGGAGTAATGGGAATATGCATATGTCTTGCTCTCATCATGGGATGTCCATGTAGTTCTGAATAAAGTGGACCACCGCCAAAAAACTGCGTCAGGAATTGATATTGCTTCTCCAGAACAGGAGAAATGTCTTCAGGAAATAACGGACCCAGCTGCGGATGAAGCTGCACTTTGGCATAGAATACTTCCACCAATCGATGTAGCGCCTCAGCTCCCCCTAGGTTCTCATATATACTCTCATTTGGATTCATTGAGGTTACCAGCTTTCTTCCATATTAATGAAACGTTTCTTATATTTATTATACCAAAAAAAAGCACTACTCGGATATCCGTCGAAAGTGCCCCTAAACGACAGAAAAAAGACGCTAAACCATAGTTTAGCGCCTGGAGGTTATTGTCAGTAGGTCCGAAATTCCTCATCACCTGCAGGGACGAGAGAGATCCGGATCACATATACAAAAGCACAAACGAGAACTCCGGCTATAACGCTCATCGCCATCACTCCATCCCATTTATTCTTGTAACAGAGGGTGCATTTCTTATTTACATAATATCATAATTCGAGCGAAAAAGCACAGATTAATGTAACCGCTTCCTTTATTTTTTTGTGCTGTTTGTCCTTCTTTTCGCATACATCTAACCATAGACCAGGAGGCGTTAATTATGACTTTTAAAAAGATTGGCGGCCCACTGCTGGGATTAACATTGGCGGGCTGTATGCTGCTGATGCTGTTTCATCCGGAGGCATCCCTTGGCGCAGCCTTACGCGGCCTAGCCATCTGGTGGGATGTGCTATTCCCCTCCCTATTTCCATTCTTCGTCATTTCCGAGATCATGCTAGGCTTAGGTATTGTTCATCTCTTCGGCGCTCTGCTTGATCCGTTGATGCGTCCCCTTTTCGGTATACCAGGTAGCGGTGGGTTCGTCGCTGCCATGGGATATGTATCAGGATATCCTGTTGGCGCTAAATTAACCGCCAAGCTGCGGGAACAGAATCTGATTAGCAGAGTCGAGGGCGAACGTTTAGTGGCCTTCACAACCTCCTCCGATCCAATCTTTCTGTTAGGTGCAGTATCTGTCGGATTCTTTCGAGACGCATCATTGGGGCTCATACTAGCCCTAGCCCACTACGGAAGCGGTTTGATTGTTGGCTTGCTAATGTCATTCCATGGACGCAAGGAACAGAGCCCTCCAACCCAAGACCCATCAAAAACTAGTTCTGCCGCCCCCTCTACTCCATCAAAACAAGGATTCGGAAGAATCCATGCAGCACTTCTTGCAATGGAAGAGGCTCGGCGCAAAGATGGACGGAGCCTTGGGGAGCTATTAAAGGGTGCGATCCAGTCCTCGTTAAAGCTTATTATTGTCGTAGGTGGTTTGGTTGTATTCTTCAATGTGCTAATGGAACTGTTAGCCCGAGCCGGAATCCTATCCTCACTCTTTAGCATGACCGGACATCTTGTGTCCCTTGTAGGTGGTCCTCCCGAACTGGCTCAGGCCCTGATAAGTGGATTCTTCGAGGTCACTATCGGCGCTCGTTCAGCGGGCGAAGCCGCTTCTTCCATCCCGCTCCAGTTCAAGGTAGCGGCAGCTGCCTTCATTCTTTCTTGGGGTAGCTTATCTGTACATGCCCAGGTGGCTAGTATTCTGAACGGTACCGGGTTGCGGTATCTGCCATTTTTAACTGCACGTCTAATTCACGCCTTACTCGCATCAGGATTGGTCTTGCTGCTCTGGAACCCTGTGATGAACACAGGACTGTCTACTGCATGGATATCATTACCAGCCTCTGTTGCCTTTACACCTTCTGCCACAGGGATCACGGCTAGCCTCGCTCTGCTCAGCCTATTATTAACTGCTGCAATTCTAGTCTCACTGCTTATCCCTGCTTTCATGGCAATGATTCGATGGATACGGCGAAGTTGATTAACATATTGTGTTCCGGGTCAAGATTGATTATGATCGGTGTATGACTGAATTATACAAAAGGAGCCTGTACATCTTGAGATATTATGTTCTGGACCGCGGTGATGAACTATCAATCAAACTTGCCGAGCAGTTTCACAAGCTGGCGGCGGAGCGGGACCTGCAACTGGATGCCGAGTCTCCCGAAATCGTCATCTCTATTGGCGGAGACGGTACAATGCTGCACGCTTTTCATACCTTTATCGATCAAATCCCCAATTTAGCCTTCGTAGGTGTGCACACAGGACACTTAGGCTTCTATGCGGACTGGCAAGCGGAAGAGCTGCCCACTTTAATCGACTATATGTGCGGAACTGGTGACGCTGGACCGCAGAAACCCCGCATCGTGAAATATCCGTTAATAGAGCTGGAAATTCACAAGAAATCCGGTTCTTCGTCCCACATTGCCCTAAATGAATTTACTCTTAAAGGGGTAGATGGAACTATAATGATTCAAGTTGACATCAATGATGTTACCTTCGAAATGTTCCGGGGCGACGGACTTTGTATTTCTACGCCTTCTGGTAGCACGGCCTATAACAAAAGCCTTGGGGGGGCCATGGTTCACCCATCTATAGAAGCGCTGCAGATTGCCGAAATTGCCTCCATTAACAATCGTGTATTCCGAACAATGGGATCGCCATTGCTACTGCCGAAGCATCACCATTGCGACATTCTTTCATGTAAGGATCAGCGCTTACTACTCACGATAGATCATAACAATATCCCAGTAGACGACCTGATTTCAGTACGCTGCCAAGTATCGGACAAGAAGGTCAGTTTCGCCAGGTACCGTCCTTTTCCATTCTGGAACCGTGTTCGTGAAGCTTTTTTGGTTTAAGATTAACCTTCGATCCAACGTTTTTCAGTGGCTGGAGATATCTATTTCTCCGGCTTTTTTGTGTGACAAAACTAACACCAGCTGATAGACTGAGAGGGAAGCCAAATGGTATAATGAGGCTATTTTACAAAGAGTTACATAAAAGGAGAGAGTACTGTTGAAAAGATTATTTTCCCTCTTTAGCATAAGTCTACTGGCCCTCATACTTGCGGTCCCGGCTTTTGCAGCTTCGAAACCGATTGATGTTTATATCAACGGTAGTAAGGTTTCCTTCACTGCTGGATCCCCATACTTAGCGAACAATTCTGTACTTGTACCTTTTCGGGTCGTCTTTGAGAAGCTTGGACTTCAAGTCCTCTGGGATGCCAAGACTGGAACGGTGACAGGTAAAAGTTCAAATCTTGCGATTACCCTCAAAATTGGCAGCAACCGCGCTACTGTTAACGGAACCGTAAAAAAACTAACCACCGCACCAGTCTCCTCAGCTGGCACTACATACATCCCATTGCGTTTTATCGCCGAGGCAACCGGGGGCACAGCCGTCTGGAATTCCACCAGTAGAAGTGTGCAGATTACAACTCCTGCATCCAAAGCTAAGGACGAAGCAGCCATTACAGCTTTAATCCGTTTGTCTAATCAGTATTTCAATGAAGAAAAAGCGACCAGCTTCTATTCCCTTATGGATTCGGAGTCTTCTTACACAGAATCAGTGGCCGAACTCAATGAATCTTTTAAAGCTTTCGACATAAAGAATACTATTGATAGTTTGGAAATCCTCGACATTAAAGCTGACGAAGCCACTGTGTATACGCTTGAAAGTTCTCGCAGAATAGGTGGGGCCTATACTCCAGATACAGAGGATGAATACGTATATACCCTGGTCCGCAAGAACGGAAGCTGGAAGATATCATCCGTGGAATCCCAAAGCTCGACCATTCTACTTACTCGTGAACAAGCCCTAAAACCAGCAGCCAACATCCCTCAAAATGATACGGATGCCATTAAAGGAACTATTACCAAATATTATCAAGCAATGAACGAAGAGAATCCTACCGCAGTTCTTACCACGATGACTTCTTATGGTGAAGAATATGATTCCTCTCTCAAGGCAGATTTGGATGATTTCTTCGCTTCGTACGATATTACCTATACTCCAGGCATTTCAAATGTCTATTTTTACAGTGCCAAAGAAGCAGCGATATATGTAGAAAGCAAAGACAAGGAAGCTAGTGAAGAGGAGACTTACGAGCAGGGTCTTATCTATATTCTATCCAAGTCGGATACCGGTGTATGGACAATCGATACCACATATAACGTCTACAATAAACTTGTGAAATCCTAATAAAAAGGGTGTTTGATTCCATGAAATCCAAAAAAGTAATAAGTGCACTGTTAACCAGCTGTCTAGCTTTATCTATTACATTTGCTCCACTAGCTTCAGCTGCTGATGCCGCTAAAGCTTCCACAGACAACAGTGATCTTATCAATGAAGTGATGAAGTTATTGGAGAACTACAACCTTTCAGATGTAGATAAGGATACTTTGATTCGCGGAGCCATTGACGGCATGGTGAACACACTGGACGATCCATACAGCCAATACTTCAACTCCGAGGAAGCCGCACAATTTGAACATGCGGTTGATCTCGAATACGTTGGCATCGGTGTTAAACTACAATATACGCCGACAGAACTCTACATCGAAGAAATTTCTCCAGGTTCTCCTGCTGAAAAGGCAGGCCTGAAACGCGGCGATACGATTCTCAAAATCAACGGAATACCTGTTGACGAAACGGATGATTCCGAACTGAGTGGAGCCGCAGGCACCAAGGTCACCCTATTGATTCTCAGAAATGGCGTCTCTAAAAATTATATTGTCACCCGAAATGAATTGAACTCGACTTCCGTTTTTGGAACCCTCATCGGACCGAAGATTGCCTATATTTCGCTCAGTGGTTTCACCCAGAATTCTGATGAAGAATTCGCCGCTATGCTGAAGAAGATGCGTGCAGCGGGAATGAAATCCATGGTGCTTGATTTACGTGATAACTTGGGTGGCTATATGGATTCGGCATACAACATTGCCTCTAACTTTATGGATAAAGGCATCATGATGTATACCTCTGATCAAAGTGGCGCACTAACTCCTGTAACGATTACTAGTGGCAGTAAAATCGGTGTACCCGTTGTAATTCTAACCAACGAATACACTGCAAGTGCATCTGAAGCTCTTACTGGCGCCCTACGTGACAACAAACTGGCTACTGTCGTAGGCACTCGTTCTTACGGCAAAGCGCGTATTCAAAGCCTACTTAAGGTGTCTAATGGCGACATGCTGAAATTGACCACGCAGAAATATCTAACCCCTAAGAAAGAAGACTTTAATCACATCGGTCTTGCACCGGATATTGAGGTTAAAGGCAAAACTGCACAGCTGATTACCGCCCTGCAGATTGCTGGAATGAAGACTTTAGAAGTCACCGGAGATCATCATATCTTGAATATCAATGGCGTTCCTTTTGCTGGTAATGTCGGTCTTGTGAAACAGGGCGATAAAACTTATGCTTCTTCTCTTGTGCTGGCTGCCCTTGTCGAAGGCGAGATCACCTGGGATGCCAAGAATAAGAAGGTTATCGTAAAGAGTGGAACAGGTACGTCCACCGGCTTTACGCTTTCCTCCAAAGAGGCGCTTTCCCAGAATGGTGAGACCTACATTGAATTAAATGCCTTTAAGAAGAAGTTTCCGGCACTCGTATGGAGTTACAACGCTACACAGAAGCAATTGAAATTATCTGTAAAATAATCCATAACAACATGAAAAGGCAGCAATTCTCCAGAGATGGAGGTTTGCTGCCTTTACGTTTTGTACGATATCCATTTCAAACAAGCAAAAACGCCTTCGGCGTCCCAAATGGACGGTAAGCGTTTATGCGAG
>DJUJ01000032.1:0-4109 GCA_002438345.1 Paenibacillus sp. UBA6285
CATTTTTTGTACCTTACATCCCTTTTCTTCTAGAAAAATAGGAAATTCTTACTATTCATATGATTTTTCATATATAATATTTTTGAATAAATTTTTAATAGACATAATCTTTCAAAATAAGAGGTAGATGGCAAGTGAAGCTGACAGGAATAGAGATGTTTAAGGATCTTTCGAATATGGAGCAGGCTAAACTGCTAGGAATGCTTACGAAGCTGGAGCTTCCTGCGGGTACCCTTCTGTTTGAACAGGGTGATCCTGGGGATCGGATGTTTATCGTTGAACGAGGCACCATTGAGCTATTCTTGAAAACAGAAGCGGGTGGCTGCCGCTCTTTAGCGCTGCTTGGACAATGGGAAGTGCTTGGAGAGATGGCGCTGCTAACAGGTCAAGCTCGTTCGGCAGGTGCACAGGCAGCGGTAGAAACTACACTTCGTGGGCAGCTATGAGGCATTGTTGCTGGTGGCATGATTATGAATCCGCTAATTATCCTCCACCTCAGCTAAGGTATCACTTGGCGTACCTGTTGCACACACACTCTCCGAGTCCCTGGGCTACGGTGAACGAAGCAAAGGAGCAGCAGGGTTAGGTCTGGCCGCCATGTTATTCTATGGCTTCACCGCTCCTTTTGTAATGACAGGTTCTTATACTAATGTTATGGCTTACGGTTTGGTGACAGGCGGACAACAGGTTACTTGGCTGCAATGGCTGCTGCTCTCCCCGCACTGATTATTTTTGGTGGTATATTATTAGCCGTCTTATCCTTCATGTTCCGCAATGTCTCAGGCTCCAAGGTGGTATCTGGCGATGTGCTTAACGAACAACTGACACTGCTCGGTCCACTCACCAAAGAAGAACGCATCTCCCTATGGACGATTATTGGCTGCATTGTGTTAATGGTGCTTCAGCCGCTTCACGGGCTGGATAATACATGGGTGAGGCTGATAGGCTTTGCGGTGCTGACGATTAGTGGGGTGCTCTCTTCCTTTTTAAATGAGCATATGTCTCTGTTTGTTTCATCTCCGGTATTGTTTCTGTTGGCAGTTATAATGATTTCCTTCGTAGTTACACTTGTCATTCGCGATGATCCAGCCGTCATTCTACTCGTCACGGCACTTCTTCCGATTGGCGCAGGGCTCGGCATTCATCCATGGATGCTTGTGTTCCTGATCTTATTATCCACGGACCCCTTCTTCTTCGCTTATCAATCACCAACGTATCTGACCGCCTATTATAGCGCAGAAGGTAAAGCCTTTACCCACAAGCAGGCTCAAAAGATTGCTTTAGGTTATGGACTTGCCGTTATATTACTAGCGATCCTTTGTATTCCTTATTGGCGCTGGCTCGGACTCATTCCATAATACATAGATTGGAGAAACGGACCTTGAGAGTAAAGTTAGCACATATTTTGCTTCTGCTTACGGTGATTTTTGCGGTTCTACTGTATAGAGGGAGTCTCGACCCCATTGATCATCTGTTACAAGATCGCGTGATGCAGCATGAGCGTCCAGTGGATACTACCATTGCTATTATCGGGATAGATGATCAGAGCTTGGAGGATTTCGGCAGCTGGCCATGGAACAGAAATGTTCATGCGCAGCTCTTGGATACACTCTCCGAAGGACATCCAGCTGTAATCGGCTTTGACCTTACGTTCCCTGTCGGCTCGGAGGACCCGGAGGCGGATACTGAATTCGCCGCGGCTGTGGCCCGTGCGGGGAATGTAGTCCTGCCGGTATATGGCACATTTGCGCCAAATACCGAGCAGGGAAAGATCGAAGCGCTGGAGCTGTCCCAGCCGTTTGAGGCCTTACGGGAAGCCGCGGCTGCCACAGCCCATATCAATACCATTACCGACACGGACCATGTGGTGCGTAAAGCTCTTTTTTCTTTTGATTATGAGGGCGAAGCTATTCACAGCTTGTCATGGAGAGTCTATCAGAAATATCGAGAGGCGATGGGGGGCATCGCTGATCCGCAGAAGCTGCCGTTAGATAAGTTCGGGCGTTTCTATATCCCCTATTCCGGAGGCAATGGTGATTTTGAGGAGATCCCTTATTCGGCGGTGCTTAGCGGAGAGGTTCCACCCTCCTATTTTGAGAATAGAATTGTGCTCATTGGGCCTTATGCTACAGGGTTTAAGGATGACTTCCTAACACCGATCAGCGGTAAAAACACGTTATACGGCGTGGAAATACATGCGAATATCATTCAATCGCTGCTGGACGATAATTACAAACGCGTGCTGGACTGGAAGTGGAATGAAGTTGTATTGCTGCTGGTTGCACTCCTGGCCTATCTACTATTCCGCAAAGTGAAAATGTTGTATTCTTACGCCGCCATTGCGGTTATTATGGCTCTTCTTATTTTTGCAGGTCGATTTTTCTATGATCGAGGAACGGTGATTTCACTAGGTTATGTGATTCCGTTTCTAATTGTAAGCTGCATTATCGTGATAGGGTTTCAATATTTAGAAGAGTTGATGGAAAAACGTAGGGTTACGGATATTTTTGGCCGCTATGTTGCCCCGCAGGTTGTGGATCAAATTCTCAAAAACGGTCAAGAAGGGCTGAAGCTAGGAGGAAGTCGCAGAGAGCTAACCTTGTTATTCGTCGATATTCGTGGCTTTACTCCGTTGTCGGAGGCCGCTGAACCTGAGGAGATTGTAGAGATTTTGAATGAGTATCTAGATCTGACCGCGGGTTGTATTTTTAAGTATGATGGCACGTTGGATAAGTTTATCGGTGATGCCACGATGGCGATCTTTAATGCTCCATTCTTGCTGGAGGATCATCCGATGCAAGCGGTGAAGGCTGCGTGGGCGATGAAGGAAGGCTCGGCGGCGGTGGAACACAAGCTGTTCGAACGATTTGGGCTTGTAGTGAAATTCGGCATTGGGGTACATACTGGCCCTGCTGTATTTGGGAACATCGGCTCCAAGACACGGATGGATTATACAGCGATTGGCGACACCGTCAATACGGCAGCCCGTCTGGAAAGCAATGCGAAGCCTGGACAAATCCTCATCAGTGAGGCTACCTACGCTTTTGTAAAAGATAGAGTAACTGCTGATTCATTAGGAGAGATCAAGGTAAAGGGCAAGGAACAAGGAATCAGCATCTACGAATTGGAGGGATTGAGATGAAGTCGTTAAAGCTTACCCTTTCGTTTATTTTGTTGTTCAGTATTCTTTGGCCAGCGGTTGTCACAGAGGCGAAGGATAGCGTCAAAGTGGGGAAAATAACTGCGGTCTCAGGCAAGTCTGAGGTAAAGAAGAGCGGTGGAACGAAGAAATTCAATGCTTTTAAAGGGATGGCGATTACCCAAGGCGATACGATTATAACAGGCACTGATGGGCAAATCAGCCTCGATCTTGATGCTAACAAAGAAGTTACGATCGGTGCAGGAACGACACTTACTATCAGTCAATTAGTCGAAAGCGCAAAGGCGCTGGGCGGTAAGACAAGCCTGAAGCTGCAAAATGGACAAGTCATGATTAAGGTGAAGAAGAAGCTGGATGGCGACTCTCGTTTTGAGATTGAGACACCGACGGCTATCATGGGCGTTATGGGCACAGAGTTTTTTGTTAGTGTTAATCCTAGTCAAGGCAATGTCCTTAATGGTGGGGTAGGAAATAACGGCAGCTATCTGGCGGTTTTGGAAGGAACAGTTCATGTAGTTCCGTCTATAGATTCCACGCTGATTGAGCGTATGATAACAGCTCCCCAACAACTTATTATGGAGAATCAACAATGGGTGACAGAAAGGCTGTCCCTGGATGTATTACCGCAATTTGCTCTAGAGCAGCATTTGAAATATCTGAACGAAGAAGGGAAATTAACCGAAGCAGTAAATAATCAAATCGAAAGATTAATCCAGCAAATAAAAGATGCTATGGTGGGTCACCCGGTCATATCTATGCCAACATTTCCACCTCAGATTAATTATGATCTATCTAGTTCGATTCCTCTAGATCTATCGAAGTCGACGCCGGAACCAACGGCAACGCCGACACCAACACCGATGCCGGAACCAACAGCAACGCCGACGCCAACGCCAGATCCAACGCCAACACTGACGCCGACGCCGGAACCAATAGAAACGCCAAATCC
>DJUJ01000032.1:4132-9674 GCA_002438345.1 Paenibacillus sp. UBA6285
GCCAGCACCGTTAGCCTTCAATATCGCAGATGACTCTAATCCTAATGCTGCGAGGGATGGGGTGAGTGTTACTTTGAATCAAAGTGAGGACACGCTCGATTTAGGTGAGGTATACATTCGAGAGAATAAGCTTATCATTCAGCTGCGTGAATCACTCCCTTATAGCTCTTTCGTTCAAATCAAGGTTAACGGCGGTTTGTTAAAGAATGCCCTTTCCGGGGGGCAGGTGCAGGAAGAGGATCAACAGATAGCAGACGGTGGGTTTACCTACAAGGGGAAAATCACTTCGGGTTATTTTAACCATACTGGCCCTATAAGTGAAGATGAAGCACCGGAATTTATCATCCAATCACTGGGTTATGATGTAGGGGAGATTAGATATCGTTATCATTCCTCTGGTGAGGATTAAAGATACAGAAAATGGCCCTGTACAGGTAATAATAGACAACCTCCAGATTAGATTATCTTTGTTATTTTAAAGGCGCAATAACCTTCGAGAGGAGAAAAAATGTAATGAAAAAGGAACTCATCTCCATCGTTTGTGGATTTATGGTCATAAGCGGATCACTATCCAGTATCGTTACCGCAGAGGCAGTGCAAACCACAAGCAGCAACGTTCAAGGGAGTATAGTCCAGAATGTCTCGTCTAATGCTGTACTCTCTCTTAAACAACCGTGGGGACTGACTACCGTACCTGGTAGCAATGACCTCATTATCGTTCAGTCCGGAAGTGGTACGATCAGCAAGTGGAGTAATGGAGAGCTGCAGACAGTGGCTGGACAAGGTGCTGAAGGATATATCGATGATAAGAGTGCAAAGGCCTTGTTTAATCATCCGACGTATACTGCTGCAGACAGTAAAGGCAATATCTATATCAGTGATACCGACAATCATGTGATCCGCAAAATAAAGAATGGAGAAGTGTACACCCTCGCAGGAACGGGAGTCGCCGGCTACAAAGATGGACAACGCAATGAGGCGCAGTTTAACTCACCAGGTGGATTAGCTGTAGATAGTAATAACAACGTATACGTAGCGGATACGCTGAATCATGTGATTCGCAAAGTTACATCAGAAGGTATCGTGACTACTTTTGCGGGTCAACAGGGGAATAATGGCGCTTATTTGGATGGAGCAGTAGGTTCGGCCAAATTTAATGAGCCCGTGGGTCTTGTGTTCGATGAGACCGGTAATCTCTATGTGGCTGACAGTGGGAATCAGATGATCCGATTGATTAAAGGCAGTAAGGTTGAGACCTTTGCAGGCAAAGCAACCAGTATTGATCCAGTGACTGGTTATATGGCTGGAGGGTTTCAGAATGGAGATCGTCTGTCGGCGTTGTTCAATCGTCCTCGTGGACTGGCCTATGCCGATAAAGTGTTGCTGATTGCTGATAGTCTGAATCATCGGGTTCGGGCCATTCAGAAGGACGGGAAAGTCATCACAGTCGCAGGGCAGGGTACCTCGGGAGATCAGGTTGGAGCGTTGGATAAAGTGATGTTTAATCAGCCTTCCGGTGTTGCACTTGTGTCTGGCAAGCTGTATGTATCGGATACGCTGAATAACAAACTGAAGGTATTGAATCTCGATTTGCAAGCCCTTAAGCCACTGCGTAGCGAGGCTGATCTGCTCGATGCGGTCTCGCTGTTACCAGCGGGTAAGAACATTCAAGTATGGTTGGACGGAGTGCAGGTGAAATTAAATACTACTACTCTACCACTTGAGCAATTCGATAGAATATATTTACCGGTTAGAGCGCTATTTGGCTCATGGGGAGCGGACATTCGTTGGAATACAACAAGCAAAGAAACCGTAATTAGCAAAGGGGAGTGGACACTTTCCCTAAAGCCAGACGTGAGCTTTAATGTGCAAATCATAAAGGGTACTTTGTATGTGGCAGCCGATTATTTGCCGACTGTCTCATCCTTTATGCAGGTTTATGATGAGGACAGTCACGCAATTGTGCTGGGAAGTGGTCAATAATCATTCGTTGATGTGCTCAATGAATGTGCTTAGGGTTCAACTCGGAAGGGCGCCTTTTATGGGCGCTCTTTTTTAATATTCAAAATACATACTTTACAGGTAGGAATAAATGGGTATATGATATCGCCAATACTTAAACACTAATTAAATGAACAGTGAAATAATTCATCCGAGCCGATTGGACCGCCAAAGGCTCCCGCACTTTTCCCTTGTCAGGGATATGTGCTGGGAGCCTTTTTTGTTGAAATATAAGGATGTATAGGCTTCACTTCATCAATCATCCTTATATTTCTCGCTGAAACGTTACCGTCCTATAAAGGACGGAAAAGTCGTTTCCACTTGGCCGATAGGGAGAAAGCAGAGGTTGGCATGAGCGATAAGTATTGGGAGCAGCTTGAGGAGACGGATTGGGTATTCCGCAAGGTGGTCCGCCGATTGCGTTCATTACATTGTTTCTAGTGTGGTTTGGCATTGGGGAGCAGTCAAAGATTGCGTTGATTATGTACGCTACCTTTTTTATTGTGGTTTTGAATACCTTGACCGGTGTGATGTCCGTAGAGGAGGATAAAATCCGCTCAGCCCGCAGTATGGGTGCCAGTGAGTGGCAAATCCTGATTCATGTGATCGTCCCGGCGACGATACCGTATATTTTTACAGGCATCCGGTTAGCGATGGGAACCTCGTATATGGCGATTATCGGAGCGGAAATGATTGCTTCGAACGAAGGTGTAGGTTATCTGATCTGGAATTCTCGGTTATTTTTCCGTACAGATTGGATCTTTGTCGGTTTATTCTGCCTTGGCTTTATGGGCTTTTTTACGGATCGTCTATTTGGCTGGTTCGGTAAGAAAGTGCTCTATAGATACGGCGTGGTTAGTGTGGTGGCGCGTAGAAGGTAGTATAGCTTTAAACATAAACACCAAAACCGCCTGAGTGAATCAGGTGGTTTTTGGTATGTCTTACTTTTTATTTACAAATATTCCTATCCTACTTAATGTCACGAAAATAGTACACGCCTATACTGCAATTGGGTGCCTAACAGTTGGAGCATAGAGAAGCCCGCAAATAAGAAATAGGAGTGAAGGGGAAATCATGAAAAAAGGGATCAAAAATCAATTATCGATGGGTCTAATGTTATCCTTGCTCGTCCTGTTGCTTGCTGCTTGTGGAAATTCGGCCAAGGCTGAGGAAACAACGAATGGAAATGCTGGCACCAAAGAATTAAGTCTGACCGAGATCGAGAGTAAAGCTAAAGAAGAGGGCAGTGTTATCAGTGTAGGGATGCCGGATTCCTGGGCGAATTGGAAAGATACATGGAGTGATATGAGTAGTAAGTATGGTCTTACACATTCAGATACCGATATGTCGAGCGCGGAGGAAATCGCCAAGTTTGATGCGGAAAAAGATAAACCAACGGCTGACATCGGAGATGTAGGGATCGCTTTTGGATCGGTTGCCGTGGATAAAGGAGTAACACAACCTTATAAAACGACCTACTGGGATGAGATCCCTGATTGGGCTAAGGATAAGGACGGGAATTGGATTGTCGGCTATCAAGGGACGATTTCGTTTCTGACGAACACCAAGCTCGTGGCTAACCCACCGAAGAGTTGGGGAGATCTGAAGAACGGAAATTACAAAATCATCGTTGGTGATGTAACCAAAGCTGCTCAAGCGCAAATGGCTGTATTGGCCGCAGCGATTGCTTTTGGTGGCGATGAGTCGAACATTGAGCCGGGAATTGCTTTTTTCGAGGATTTGGCTAAAAAAGGACGTCTCTCCAATGCAGAAGCTTCCCTTGCCAACATCGAAAAAGGGGAAGTAGAAGTTACCCTGCTGTGGGATTTCAACGCTTTGAACTATAGAGACCAGATCAACAAAGATGGCTTCGCGGTAGCCATTCCGAAGGAAGGCAGTGTTGTGAGCGGTTATGCAACGATCATTAACAAATATGCGCCGCATCCTAACGCTGCGAAGCTGACACGTCAGTACATCCTTAGTGATGAAGGACAGATTAATCTTGCCAAAGGGTACGCTCGTCCGATCCGTGACAGTGTAAAGCTGCCAGATGATGTTGCTGCTAAGTTGCTGCCAAAAAAGGAATATGTCAACGCCAAACCAGTTGGTGATTACAAGGTGTGGGAAGAGACAGCTAAGACCATTCCGCAGTTATGGCAGGAACGTGTACTTGTACATTTGAACTAGAATTGTTCTTCCCCCAAAAAAAGAAGCAGGGCGCCTTCGTCACGATGCCGTAAGGTGCCCTTGTTCTATTCCCGCGACAAGGAGTGAGGAAGTTGAAACAGAAAAGCCGCGGTGTGATCCTGGCACTCATTCCGTTTGCACTGATGGTGTTGGCATTTCAGCTAGTACCTGTATTGTCCATGCTGACGGGAAGTTTCCAAAAGGCAGATGGAACTGGGTTTACGCTAGGCAATTATCTGCATGCACTGCAAAGTGCCTATTACATGCAGGCAATCAAGAACAGCTTGCTGATCTCTTTAACCTCAAGTCTGATAGGGATTGTTGTCGGACTTTTTTGTGCATATTGCATTACCCGATTCACCCCGCGGGTNNATAGTTGTGCATATTGCATTCCACGATTCACCCCGCAGGTACGGGATAGACTGTTGATGCTGTCAAATATGACCTCTAATTTCGCGGGTGTTCCGCTGGCCTTTGCTTATATCATTTTGCTCGGTAACAATGGGGTATTTACACTCTTATTCAAACAGTGGGGCTGGAGTGTTTTTGCCGATTTTGATTTATATAGCTGGTCTGGCCTGATTCTGGTTTACGTATACTTTCAGGTTCCGTTAGCCTTACTGCTCTTGTATCCTTCTTTTTATGGCATTCGTGAGCAGTGGAGAGAAGCGGCGTCCTTACTGGGGGCTGGACCGTGGCAGTTTTGGAAGACGATCGGCCTGCCGATTCTAACTCCGTCAATCTTCGGCACTCTCGGGATTCTGTTTGCTAATGCGATGGGTGCTTATGCAACGGCGTACGCTTTGGTANNTTGGTTGCCGGAGATGTGGTCACTCAGCCGCAAATGGGCAGTACGCTTGCTGTGCTACTAGGTCTGACTACGATTCTAGCTGTTTATCTGAATCACCTAATGGTGCGTCGTGCGGAGAGATTTGGAACGAAATCGCTTAGTAAACCAGAGATAAAAGGTAAACCTTCCCGGCGTCTATGGACAGCGACTCGTAAGGAGGTGGGGCAATGAATATACGCAAAGCGAGCTTCGCTCCACGCGCCTTCATGCTACTGCTCATGGTTTATTTATTACTTCCACTGTTGGCAACGGGTATTTATGCTTTTGCACAGGACTGGCAGAATACCTTGCTGCCCCAAGCTTGGACGCTGAATTGGTTCGGAGAAATGTTTAAGGATATTCGTTTTTTAGAGGCACTTTGGACCTCGCTGTATTTATGCCTGATCAGCGTGGTGCTGAGTCTGACCGTGATGCTGCCAGCTGTTTTTGTCATCACCATTTATTTTCCGCGCTGGGAGAGCTTTATGAAAGTGATCGTTGTTCTGCCTTATGCGGTGCCTGGTG
>DJUJ01000032.1:9681-16441 GCA_002438345.1 Paenibacillus sp. UBA6285
TATTCCTCTGGCCCCTTTGATATCGCTGGAACAGCTTATTTATTGGTGGGCGCGTATTTTGTGGTCATTCTTCCCTATATGTATCAGGGCATTCGTAATAGTCTGTTGACCGTTAACGCCGTTGAACTGCTGCATGCTGCGGAATTGCTTGGGGCCCGCCGCAGAACGGCTTTTGTGAATGTGATTTTGCCAAATATCTGGCCTGGAGTTATCGTCTCCACCCTGTTATCATTCTCGGTTCTGTTCGGCGAATTTGTCCTTACAAACATGCTAGTTGGCGGACATATTCAGACGATTCAGGTGTATCTATATCAAAGAATGGGCGAAAGCGGACATTTAGCCAGTGCGATTGCCATCTCGTATTTTCTGTTTATTCTAGTCCTTTCGATGGTACTGATGAAGCTTGGCAAAAAGATGGGAGGAGGCGTTAAGGGATGAACGATTATCTGAAGCTGCAGGGTATACGCAAAATGTTCGGTGATACCTGTGTGCTAGACAATATAGATTTAGAGATTCGCGAAGGGGAGCTTGTGACGCTGCTGGGCCCCTCCGGTTGCGGGAAAAGTACGTTACTGCGCTGCATAGCTGGCCTTTCGGAGCTGGATGGCGGCAGAATTCTTCTAGAGAATAAAGATCTGGCAAATCTGCCGCCCCGCAAACGCGAGGTGGGGATGGTGTTTCAGTCTTATGCTCTATTCCCTAATCTGACAGTGAGTCAAAATATCGAGTATGGAATGAAAATGCGCGGCTTATCTAAATCCGCCCGACGTAGTCGCTGCGAGGAACTGCTGGCTTTAGTCGATCTGGAGGAGAAGCGGAATGTCTATCCGCAGTCACTCTCCGGTGGACAACAGCAGCGGGTAGCGCTGGCCCGTTCACTAGCAGTGCAGCCCAAAGTATTACTGCTGGATGAACCCCTCAGTGCACTCGATGCCAAGATCCGTAAGAATCTACGTGCTGAAATTCGCGATATTCAGAAGCGCTTTAACATGACGACCCTATTCGTTACGCATGATCAGGAAGAAGCGCTGATCCTATCCGACCGCATCTGCATTATGAACGGTGGACGTATTGTTCAGGATGGAACACCGGAAGGACTGTACACCGCGCCGCGCACAGAGTTCGTTGCTCGGTTCATGGGCAGTTATAACGTATTGACTCGGCCTGAAGTGATGGCGCTGTTTCACGGAATAGATAGTGGTATGGACAGTTTTGCCATTCGCCCCGAAGCCGTAACGCTACTGCATGAGGGAGCGGGTCAACAGGAGGCTGCTGCCGGAGCACAACTGGTGAATGGAATGATTAAATCGGTATCTGTGCTAGGCAATATCATTCGATGTACGGTTGAGGCTGAAGGAATCCGATTAACGGTTGATCTTTTAAATGATGGACGCTGGCTACGGGTTGAAGAAGGGGACAAAGTCACATTGGCGCTGAATCCTTCTGAGCTTTTACATTTAGAGCGAGAAGGAGCGTGAGTAGAATGATGGAAATGACCAATAAACTCATTGTGGTTGTCTTGGACGGACTCAGATATGATGCAGCTCGCAAATACATGGGGTATCTGGAGCATCTTGTGGAGCAGGGACAATTATCTTGTTATCGAGTACAGTCGGAATTACCCAGTCTGTCACGCCCGCTTTATGAAGTGCTCTTGACGGGTACACCCGTGTCCAAAAATGGAATTACGGCCAACCATATTGTGAGACCAAGCCATGAAGAGAGCGTGTTCCATCTGGCAGTGGCGACTAATTTGCGTACGGCTGCTGTCGCCTATCATTGGGTCAGTGAGCTTTATAATTCGGCTCCCTTTAATCCGCTGGCTGATCGCCATCAGCACAATGTGATGAAGCCGATTCAGCATGGCAGCTTTTATTTCGAGGATCACTATCCCGATAGCCATGTATTTGCCGATGCTGTGTATTTACGGAGTGCCTATGATCCGCATTTTCTTTACATTCACTCCATGAATATAGATGATGCCGGGCATCGTTATGGTGGGGAGAGCAAGGAATATGAGCTTTCAGTGCGTAACGCCGATGGTCTGCTGGCCACTGTNNGTTTTGCCCATTTGGATGGAGCAGGGGTATAAGATTCTGATTACGGCAGATCATGGAATGAACGCAAATGGGTACCACGGAGGGATAACCTCTTCCGAGCGGGATGTGCCGTTATATACGTTCGGAGTAGATGTATTACCACTAGAAAAAGAGGATCAAGCAATTCCCCAATTGCGGCTAGCTCCGCTAATGTGCCACTGCTTGGGGCTTGCACCTTCGGCTGCAATGAGCAAGGAAGGATTGCCTCCTTTTGTACAGAAGCAACCACATCATGAAGTGGATGAACCTGTGATTTTAGGATGAAAATAAAATAGTAAAGCACGATAAAAATCATATGGGTACTACACTTGATTACAGGGATTCTGTTGATGGTAAGTGGCGGGCAGAAGACTCGTCATTCTTCGAATCATACATATCCTCAATAATTAAGACATCTAATACAGCCCGATTCGGACGTTTGTCCGGTCGGGCTGTATTCATGTTATAATGAGGGCACATTTTAGCATAAAGTACATGAAAGGAGGCACATCCATATGGAAGTAACAGCACAAGATGTAGCGGAATGGATGGTTAAGGAAATTCGGTTTACGGGTACCTTGTATCAGACCGCGGCGATTGAATACGTGAAAGAGAATTTTGGAGAACAATTTGTATTTGTGAATGAGAACGGCAATGCCTCACTGTCCAAAGAAGTAAAGAAGGCTTTCCGGAAGCTGCACGGCGGCAAAATCGCGTGGGATCGCGATGGATTTTTGTGGGCGTGGACTTAAGTTGGAGGTGAATGTATGCCGGTTATCCGAAGTAAATTAAGTGTGGTCATGGAGAATCATGATCCTAAACTCTCTATACGAAAGCTTGCTAAGGATATTAATTATCACTTTGATTCGGTTCGCCGTATGTATAAGGACGAGATGGTACAGTATCCCAGAGACTTGCTCTTGAAGCTTTGTTTATATTTTAATGTCCAGCCTGGGGAGCTCATCGGAATCGAAGAGATGGAAGAAAGTGATTGTACGATAGAAGAAGTGATGGATGAAGATGGGTTAAGTAAGAGTTAAGTAAATAGAGAAAGTGCAGTTGGGAAGAGTTGAGGAATGGGAAGTCAAATTCACTCAAGTCTTCTTTTTTGTATGGAAAAGAGGGGTTTTGGCTAAAATTGACTAGATTCTATGGTCATGTTATAATTAGATTGACAAGAATTTATGGTCAAAGAGAGCAGGAAATAAAAAATGAGTAAATTTATTCAATTAAACAAGCGTACTGGCGAAACAAAGTCCCAAAAGAAATTAGCGAGAGAACAGGGACGTATCCCGGCTGTGTTGTATGGAGTGGGTAAAGATACTCTGAATGTAGAAGTGAATGAAAAAGAGCTGTTGGACATTTTGAGAAAAAATCCACGAGCTATTCTGCAAGCAAAGACCACTGACGATGAAGTAATGCCAATCATTGTTCAGCATATTCAAAAAGGTTCGCTGTCAGGAAAAATATTGCATATCGATTTTCAACATGTGAACATGTCTGTAAATATGGATAGTAAAGTTACGATACATTTTGCGGGTGAAGCAATCGGCGTGAAATCCGGTGGCGTACTGCAAGTGGAATTGTATGAAGTAGAGGTTCGTTGTATGCCGGGCGTTTTGCCTACTTCTATGGAAGTAGATATTAGTAAACTTGATATTGGCGATCAGCTGCTAGTTTCTGACCTGATATTCCAAGATGGAATCGAAGTGCTGACCGATCCGAATGCAGTAATGATTCAGATTAAGACTGTACATGATGAAGTTGAAGAAGCAGTAGTAACTCCAGCCTAAATATATATATATTAAAAAAGCAAGTTTCCAGGGAAGAGGAAACTTGCTTTTTTTGCGTGTAAATCATACGGGAACTTCTCGCTGATCCTTTGCCATAGGTGAGCTACATAGAGGGCAGGGCTTCGAGGTTAGCTGGTCCTCAGCCCCGCCAGCTTTCATGCGTGTCCAACCCGGACAACTGCTGCCCGTGCAGTTCCACACCGGAACGACATGGGTTTTTGTTTTTGTCGTGGTTGTTCGGTTGGTAGGCAAGGATCTTGTCGTCACTGCTCTGCTCACTGTAGTCGCCGCTGTGGAAGAAACGGCAGAACGGAAGGCGGATAACATGAAGCGGGAGACCTCCGCTTTTTTACCCCGATGCTGCGCGGGCGAGCTGATAAATAGCTCCTCTCGGGCTCTCGTAACAGCAACATACGCCAGTCTCCGTTCCTCCTCCAGCGCTGCTAAGCTTGAAGCTCCGCTGCTTCCGGCCACAAGCTTGCGGTCTTTTAGCCGATCACCCTCCAGTGCAGAGCTATGTGGAAGGATTCCCTCAGACGCTCCAATTAAGAAGACTACAGGAAACTCTAGCCCCTTTGATTTATGAATGGTCATTAATGCGATCCGGTTGCCCTGCTCTTTAGTGCCAGGTTGACGATTATGCTCGTTACGCTCCGTGACATTATCTATGAAATCAAGAAAGGCAGGGATGCTGTCGAAACGCGCCGCGGAGGATTCTAGCTCATCTAGCATTTCTTTTAACGTCTCTCGATGTAGCGTCGCTTGATGCCGTTCATTCGCTTCGATGAAATAATCGTAGAATTGGGTACGAATCTGCCGGATTGCTTGTATTGGGGTCAGTTCGCGTATATTCCGGATTAGATCGAGCCGATCTCTTAGCTTGGTTCCTTTGAAATCCTCCATGCCGGGCATGGACAATAGGTGGATTAACGGTCCTTGTTTGGGCTGTCTAGCCTCCATCTGGCGGATGTGATTCATGCCTTTTTCACGGTTCATATATAGCGTCGGCAGGATATTCTCCATCGCTGCAAAATTTCGCCGATTCACGGAGAGTCGCAAATGATCCACTACAGGAGAGATCAGCCAGTGCTCGTACAATAATTGCCCTTCTCCGTAATCAATATAGGGAATATCGCGTAAAAGTAGCAGTTCGAGAACGGCCCGATTGCTGCTCGACGCTCGGTACAACATGGCGAAGTCGCTATATTCTCTTTTGCCGCTAGAGACCTCGTTTAAAATATGCTCGACCATCTGCTCGGCTTCTTCATCTGCAGTTTGCGGACGCATATACCGGGGCTGACATCCGCTGCCTTTGGCGGCTTGCAGGGTTTTGGAGCGCCGACGTGTATTGTGTTTGATAATGCCGTTGCCAAGTCCAACAATAGCTGGGCCTGAACGATAGTTGATGTCGAGTGTGATGACCTTTGCCCCCGGATAGAGCTTCTCGAACTCCAAAATGAACTCACTACGCGCCCCGTTGAAGGAATAAATCGTCTGATCATCATCACCAACTACCATTAGATTATGTTGAGGGTGAGCGACCATTTTGACTAGTTCATACTGTAAGGCGTTCGTATCTTGGAACTCGTCGACCATTACATACAAATATCTCATCTGCAATTCCTGCAAAAGCGCCGGACGCTCTCGCAGCATCCGATAAGCGATTAGGAGGACATCATCGAAGTCGATTTTGAAATTGTCCTGTTTCCATTGTTCGTATATTTCCAGAATGGATTTCATTTCTTTTTCGGCGGTGGTTCCTTCTGGCAAGTCTTCCACGGTGCCCATGTTCATTTTGCAGGAAGAGAGCAGCGAGAGTAGGGTTTCCGGTGGATAAGCATCCTTCGGCAGTCCGAGCTCACGCATGATCTGCTTCAATAGGATATGCTGACGCCGTGTCTCGCTGAAAATTTCCTGCTGCAATCCTTGTCTGCGCAAGAAAAACAAGAAAAAGGAATGGAACGTACGAGCCTGCAACCTTGCGACGTCAGCTGTGCTTACTCCCGGGAGAAGGGCGATTCGTTCGCGCATTTCGGCCGCAGCTTTACTCGAAAAAGTCAGCAATAGTAGCTGACTCGGCGAGATGCCGCGCACAGACAACAAATAACCGGTTCTGCAGATCAGAACCGAGGTTTTGCCGGAGCCTGCACCGGCTAGAGTCAGCAGCGGCCCTTTATGATGCCGTACGGCGGCAATCTGCGGACGGTTGAGCAGGATGCCACCTTCCTCCAACCTGCGAAAATAAGCGGAGTCCCCCTCTTCCCGCTTCACCAGCTCCCTGCTGGTCTGTGCTGAAGCTACTGCCGCCTGCGGGATGCGTTCGCCAGTAGCACCCAGCGGGATATTATGAAATAAGAGCTTATTCAATAGATTCACCTTCATATATTTCTGTATAGAGTGAGCTCAAAGAATCTAATTCTATGATGCTTTGGGTTCATCTTAAATAGTGTCTTAAATTTAGCCAATCTACAATATACCATCCCAGCGTTTTTGCTGCACAGAAAAAAATGCTGGATATAGTTTGGTTGAAAGGTGGAGTTTGGTTGTGAGAGTGGGGCTCGGTGGGCGGGATGTACGGTATAAATCCCGTAGAATTGCTGTAATGGGGCCCGATGGGTGAAATGTACGGTATAAATCCCGTAGAAATGCTGGAATTGGGCTCGGTGGGCGGGATGTACGGTATAAATCCCGTAGAATTGCTGTAATGGGGCCCGATGGGTGAAATGAACGGTATAAATCCCGTAGAAATGCGGAAATGGGCTCTGTGGGCGAAATGTACGGTATAAATCCCGTAGAATTGCTGTAATGGGGCCTGATGGGTGAAATGTACGGTATAAATCCCGTAGAAATGCGGAAATGGGCTCTGTGGGCGAAATGTACGGTATAAAT
>DJUJ01000106.1:0-7159 GCA_002438345.1 Paenibacillus sp. UBA6285
CAATAGCGAAGGATATACAACATTTCAAGCAGCTAACGGAAAATTGGCATTAGACATTGTTCGCTGCGAGTCTCCCGACTTGGTCCTGCTCGATATGAAAATTCCGGGAATGGATGCACTCGAGATTCTGAAGCATCTGAAAGAGTTGAATCCGTCCATTAAGGTTATCATGATGACGGCTTACGGGGAGCTGGATATGATTAAGGAAGCAACCAAGCTAGGCGCATTGATGCATTTTACAAAGCCATTTGACATAGACGAAATGCGGGTAGCGGTCAATATGCATCTTCACAATAAGTCTGTAGATCAGTGTAGTTAAAGAGACGATTTCTGTATCGATCCTATTTGGTGATGGTGATTATAAATAGGTTGAGTTAATTGCTATATGGGCTGGATGAAAATCGTCCCACCGGGACATTTTTTTGTTTACCCTATTTAGTATTTGACTCGGGATGTGTTATAATAAGCCTGTATGTGATGTCGGTTTAAAAACATAGCCAACCAACATTCTTAGGAGGATGAAACCATGCCATTAGTATCTATGACAGACATGTTGAACAAAGCACTTGAAGGAAAATATGCAGTAGGTCAGTACAACATTAACAACTTGGAGTGGACACAAGCTATTCTTGGTGCCGCTGAACAAGAAAAATCACCAGTAATCCTTGGTGTATCCGAAGGCGCAGCACGTCACATGGGCGGCTTTACTACTGTTGTTAAGATGGTAGAAGGTCTAATTATTGACATGAATATCACAGTTCCTGTAGCTATCCACCTTGACCATGGATCTAGCTTTGATAAATGTAAAGCAGCAATTGATGCTGGATTTACATCCGTTATGATCGACGGTTCTCACCACCCAATTGATGAGAACATTGAAATGACTAAAAAAGTCGTTGAATATGCTCACGCTAAAGGTGTTTCTGTAGAAGCAGAAGTAGGTACTGTTGGTGGACAAGAAGACGACGTTATCGGCGGCATCATGTATGCTAAGCTTGATGAGTGCGTACGTATTGTTAAAGAAACAGGTATCGACACTTTGGCTCCTGCACTTGGTTCCGTTCACGGACCTTACCTTGGCGAGCCTAACCTCGGATTCAAAGAAATGGAAGAAATCCGTGACGCTACTAACATCCCAATGGTTCTTCATGGTGGTACAGGTATTCCTGAACATGACATCAAGAAAGCTATCTCCCTGGGTACTTCCAAAATCAACGTAAACACTGAGAACCAAATCGTGTTTGCAAAAGTTGTTCGCGAAGTTCTAGCTGCTAAACCTGATGCTTACGATCCACGTACATTTATCGTACCAGGTCGCGATGCGATCAAAGAAACCGTTATCGGTAAAATTCGCGAATTTGGATCCAACAACAAAGCCTAATCATTGTTAGCTTCCGCCGTAGGTGGACAAGCAATTTGTAAAAGGGCAGGGTGTAGCTCTGCCCAGTTGAATAGTTTGATGAGGAAAGCACACCGCTTAGCCGGTGTCTTTCCATTTTCATCACTAAAAGTCCACAGCACGTATTGCCCACCCAGCTGCAATACACGTAGGGGGAAATTGATAAATCTATGGAAAAATTAATGATTGGCGGTGGACGTCCGCTGGAGGGCGTTGTAACCATCAGTGGAGCAAAGAATAGTGCTATTGCACTTATTCCTGCGGCGATTTTGGCCGAATCTGAAGTTGTTCTGGATAATTTACCGTCCCTTAGTGATGTAGCCGTTTACTCCGAAATCTTGCAAGAGCTTGGCGCAAGTGTATCTTGGTCAGGCAACCAGATGAGAATTGACCCTTCGCGTATTGTCTCTATACCTATGCCTAATGGTCCGGTTAAGAAACTTCGAGCTTCATATTATATGATGGGAGCTCTGCTTGGAAGATTCAAAGAAGCGACAATAGGTCTTCCTGGTGGTTGTAATTTCGAACCTCGTCCAATCGATCAGCATATCAAGGGATTCGAGGCACTGGGAGCAACAGTTACCAACGAACATGGTTCTATTCACTTATATGCAAAAGAGCTACGCGGTGCGAAGATTTATTTAGACGTATCAAGCGTAGGCGCCACTATTAACATCATGCTGGCGGCATCACGTGCCAAAGGCTCCACAATTATTGAAAATGCGGCTAAAGAGCCTGAGATTATAGATGTAGCAACCCTATTGAACTCTATGGGCGCTGTTATTNNGGTCTCGGAGATGCACGGTTGTCGTCACTCCATTATTCCCGATCGGATTCAAGCAGGAACATATATGATTGCCGCTGCGGCTACGCGTGGTAATGTGTTAATAGATAACGTTATTCCTAAGCACTTGGAAGCTTTAACGGCCAAGCTTTTAGAGATGGGCGTTGATATTGAAGAGCTTGACGAAAGTATCCGCGTTATAGGTAGAACCAAATATGAGCACGCAGATGTCAAAGCGCTGACCTATCCTGGCTTCCCTACAGATTTACAATCTCCCATGACAAGTATGTTGACGCAGGCAGAAGGTGTTAGTGTGCTTAGCGATTTCGTCTACAGTAACCGCTTTAAGCATGTGCCAGAATTGGTACGAATGGGCGCGAAAATTCGCGTTGAAGGCCGTTCTGCAATTATTGAGGGTGGTAAGCTTAACGCTGCAAAAGTGAAAGCGACCGATTTACGGGCAGGTGCTGCTCTTGTCATTGCTGGGTTGACGGTAGAGGATGGAATTACCGAGGTGACCGGCGTAGAGTATATTGATCGTGGGTATGATAATTTAGTTAGCAACCTTCGTCAACTTGGTGCTCATGTTTGGCGTGAGAACGAATAAAATTAGGATATCCCGTTTGGAAGGAGTTTTTATTTGCTAATTTACCGCATATATCCTTCCAAATTGGGTATTAATATCCTAATGAGCATTTTAATAGACTCATTATTTTGCCTAGTAGATAGACTAGGGCGAACTCATTTAAAAATTGAATAGGTGGTTATTACATGGATCTTCAAATTTCCGATTTGGAAGAAATGAAGCTGACCGAGTTGTATAAGCTGGCCAAGAAATACCAGATCCCTTATTACGGACAGCTGAAGAAACGGGAACTGATCTTTGCGATCCTTCGGGCACAGGCAGAGCAGAGCGGTCTCATGTTTATGGAAGGTGTACTGGAAATTCTGCCCGAGGGCTATGGATTTCTAAGACCGATTAACTATTTGCCCAGCGCTGAAGATATTTATATCTCAGCCTCACAAATTCGGAAATTTGATCTCAGAAGCGGAGATCTTGTGTCTGGGAAATGCCGGACCCCGAAAGAAAATGAACGATATTTTGGCCTGCTTCAAGTCAATGCTGTTAATGGTGAGAACCCTGCTAGCGCAGCGGAACGTCTTCATTTTCCAGCATTAACACCACTTTATCCGCAAGACAAGCTACCGCTTGAAACATCCCCTACTCATTTGTCTACCCGAATAATGGATTTGCTCGCTCCTGTAGGTTTGGGGCAGCGGGGTTTGATTGTAGCACCTCCTAAAGCAGGAAAAACGCTCCTCTTGAAAGAAATTGCCAATAGTATTTCCACTAATAATCCTGAGATTGAGCTCTTTGTATTGCTGATAGATGAACGTCCCGAAGAAGTAACCGATATGCAGCGTTCTGTAAAAGGCGAAGTGGTTGCATCGACGTTTGATGAGCTTCCAGAGAATCATATTAAAGTGGCCGAACTTGTGTTGCAAAGGGCTCTTCGTTTAGTTGAGCACAAGAAGGATGTAGTTATTCTTTTAGATAGCATTACCCGTCTGGCACGTGCGTATAATCTTGTGGTTCCGCCATCTGGACGCACACTTAGTGGGGGGATTGACCCAGCAGCCTTTCACCGGCCGAAACGGTTTTTTGGCTCTGCACGGAATGTGGAAGAAGGCGGCTCACTGACTATTTTGGCAACTGCATTAATTGATACCGGATCGCGTATGGATGATATTATTTATGAAGAGTTTAAGGGTACAGGTAATATGGAGCTTCATTTGGACCGCAAATTGGCGGAACGTCGTATATTCCCTGCTATTGATATTCGTCGTTCAGGTACACGTCGAGAAGAAGTGCTCTTGAGCAAAGAAGAGCTCGATACGATCTGGGCGATTCGCAAAAACATGAATGAATCCTACGATTTCGTGGAGGGATTCATTNNCGTGATACGAAGACTAATGCTGAATTCTTGGCATCGTTTGACGTTGCGGGAGCTAAACAATCGCCAAATGGAACCGCAAGTAGCGGTGGCACTTCCAACAGTGGTACGGCTGCTCGTCGCACAACACGGGCGAAGACTTCTTCAGTACCTACAACTTGAGAATTGATAATAAGAGGAGACTAACATGTATTTGGTATATGCCGACGGGCAAGGAAACGTATATGATCATCCAGAACTGTACGGGCTAGCCCGTAGTGGGGATATGATCGTTGAAATGTTGGAGGAAGAGTTGATTCCGCTGCCTGAAGGCGCTACTCTTGTGGGCTTGCCTAGTACACGGGCGGTGGGTATGGATCCTGAGACCGGCGAAATGATGTCGCTGCCAGATGGCTCACAGGCTGTAGGTGCACTGCTGCCCCAGGGCTATACTCGTTTGTGTCTTCCTGGGTATGTGAAGACAGATAAGTCTTACAAGCTTCCTCTGTTTGGGTATTCGGCTGTAGTGTGGAAGGATGGCGGGTTCTATGTTGCGGCGGACCCAACCGATAATCCGGAGAAGTGGAATCCACTGAACTGTGATAAACAGGATCTTGAGGTAAGCGTTGGCGAGTTGACTGCCAAATACCCTGATAACCGTCTCTATGAGCATCTTTCTAATTGTGCGCTTGGCTATGAATGCCTCACTTCCTCTAATACGTTTTTAGGACGTTGGGAGGGTGGTGTACCTGTCTCTTATTCATGTAATGCCGGATGTTTTGGATGTATATCTGAACAACCAGATGATAGTGGCTTTGTCTCTCCCCAGACTCGTATGAATTTCCGACCAACAGTCAATGAAATTTCACAAGTTATGCTGGAGCACTTGAAGACGCCTGAATCGATCATCAGCTTTGGACAAGGTTGTGAAGGGGAGCCTTCTACGCAGGCTAAGCTTATTATAGAAGCTATTCGAGAAGTTCGTTCAATTACCGACATGGGTTACATCAACATTAATACCAATGCCGGATTAAGTGATCATATTCGTGGAATCGTTGATGCTGGACTTGATTTGATGCGTGTCAGCACAATAAGTGCCCTTGATGACCACTATAATGCATATTACAAACCCCGCGGTTACACATTGGCTAATGTAGAGAAATCTTTGATATATGCCGCCTCGAAGGGTGTCTATACATCGATTAATTACCTGATATTCCCTGGAGTGACAGATCGTGAGGAAGAGATTGAAGCGATGGTGGAGTTCGTAAGACGAACGGATCTGAAGCTTATTCAGATGCGTAATCTGAACATTGATCCAGAGAGTTATTTGGAATTGATTCCCCCTGCTAAGGGTGAAATTCTCGGCATGAAGACTATGCTAGAAATTTTCCGGGACGAATTGCCGGATGTTGTTATTGGCTCTTACACGCATATACCACCAGCGGATTTGGCTCGAGCAAAGCAACGGCAACTCAATATATAACAGAGTATATGTACCAACGAATTACCAATGAAACATATTGCCCAATTGAATTTTTCGTGCTAAAATACCACAGTGTAATCATATAACTCTGGGTCCGCATGAGGCCTAGGGCATGAGAGGTGAAATTCAAAATGCAAGCAGCAATTCAACCAAAGTATAACTTAACTAAGGTAACCTGCGCGTGTGGCAACTCTTTCGAAGCTGGCTCTGTTAAACAAGAGCTTCGTGTTGAAATTTGCTCCAGCTGCCACCCTTTCTTCACTGGCAAGCAGAAGTTCCTGGATGCCGGCGGTCGCGTTGATAAATTCAAGAAGAAATATGGTATCTAATTGGAATAGTCGCATAGCGGCTTAATGGTTAGATCGAGCCCCCAGCTTTATAGCTGAGGGGCTCATTTTATGTCCAATATATGGTTTCACACTATACTTAATCCTTATATTTGTACGAGAAACGTTTGTCATCATTTATAGGACGGCAACGTCGTTTCTTCGTGATAGTTGATTTTTGTCCGAGCGTGAGCTATACTTATCTACGCCGTGCTAGACGGGGAGGTAGCGGTGCCCTGTAACTCGCAATCCGCTGTAGCGAGGTTGAATTCCTGTTAGAGGTGCTATCGATGTGAGGCCTTGGTTCCTACGGGCTGTGTTGACGGTTGGGTCCTCCGCAATGAGTGCTTATGAACCTGGTCAGGTCCGGAAGGAAGCAGCCATAAGTAAGTTACTCTTGTGCCGGAGGGTGGCCTAGCCCGAGCAGTCATGTAGGGTTGCCGCTTGGATCGTAGCCATCAATAACAGGTGCACGGTTTATAATTCTGTTTATAACAGCATCTTTGCCACAAGCAAAGATGCTTTTTGTTTTTGGTCAATAGCCGATGAATATAGTATAATAAATTTGCGACAAATGCCGGGAAAGAGGCAGCCTAAGAGAGGGTAATGCATAGTGGAACATATCGCGCTGTACCGTGCTTGGCGGCCGCAGTCGTTTCAAGACATGGTTGGACAACAGCACATTATCCAAACGCTGCAGAACGCAATTCGTGAACAGCGGGTTTCGCATGCCTATCTGTTCAGTGGTCCGCGGGGAACTGGTAAGACAAGTGCTGCTAAAGTCTTAGCTAAGGCGGTCAATTGTGAACGAGGTCCAGGTCCGGAGCCTTGCAACGAGTGTCCTTCCTGCCTGCGGATCACTGCGGGTAATGTGATGGATGTGCAGGAAATAGACGCGGCATCAAACCGGGGCGTAGAAGAGATTCGTGATCTCCGGGATAAGGTCAAATATGCACCTACCGAGGTGCGCCGTAAAGTGTATATTATTGATGAAGTGCATATGCTGACAACAGAAGCATTTAATGCGCTATTAAAGACATTGGAGGAACCACCGTCACATGCAATGTTTATCCTTGCAACCACGGAACCTCATAAATTGCCGGCGACGATAATCTCTCGTTGTCAGCGTTTTGACTTCCGAAGAGTAGCGTTAGAAGAGCAGACAGCACATCTAAACGCTATTTGTGAGAAGGAAGGGATTACAGCCGATGTCAACGCATTGCAGTATAT
>DJUJ01000106.1:7171-9945 GCA_002438345.1 Paenibacillus sp. UBA6285
GGAACTTGTTGAACAGCTTATGCATGAAGGTAAGAGTGCTGATAAGTGTCTAGAGAACCTTATGTATTATTTCCGTGATTTATTGATGATTAAGATGGTACCCGGGGCCGATCAACTAACAGAGCGAGTGCTTAATCCCGCCGAATTTAGAGATATGGCCACCGCATTTTCTCGGGATCGTCTGTTTCAGATTGTAGATACACTTAATAAGTACCTAGGTGAAATGAAGTATGCTACTCATCCGCAGACATTGTTTGAAGTCGCGCTGATGAAGCTTTGTAGCTTGCAGCAACAGGAAAGTGAGACTGTATCTGTTGCTCCGTTAGGTGCATTGAATGCTGGGTCAGGTGTGAATATTCCTGCGGCCGACTCTGGTGAACTAGATCTGCTCAAGAGACAGATTGCTGCACTGGAGAAAAAGCTGGAACAGGCATTGCAGTCAGGTGGTATTTCCGGAGGTGGGCGTGATGGTGCTTCTTCTGCGAAATCGCATCCGGCTCCAAGCTCTGCGCCAAGAATCTCGTCGACCTCCAAAATGCCTCCAAATGTAGATAAGTTTATTGCTGGTAAGGATAGTCCCGATTTTGTAGCTATCTATAAACAGTGGAGTCTTGTCCTACAAGGGGAAAAAGAGGAGAAGGTAACGGTCCATGCGTGGTTTGTAGACGGTGAGCCTGTATCAGTAATGGATGATGCGGTGCTTGTTGCATTCAAGAATACGATCCATCGCGATACAACTGAGAAACCGGCAAACAGACAGGTCATCGAGAATGTGCTTGCAGCACGTCTTGGTAAACCTTACCGATTGGTAACCATAATGCTACGCGATTGGAACGAAGCAGCCCAGAAGTCAGTGGGACAGCCCAGCAAAGAAGAACTGCGGTTAGAGCATGAACATGACACTGCAGACGCGAAATCTGAACCTTGGATTGATGAGGCTATCCAGCTCTTTGGAGAAGACCTTGTTGTCATAAAAGAGTAATGTAAGCATACTAGCGCTAATTGCGCATTCCAAAGGAGAGACGATGTATGAATAATATGAACCAAATGATGAAGCAAGTTAAGAAAATGCAGGAGCAAATGCTTAAAGCTCAAGAAGAGCTCGGTGGCAAGGTTATTGAGGGTTCATCAGGTGGCGGTGTAGTTACAGTTCAAGTGAATGGCCACAAAAAACTGCTGTCTATACAAATTAAACCAGAAGCTGTTGATCCGGAAGATGTTGAAATGTTGCAGGATTTAGTAATCACTGCAGTAAATGATGCTTTGACCCAGGCTGAAGATCTTGCGAATAATGATATGGGCAAATTCACAGGTGGAATGAAGATCCCAGGCTTGTTCTAATCGACCACTCCACTTTAGTCTAAAGGAGAATTATTAATTTGTATTATCCCGAACCGCTAGCCAAGCTGATCGATGCTTTTACGCGTTTGCCCGGGATTGGGCCGAAGACAGCCGCCCGGTTAGCTTTTCATGTGCTTAACATGAAAGAGGATGACGTCATTGATTTTGCAAAAGCGCTAGTAAGCGTCAAACGTAATCTCCATTATTGCTCCGTCTGCTGTAATATTACGGATACGGACCCATGTAAGATATGTCAGGACAAAACTAGAGATCCTTCAGTGATCTGTGTGATTCAAGACTCCAAGGATTTGGTGGCAATAGAACGAACCAAAGAGTTTAATGGATATTACCACGTTCTTCAGGGTGCAATTTCGCCTATGGAAGGTATAGGTCCTGATGATATTCGCTTGAAGGAATTATTGACTCGTCTGAGTGATGAAAGAGTGAGCGAACTGATTATGGCGACCAATCCCAACATTGAGGGTGAGGCAACGGCGATGTACATCTCTCGTCTAGTTCGGCCGTTTGAGATTAAAATCACCAGAATAGCCCATGGCTTGCCTGTTGGTGGCGATCTTGAATATGCCGACGAGGTTACCTTGTCCAAAGCGTTGGAAGGCCGTCGTGAGCTATTCTAGTAGCTCTAAAGTTGTGTTTTTCAAAAGGAGGCCCTTTGGGCTTCCTTTTTTTGTTCTAAGTTTGTCCCTATCCCGATATGAATGAGAATAACGAGATGTGATTTTGCATCGAAATTATTCTGAGGAGGAATTGGAATGGGATGGTGGAGCTCGTTGTGGCGGGGAGTAGATAAAGAACAGGGGCAAAAAGATACTGAGAGCTGGGAAACATTGTTGGAGGTACGTAAGGCACATTTGGAGTGGGAGAGAGCATACCTAATGTTTGATGAAGCGATGGGACAAGATCAGATTGATTACGCTATATATATTCTGGAGGCGGCAGAGCGCAAATATCAGATACATCTCAAGCATGCAAAAAGGATGGGATTAAATAGCAGTCAGATGTAGACGTTAATCAAAAGAATATAAGGGGGATTAACATGCTTAGAATGATAGCTATGGGAGTATTGGTCTTATCGGTTGTGTTACTGAGTCTAATTGTATTCAGAAAAAAACTTGGCTTTGGATGGCTTAGTCTGTTCGGGACTCATTTGGTACTAGCTGCGCTCGCGATATACGTAGTGAACTTCTCAGGTTTGATCACACAGGTCCATATTCCCTTGAACCCCGCAACTATAGGCGCAGTAACGGTTCTTGGTCTTCCGGGGGTGGTAATGTTAATAGGATTAAGAATAATTTTGTTTTAATGCTTGACGTGGGTTTAAAAAATATGATACATTAAGTCTCGCCCCTTTGGACAAGATGTTGATTAACAACTTGCTGAAACGGTAAAGCGAAAAAAGAAATTAAAAAAAC
>DJUJ01000086.1 GCA_002438345.1 Paenibacillus sp. UBA6285
TATGCCGATAGAGACTATGCAGAGCAGACTGAAAGGAAGAGAAGAACAGTTTACACTGGGTAGTTTTACTGAAAATGGAGAATTGGTTGGTGTCGTAACTTTTGTCCGTGAGAGCAGATTAAAGATCCGGCATAAGGGAAATGTAGTGGGCATGTATGTGGACCCGAAAGTCCGGGGACAGCGGTTAGGCCATACCNNAGGAACTGATAACAAAAGCAGCTCAGCTTCCGGGTTTGGAAAAACTCAATCTCACCGTGATGTCCACTAATATTCCAGCGAAAAAACTCTATGAATCGCTCGGGTTCACCTGTTATGGGACGGAGCGAAATGCGATGAAGCTTGAGTTGAGCTATCTGGATGAAGACTTTATGAGCTTGGAGCTAATTAGATAGTTATAATTATTATTCATCAGTCATATGTTGGTCTATCCGACTTGTACCAAAAGGAGTTGAAAGATTGGAAACTGCACTCTTAGGCAGCTTTGTATCGGCAATGGCTACGGTTCTTGGAGCATTTCCGATCCTGTTCGTGAAGCGGTTATCAGAGAAATGGAAGGACGTACTCGTTGCTTTTACAGCAGGTATTATGGTATCAGCTTCCACATTTGGACTCATGCCGCAA
Organism: Paenibacillus sp. UBA6285; assembly: GCA_002438345.1. Classification (GTDB taxonomy): domain Bacteria; phylum Bacillota; class Bacilli; order Paenibacillales; family Paenibacillaceae; genus Paenibacillus_AQ. The sequence continues at coordinate 622 of DJUJ01000086.1, forward strand.
GCGATTAAAGAATCGGGAATTATCGCTTTAACCTTGGGTCTGATTACAGGGGTACTGCTGCTTGATTTAATTGAAAAAAACATCCCGCATATCGACGTGGAGAATAAACCGGGATACACTAATATGGATTCAAAAGCGCTACTCGTTTTGATTGCGCTGTTCATTCATAACATACCAGAAGGTCTTAGTACGGGGTTTAGTTATGCCAGCCAACAGGCCAGCCTGGGCCCTACCGTGGCGATTGCTATTGGCGCACAAAATATGCCGGAAGGATTGATTCTTGCAGTCTTTCTCATGAATTCGCGCACAAGCAAGCTAAAAGCTTTAGGAATCGTTACACTTACCGGCCTTATGGAAATGGTATCTGCGGTAGTCGGTTATTTTACTGCCAGTTACCTACAAAATATTGTGGGCTATGGTCTTGCTTTTGCAGCCGGGGCTATGTTATTCATCGTGTACAAGGAGCTTATTCCGGAGAGTCACGGTCATGGTTATGAACGGCCTTCGACGTATTCGTTTATATTCGGATTGTTGATTATGGTGTATATTACGTAGATATTTGGGTGAAAAAACGGCCAACGAGATCCGGAGCAGCTTAAGCTGCCTGACCTCATTGGCCGTTTCTTTTTGTTTAATCCACAATTATCCTCGCAAAATCGTCTCGATTTGCTCCAGCTCTTCTGCGCTTAGCTCCGGTGCATCCAAGGAAGCGACCGCATCTTCAATCTGGCCAACCTTACTTGCCCCGATCAAAGCTGAAGTAACCTTACCTCCACGTAGTACCCACGATAAGGCTAGCTGAGACATTTTTTGTCCACGTGCTGCAGCAATCTCGTTCAGTTTGCGAACCTTGGCGATCTTCTCTTCAGTAATGGCATCTTCGGACAGGAATACACTTGGTCCAGCAGCGCGAGAATCAGGAGCAATTCCGTTTAGGTAACGGTCGGTCAGAATACCTCCTTGTAATGGAGAGAACACAATCGAACCGATACCTTCCTCTTCTAATACATCCTGCAAGCCGTCTTCGATCCAACGAGACATCATAGAGTAGTTAGGTTGATGAATCAGGCATGGTGTTCCAAGTCGACGCAGAATCTGTGCAGCTTCGCGTGTTTGTTCAGGTTTGTAATTCGAAATCCCGACATACAGTGCTTTGCCTTGACGCACAATAAGATCCAGCGCAGCCATGGTCTCTTCCAGTGGTGTATTTGGATCTGGACGGTGGTGATAGAAAATATCCACATAATCGAGTCCCATACGCTTCAAGCTTTGGTCTAGGCTGGAGACGAGGTATTTCTTGGAGCCCCATTCCCCATAAGGACCAGCCCACATATGATAGCCAGCTTTAGTGGAGATGACCATTGAATCGCGATAAGGCATCAGATCCTTCTTCATCATTAGCCCAAAGCTTTCTTCAGCGGAACCAGCCGGCGGACCGTAGTTATTAGCAAGATCAAAATGAGTGATTCCAAGATCAAAAGCTCTTCTTACCATGGCACGACCATTCTCAAATAAATCGTTGCCGCCAAAGTTATGCCATAGGCCAAGCGAGATTGCCGGAAGGAGTAGACCACTTTTTCCAGAGCGGTTATATTTCATATTGTCATATCTGGTAGCGCTTGCGTTATACATGATTAGTTCCTCCTAAAAATACTTATTTCTGATTACGTTACGTCTTTATTGTAGCGAAAGATCCAGGACAAACGTATGTCAGCAAGGAAGGATTTTATAGTACAATGTCATTTTCAGTATGACGGATTCGGTATTCTTTAGGAGAACATCCTTTGACCTTCTTAAACATCCGTGAAAAGAGTAAGGGGTCCTGATAGCCGACAGAACGCGAAATCTCACCGATGGTACAAAGGGTTTCTGTCAGAAGCTCGCATGCTTTGGCGACTCGGTAATTTAATAGATACTGCTGTGGTGGCATACCAATGGTCCGTTTGAACAAGGAAGATAAATATTTGCGATCCAGCTTGAGAGAAGAAGACAACATCTCTACCGTAATGTTTTCACAATAATGTGTATGCAAAAAGTGAAGACTTTGCTCGACGTAGATACTCTTTTGACGCGGTAAAGGAAGTACAGCTGGAACTGCTGGCACCGCTCGAAGTAAAAGGGAGAAGAACTCATACATAATCGCCTTCAGCGGCAGATCAAGACAATCCGATGCTTCGGCTGCTTCTGTCAGGCGCTTGTAGAGATTCGGCATGAGTAGTTCATCCATCGAGAAGATCGGTTGCTCAGGCGACAGAGACGTTTTGGATAAAATATATTCCACCTGTTCTCCGGTAAAAGCTACCCAGGAATAGATCCATGGGTTCCCGGTGTCTGCTGCATAAGAAGTTACGATGTGGGGGTAGGTAAGAAAAGCCTGTCCCGCTTGCAGAGTATGGGTCTGTTCACCCACAGATACCTTGCCTGTTCCTTCATGTATGAAATGTATTTTGTATACGTCACGAACCCCAGGCCCGAAAGAATGTGCGGGAAGACAATGCTCATATCCCCAGTAATGGAGATGCAGATCGGGATTGCCCCTGAAGGGACGCACGGAATTGTAATTAAAAATCGCCATGATTGCTTCAGTCTCTTTCTTTTTAGAATTAACCAAGAGTAACAATAACCGCATTCATTTATTATACAGCAAAAATTAAACATAGTAGTTTATCCCTGTTCAGTTTGGTTAAGTAAGCTATGAAGCTGAACGAATGCACTAATTATTATCATTAGGAGGGAATAGAGATGAATAAGAGGATAGTGGGTGTCTTTGCTTCTGAACACGAGGCTTCGAGAGTTATTGAAGAATTGAAGCGTCAAGGTTGCAGAACGGAAGATATTTCAATTATAGCGCGAAATNNAAGTACCGGAAGGTATGGCTTCTGGTGCAGCAAAGGGGGGTCATCTGGGTGGATTAACAGGGCTCTTAATGGGGATTGGCGCTTTGGCTATTCCCGGCATAGGGCCGATTATTGCAGCCGGACCTCTTGCGGCAACCCTGGCTGGAGCGGCAATAGGTGCAGGTAGCGGTGGATTAGTAGGTGGACTTATTGGACTTGGCATTCCTGAAGAGGAGGCNNTACGATAACTACGTGGGCGAAGGCCATATTCTTGTGATGGTGGATGTGGAGGGCGTGCAGAAAGAGACAGAAATGAAGCGGATCTTCGTACAGTACAATAGTATGAACGCGCACCGGTTTGAGGATATGGCGAACATAAATACAGCTGAGAATCGAAATTATGATGGTAGAGTAAAGGAAAGCGATGCGCTCAGAGCGGCTGATCAACTAGAGGCCAGGAATCTAGCTCAAGCTACTGGAACCTTAGATTCCATGGATACATTAGCGAGTGAGCGCATTAGAAATAAATAAGATATGAATAGCCATTTAGTAAAAAACAGACTATTTCACTAGCCATGGGTGAGCTGGTGAGATAGCCTGTTTTTTGTGATTTGGCCGTGTTAGATTCAGACGTTCGGCAATCTGTTCGCCGGTAATCGGAGCTCTTTTGTTCACAATATCAATGATTTCTAGTTGACGTGATGTCAGTTCGATCGCTATTCCCTCCACTTCAGATAAAAAGGCAATCCTCTTTAGAAAAGAATAATACGTAATAGTGGTCATAAATTCAATATATAGTACGTCATATATTCGTTTTTTTAAAATTATAAGAAAGTATAAGNNAAATATAAGAAAGTATAAGTTTCACGCTATACATTATCCTTATAATTCTCGCATAAACGCTTACCGTCTTTTAGGGACGCCGAAGGCGTTTTTGCTTGACGCTGAAGTGCTGATCCTACGCTTTAGCATTAATTGCTTCAAGGCGTCAGCGTTCACTAGGATGGTCCCGGCAATGATGGTGAATACACCAAGGATCGTAACCCAAGACACGGCCTCATTGTAAAAGAAAAAGCCAACACCAACGGCAATCGGTGGAGAGATATAGAGCCAGGTAGAAGGAAACACAGGATTTGTCTTAGCGACGAGCCAGTAGAACAACGAATGACCGACCATCGAGCCAATTACAATCAGATAGAGCAGTGAACCTGCGGTCTCGTAAGAGAGCAGAAACTCAGGATGTACATTTTCGATGGCTAAGGAAAGAATGAATAACAACACTCCACCATACATCATTTGGGCTGCATTTAGTGCGATTGGGGAGACCTCAGGCATACTATTGATTACTTTTTTAGAATAAATCGCACCTACCGCGTAACAGCATTCCCCAATGAGGACAGCTGTGCAGCCGATGAGCCATAACGGTGAAATATCAATGACAAGATTAGGAAGAACGAGCAGCAGTACGCCAGTCAATCCGATGATACAGCCATATAGGGAGATGGCAGGTGCTTTTTGACGAAGTATAGAGGTTTGGAGCAACAGAATCATGATCGGACCAGTGGCAGAGAGTACGGCTGCAAGCCCAGAAGATACATATTGTTCAGCCCAGTAGAGACCTGCAAAGGTTCCGAAGGTCAGCGCAAACCCAGTGAAGAGCATTTCTTTGCGCAGGAGTAGGGAGAAGCTAGCCTTGCGTTTCCAGACCATCCATATAAATAGAACAGCGCCCGCAACAAAAAAACGTAAGCCTGCTGAGAAGAAGGGCGGCGCACCGGCATCCACACCGATTTTGATTGCTAGAAAGGTCGTGCCAAAAATCAGACATACAAGAGCGTAAGCAAATAAGATCATTATGAGGTCCCCTTTAATGTGTTTATATAGCCAATGTTGAAGCATGCTGTTAATCATATAGGGGAGAACACAGAACAGATTATGTAGAGTAGAACAGATCAATTCGGAAATCGTGTACAATACTGTAAATAGGATTAGGATGTTCGGAGAGGAGTTGCAGTGAGGTGAAAAAGTCAGCGGGTGTGGAGCATAATCATCCCTTGTTTCGACAGGTATATGAATTTCTGGTGAATCGCATGGAGCGAGGAGAGTGGGGGGCACATGATAAGCTTCCTTCTATACGGCTGCTGGCGGAGGAATTGAAGGTACACCGACTGACGGTATTCAAAGCGTATAGAATGCTGACGGAGGATGGAAAAGTTTATGTAAAAGATAAATCAGGTTATTACATGTCGCCAGAAAGCCTGCTTCCTACTGTAGAAGAGGGCGCAGCAGTGTCTGCCTATGCGCTCACTAATCCTCTTTCGGATATACAGAGAGTGCCTGCTAAGTATCAGTTCTCGCAAGCGCTGATTGATCCGGGCCTCTTGCCGAATCTTTTTCTATCTGACTATGTCAAAAAAGTGTTCGATTTATATCCCAAGGTAATGGGGACGTACTCTTCGGTTCAGGGGGATGCCGAGCTACGAGAGACGCTAAGTCGTCATTTTCGGAAGAAACATCGGCTACAGCTATCCTCAGAAGAGCTGCTTATCACTTCGGGTGCGCAGCAGGCGATCAATCTGATTGCACGAATTGTACTCGGGCCTATGGACACAGTACTTGTGGAGCGACCAACCTACAGTGTGGCTATGGATGTTTTTCGCCGGGAGGGGGCGAGGCTAGTTCCGGTTGAGATTACTCCGACAGGTTATGATTTAGAAAAGGTAGAAGCTTTGATGAAAAAGCATAGGCCACGCATGTTCTATATCAATCCGACCCATCATAATCCAACTGGATATACGGTGCCAGCGCAGCAACGCAAACTGTTGGTAGAGCTGGCCGAACGTTATCGCTGTCTGTTGGTCGAAGATGATCCGTTCCGCGATATGTATTTTGAAGAGGAGCCACCGCCGCCTTTTTTTGCTTACGATACCGAGGGTTGGGTGATCTATATTAGCAGCTTCAGTAAATATGTGGCCCCAGGCTTACGGATCTGTGCGGTGGCTTGCCGATATCCGTTTATGGAGCGCTTGATCACGGCCAAATCACTCGCAGACAATGGTACTCCGCTGCTTAACCAGAAAATATTCCTACATTACTATACTTCACGACGCTTGCAGCAGCACCTTGGTAAGCTACGCATTGCGCTTCAGGTGCATAAGGAAATCGTAGAGGAGGAGCTGGCTGCGACTGGGTGGGAGTGGACGCCTCCGCAAGGTGGATTAAATCTATGGGTGAAGCTGCCGGACCATCTTTCGGTGGATAGGTTATTTGCATCAAGTATCGCGCAGTCGATCGCCTTTGTTCCTGGGGAGCTGTTTGATCCGCTCGGGGAGATGAAGTCGAGGATTCGAATAAGCTACTCCTTCGCAAGTGAAGGGGTGCTGCGTGAAGGAATCCAGCGGTTGATTGGGATTGCGCGAGGCTTGTGAGTAGGTACAGTAAACATAAGGGATTAATGAAGACCAATTAGGACGGAATTTACTAGACTTGTATAACTACTTTGGAAATTGCTGTAACACTTTCTCCTTCTATTCCGTCTGTAGGGTAAAGAAGGAGGTTATTATGTNNATGTTTAAGGCCAATTTCCGCAATCCACTAATGATGTTCCTAAGTATAACGCTAATATTTATGGCTTTGCTGACGGTGCGTCCCTCCGTTACTTATGCGTGTTCCTGTGTTGTACCTGCGGAGCCACTTGAGGCGCTGGAGTCAAGTTCAGCCGTCTTTACTGGGAAAGTAGTGGACATAAAGGAGCCAAAGGGGACTATAATCTCATCCGCGGATCCAGTAAAAGTAACCTTTGACGTCGATTCAAGCTGGAAAGGGGTTAAGGGAAATAAAGTTACATTGACCACTGCTTTATCGTCTGCCAGCTGCGGTTTTGAATTCGTGGAAGGGGAAAGTTATATCGTCTATGCTTATGCTAATGACGAAGAGGATTCAGGTAAATTAGTGGCCAGTTTATGCAGTCGAACGAAGCTGCTTGCCTTGGCATCGGAGGACTTGAAGGAGCTTGGGCCTAGTATNNAGAGGGAACATCGAATACTTCACCAAAATCAGGAGCTGGGAGTAATGAGTCTGATCTAACGGGGAAACCAGCTGAGGACAACGATTCCTTTCCACTTGTTAATGTGGGGATCAGTGGAGTCATTATCGTTCTGATAGCTATAGTTGGTGCTGTTCTGTACCGTCGTAGAGTTGGTGGAACGCGTAAGAAATGATAATGTAATGAAGCGGTCGCCCGGGAGTTATTCGGGCGACCGCTTATTTGTTTGAGATGAGCTCAAGCAACATCAATCATCAATAATCAGGGAAATCCTCCCTATAATTCTTCGGAAATTGCCTATTTTGGATGTAATCAACTAATTTATAGGGAGAAATTCCGCAAAAAGTTCAATTTTTACTTTTAAAGTCCGAATTATAGGGAGGATTTCCCTAAAACATATTTCAAGGAGGCTAGAAATATGTGAAGCCAGCTGAAGTTAGGTAAAATTAAGTGATGCAGGTGATGCAAGGTGAAGAGGGGCAATTTCATGTCACGGGCCTACATCACACCCACCCGAACAACCGAGCAAGCTGAGCGACGGCGAAGGTAACCCCGATGGCGATGCCGAGCGGGATGACAGCTGAGAGAACAGCCCACTTCATGCTTTTCGTTTCCTTGTAAATGTTCACGAGTGTGGTGCCGCAAGGATAGTGGAGCAGGGAGAATAACATCATATTAAGTGCAGTCAGCCAAGTCCAGCCGTGTGATAGAAAGACATCTTTGATGCTTCCAAGACTGTCGATATCAACCATAGCTCCTGAGGACATATAGCCCATAAGCAGGATGGGCAGTACGATTTCATTCGCGGGAAGTCCAAGAATAAAGGCCATGATGATAAAACCATCCATGCCGAGCAGTTGAGCAAATGGGTCAAAGAATGCAGCCATATGATTCAGGACTGAATCTCCGCCAATAAACAGGTTGCCTAAGATCCAGGTGATAATCCCAGCAGGGGCAGCAATGACGATTGCCCGAGTAAGTACGTTTAGGGACTTATCTTTGGAGGAAATAAGTATGGTTTTCCAAATTTGCGGCCGGCGATAGGGTGGGAGCTCCAGGGTGTAATGTGTTGGAACACCGCGCAGCGCTGTTTTGGACATGACCCAGGAAACCGTCAGGGTAACAACGATGCCGATTAGCACCATCCCCATGAGTACAGAGGCGGTTGTAAGTGAACGGAGTGCGCCTGTCGTAGCAGCTCCTGCCATGAATAAGGAAGACAATAGAATCAATGTCGGCCAGCGGCCGTTACATGGAACGAAATTGTTGGTTAGGATCGCGAGCATCCGTTCACGCGGCGATTCGATGATTCTTGTGGAGAGGATCGCGGCGGCATTACAGCCGAAACCCATGGACATGGTCAAAGCTTGTTTGCCGTGACCTCCTGATTTTTTAAACAACCGGTCCATGTTAAAAGCAACCCTCGGCAGATACCCGAAATTCTCAAGTAGCGCAAACACTGGGAAAAATATCATCATTGGCGGCAGCATGACGCTGATTACCCATGAGGTTCCTCGATATAATCCGAGAACAAGCACGCCGTGTAGCCAAGCTGGGGCATTGATAGCCTCGAATCCGGCAGTCAGATAACCTTCAATGAAGCCGAAGAAAGTAGCAAGCCAGCTTGAAGGATAGTTGGCTCCGGCAATCGTAATCCAGAACACAATACCGAGGATGGCGAGCATAATGGGGAATCCCCATATTTTGGAGGTTAGGATATTATCGAGTTTATAAGTGCTGTTGAGCTTCTTCTTATCTTGATAAGTGACTGCATCTCCGCATATGCCTGCGGATACGCCATAAATGCCGCTGACAATCTCATCACGTATCGCTCCGCCGTCAGCGAGCTTCTTCGCTGTGGACAGCAAGGAATCTAGAGGATCTAATCCTTTAGTGATATGCGGTGACTCCATGACCGATGACCTCCTTTGCTTCAGGTAAATCTTTATTCTTCATATTCTCTTTAAGCGAAGTTAGCAGGCTGTCATCACCGTCGAGCAGGCGCAGTGCAATCCAGCGAGCCGGATATTTGGTGCCGATGGTTTGTTCTACCAGTGGTGTAAGCTCTGCAATTCCTCGTTCGATCTCCTCATTGTAAGTAATACGTAGTGGTTGTGCAGTGAATGCGCCTGTAGCGACTCGCTCCACCTGATCCAATAACGCTTCAATACCGATTTTATTTCGAGCTGATATCGCAACGACAGGCACGCCGAGACGTTTGGAGATGCGCTTCAGGTTGATGTCGATACCCAGTTTACGGGCTTCATCAATGAGGTTGATGCAGACAACAGCCCTTCCGGTAATCTCCAGCNNGCACTTGCAAGGCAAGGTTAAGATTGCGTTCTAGCGAAGTAGCGTCAAGCACTACTAGCGTAACGTCGGGCTGTTCAAAAATAATATAATCTCTAGCCGCTTCTTCATCAGCGGAATTCGAGTACAGGGAGTACGTACCTGGGAGATCTACTGCGCGGTACGAATGTTCTTTGTGCTTGAACTCACCTTCGGCAGTAATGACGGTTTTACCTGCCCAGTTTCCAGTATGCTGGCGCATTCCGGTTAGCAGATTGAATAGCGTGCTTTTGCCAGTGTTAGGATTGCCTGCAAAAGCGACTGTGAAATGACTCATGCTTCTACACCTCCGATTAATTCTCCAAAAATTAAAGAGCTTTCTTCTCTACGCAGAGCAATGGTCGTGTTGCATACTCGAAAGGCTATAGGATCTCCTAATGGACTGCGTCGCAACACCTCTACGGCATTACCGACTACAAACCCGAGATCCAGTAATCTTCTTCTAAGTACACCCTGAACTTCAATGCCGCTGATTCGCAGCGTGCTGCCTTTAGCCGCTTCTGATAATGGAATACTAGTTCCAGACATAAGATCCCCTTCTTTCATTTATCATATATTTGTATTTTTATGGTTTTTATTTTGTGCATTAGAACCTTTTTTGTAGTCTGACACAATATTAGTATATGTGAACAACTTTGTCCTTGCAACAAAAATGTTTCCCTAAGGCAAAATAAATTTAGGCGGAAAAAAAGCCCCTGTCGGAAAGAAGGCTTGCGCTCTCCGTTCGAGGGGCTAAGGTTGAGTCTCATAAGCTTGTCTTTAATTGGAACAGTCAAATCTAAGTTTAATTTGCCGTGAAGTTATGTCCAGCTGCCAAAATCAAGTGTACGTCCGGTCTCCACCAAGGTTTTAGTATTACTTAGAACCTGCCACCAAGCGCTGATGCTGCCAGCATATGAAGGATCATCAGGATGCCATTCATCGTGGATAAGCGTAAGCTTAGTAGTTCCACCCACCGGTTCAAGCAGCCAAGATATACGCGATTCATATCTTTCTGTACCCTTATGATAGGAAGGCCCTACCTTATGCGTGAAGCGCAATGCTTTTTGCGGAGTGAACTCTAGCAGAGTGCCATAGACATGCAGCGTTTCATCTCCATCTTCTCCAGGGCCGACATATTCCAGCAATTCGCCTTCTTTAAAGGTTGAATGGATTACGCTCCCGTAGTAAATCTGTTTAGTACCTTCCGGAGAGATCAAAGTCTCCCATACCTGCTCAGGTGTTCCGCCAATATAAAATTCATAGTGAAGTTCTTTCATTCGTAATTCCTCCTTGGTTTGTACTTTCATTTATTCCCTCAGACTCATTTACACTATACAAAAAGATCACTGACAACTACGGTCAGTGATCCTAAAAATAATATCTTAAGTTCTATAATGAGCTGCCAGATCGGTGGCTATAGAAGACAGCTTTTGTTTCAGAGCTAGAGGCTCCATGATGCGTAATGTGGTTCCATAAGGTAACAGAAAGTACGGCACATAAGTCAGTAAAGAAGTTTCGTCCACTTGAAAGCGAGCTTGTCCGTCTTTGCGCTGGACCAGCGTATGCCCAAATAGCCAATGACTGCATAGATCATTCAATATTCCCTCTTCTGATGCGATGACTACTGTAACTAGTGTCTCCTCGGTATTGCGTACAGGCAGTAAGCTGTTTAACAAAAAGTCACGTGCAGAGAAGTCAGTGGGACGGGTAAACACAGCTTCCGTGCGGTGCAGTTCGGAAATTCTATCGACCCGAAAACTNNTACAAGCCCGTAAGGATCAATGGCGCGGGAGGAGGGTGTCTCTCCATTACCCTTTCGATATTCCATTTGCAGGGTGCATCCGTCTGCTGCACCCAATTCCAATTCCTGAATCAGGTGGCTAAGCGATGGGGAAGGAGAATGGATCGTCTCAATGCCATTCTCATGGCGCTCCATTTGTTCTAATTGCTGGGCATTGCTATATCTTTTCAGCTTGGATAGGGCGCGGTCCAGAGCTTCAACATAAGGATATCCAGTCCCCCTGGCAAAAGAAGAAGCTTGCAAAAGGGCACGCTGCTCTTCGGAGTCAAAGAATAATGGAGCTTCGATAAAATGTTCCGGTAAGCTGTAACCGCCGCCAGGTCCGCTATCCGCGATAACGGGTACACCACTGATGCATAGCGCATCGATGTATCTGTATACGGAGCGGACACTGATCTCTAACGCTTCGGCTAGTTCCCCGGCGGTTCTTCCCCGCTGCTTGAGCATCCAGAGAATGGATAACATATGGTCGGCCTTGGACATGAATCTGGAGCCTCCTTGCTGCAGAAAATAGTAGATCAACTATAGCAAAATGCTCATAGATCAGCCAGAAATCCTTTCGTTATGATCTTATTGCTGTTTAACCATACATTTCCTACCATAAGTTCCGAGTCGCCATAAATATTCTACGGGTCCCATCCGGAATCGCTTGAGTATGAGGGTACTACATATGATTTGTAGAAGCAGTATGGCCGCTGCCGCAATCATCTGTGTCGATACATGCACTCTACCAGGCCAATCTAGCAGATTGGATAGCGTTAGTATAATAACGGTTTGCATTAAATAATTAGTTAAAGCCATTCTGCCTAGAGATGCCAGGGGCGCAAGTAGTTTCTGTACAGCTTCATGGCGCATGAGAAGGGTTAACCGTCGTTACATAAAAAATACTGACTGGAAGCCCCACTACTGCGAGGGCTACATCCAGAGCGCCTGTACTATTCATGATGCTCTGCTGTGCAAAATACATAGGAATGATTAGCAGCAGAGAACCGACTTGTGTGATTCGTAATCCTTGCTTATACCGTGATGGATTCTGGAATAATCCAATTAAACCACTCCAATGTCCAAGCAGGAACATGCCAAACGTAGATAGATAAGCGCTTAGAAGGCTCACGAGCTTAGCATCGTCCTCTATGATTAGAATGGTCTCCATAGTTGTGCTCCTTTGATCAAATATAAGAATGGGATGGTTCACACGGTTATACAGTAACACGGACTAGGAAAATTATGCAAAAAGGAAGTTTTGATAATCGAAAAATCATATGAGGTCGATGGGGGTTGAGGGCTGAGTGGTTTTGGGAAGCCTGAGAAGTTTGATAGGGCAGAGAAGTCTGAGAAGTCTGAAAGGTCAGGTTGAGATGTCTGAGGAGTTTGGAAAGTCTGAAAGGGCTGAGGGATTTGATGCAGCAGAGCAGGGTGCATTTGGGCGGGACTAGCAGGCTGAAGGGGGAAATTCCAGACTCAAGGGGGGCATTTCAGCTAAAGTTGCAGACATAAGTGTAGTTTATACATTTATTTTTGCTAAAATAGCTCATTCCGATCCTTTAGTTGCACTTAGTACAACTATAAAGTGGAGATTCGGCGCTGAGAGAGGAGAAACTAGGAATTTAATTGCACGAAGTACAACTAAAAAAATCTTGAGAGAGTATCACGAGGAATAGTTGCACTTTTTGCAGTTAACAGGTGCTTATGAGCTCCTATGGCTTTGGGATATCCGGAACAGAGTACGCAAAGTGGAGTACAAGAGTCCCCTCAATTAAGAAGAGTAAGATGGGAATTGGCCGCATAGATGGTCAGATAGAGGTTGCATCAAAGTCACGCAGAGGAAACACAAGTCACACAAGTCACGCGAGTTACACAAGTCACATAAGAGATCGCACAGAGATTAAACAGAGGCCATACAGAAGTCACATGCTCCACTGAATTACACTTTGTACAATAGATTCTATCAAAAAGAAGCTGGAATTTGATTCTATTGCAGATTCTGCAATCAATTGTTATAAAACTGTATCAATAACACTAAAAGACCAGATTCTAATGCACAAAGTACAACAGAATCCCAATTCCCTAAAAAAAGAATGCTTCTATTGCACAAACTATACGCCTGTTGATTAGCTAAAA
>DJUJ01000142.1:0-2716 GCA_002438345.1 Paenibacillus sp. UBA6285
CGATCGGAAGTCCAATATTCCTTGGAGTGGCTTATGCCTAACAATGCTTTTAAATGGCGACCAAGAAAAGCGAGGGGAGCAACACTACACCCATGCTCCCGACACAATCAGCAAAGCGTAATCCATGATGAATAACAATCCTTTTGCGGAGGCGACAAATATGAAGTTAGTACTTTTATCAGGCGGTTCAGGAAAACGGTTGTGGCCTTTATCTAATGATTCACGTTCGAAGCAATTTCTAAAGGTGCTGGAAAGTCCTCAGGGTGAAGCAGAGTCGATGGTTCAACGAGTATGGAGACAACTGAAAGAGACAGGAATGGCGGATTCCTCCTATCTAGCCACAGGTCGCAGCCAAGTGGAAATGATTCAGAGCCAATTGGGCGCTGATGTGCCGATCATCGTTGAGCCGGAACGCCGCGATACTTTTCCAGCGATTGCACTAACAGCAACTTATTTATATTCGGTAGCGGGAGTTTCTCCTGCGGAGACTATAGCCATTTTACCGGTGGATCCCTATGTGGAGGCTTCATTCTTCGATACGGTAGCTGAGCTAGAGCATACCATGCAGGAAAGTGGCGCTAATCTGGCGCTGATGGGGGTTGTACCTGAACATCCATCGGAGAAATACGGATATATTATTCCTACCACAGATCAGGCGGGGGAGAATGGTTTTATGAGAGTAAGTCACTTTCAGGAGAAACCAGACCGGACCCAAGCTGAAGAGCTAATCGCCCGGAATGCTTTGTGGAACTGCGGGGTTTTTGCTTTTCGCTTAGGGTATTTGCTAGATATTTTGCAGCGTAAAGGGTTGCCTTTAGGTTATGAAGAGTTACAGAAACAGTATAAGCTGCTATCTTCTATCAGTTTTGATTATGAAGTGGTCGAAAAAGAAGAGAATATCGTGGTGCAGCCGTATAATGGGTTCTGGAAAGATCTTGGAACCTGGAATACGTTAACTGAGGAAATGACTAGCAACCATGTGGGCAAAGGTACTGTAACAGCGGATTCTGAAGGGACTTGCTTGATCAATGAGCTTGATATTCCGATTACAGTCATCGGTGCGAAGGATCTGATTATCGCTGCCAGCCCGGATGGAATTCTAGTAACGCATAAAGCCGAGAGTCCACGAATTAAAGAGGTACTTAAGTCTTTTGAACAAAGACCAATGTACGAGGAACGCCGCTGGGGACACTATAAGGTCATTGATTATGTGAAATATGATGAAGGAAATGAAGTGCTGACCAAACGGATATTTATTGCCGAGGGTAAAAATATCAGCTATCAGCTGCATCGTAAACGCAGTGAGATCTGGACGATTGTCAGCGGTGAAGCAAGCATTGTGCTGAATGAAAAGATGCATAATGTTAAAGCAGGCGATGTGGTCCGGATACCAGAAGGGACAAAACATGCCATTCTCGCTTTGACGGATGTTGAATTTATTGAGGTACAGACGGGATCTGAACTAGTAGAGGAGGACAATATTCGTATTACTTTAGACTGGAATGATATTGAGCTGCAGCAGTTCATTTCATAGGACTGATAAGTTATAAACAGGTATTGTGACCTAATTATTGAATAATAGACATAAATAGATAAAATAACAATTAAATGAAGTCGATATTTACGGTAGAGGGATTAATCCTCCTCAATTTGATAATGGCAAACCTATCGAAAGATAGGGACGCAAAGCTATAGGGCCTTCGCAAGAGTGGCAGCCTGGCTACCGAAAGGAAGATTTTTTTGAAAGCTTACCGTACGTATCGACTTCTCAGCACGTTCCTGTCTCTGGTCTTGTTGTTGATGGTGATTCCATTGGGATTTGGGATTGCACCGTCTGTAGCAGGCGCTGCTTCCAGCTCTGGAAATCCGGTGAATGCAGAGGCTTCTCCTGAAGCAGTCAAGCTGCTTAATGACCTGTATTCTATTTCTGGAAAAGGGATTCTCGCAGGACAGCATGACTATTTGGAAAGTCCGGATGAAATCAACAAATGCAAAGGTGCCCGTTCTATGGAGACCTTACCATGAAATGAATGGAAATTGGTTCTGGTGGGGGAAGAAGAACAACTTTTCTGAGCTGTGGAATATTATGTATGATCGTTTTGTTAACGTTCATAAATTAAATAACTTGTTGTGGGTATGGAGCCCGAATGCTCCAAATGCTTGGTCAGATCCTTATGCCCTTACTTATCCGGGCGCGGATAAGGTGGATATTTTGGCAGCAGATATATATGAAAATGACTATCAGCAAAAATATTATGACAGTTTGCTTAGCTTGGCCGAAGGTAAACCCATTGCTATCGGAGAGAATGGTGGGGTGAATACTTTAAGAATATGCGTCTATCCGGAACACCAGCCCTGACTAAGAACGATGCAGTGATTGATTTTAACTGGCAGTTAGGAACACCGGATGCTTCTCTTGGAATAGACAATTTCTCTATACGCTGGAGCGGTAAAATGAAGGCTCTATATAGTGAAACCTATCAAATCTATACCGCATCTGATGATGGTATACGTGTCTGGATTGATGGGATACCCGTAATTGATAGCTGGATAGAACAGAGTGTAACGGAGCGTCAAGGAAGCATCACTCTGAAGGCCGGGCAACTATATGATATCAAAGTGGAATATTACGAGAATCAGGGAGACGCGAGGGTAAGGCTGATGTGGCAAAGCCCAAGTCAACCAAAAGGAACCATTCCTTCTAACGTATTTTTTC
>DJUJ01000142.1:2866-7309 GCA_002438345.1 Paenibacillus sp. UBA6285
ATTACAATACCAGCGATACCGATTAATCCTTTAGCTTCTGAGGAAGCCAGTCAATTGCTTAATGATTTGGCGAATTTCAGCGGGAAAGGGATTATGGCGGGTCAGCACGATTATCTGGAAAGTCCGGATGAACTCAATAATAAGTTAAAGAACAGCTCCGGAGAGCATGCCGTATTACATGGTTACGAATTAGGAGCTATAACTAACCAATCCAAAGCTACCATTGCTTCTCAGCGTCAAGCTGTTGTCGACAGCGCGATCAAGTGGTCGAGGGAGGGCGGCATCGTAGCGATGACGTTCCATCAGAGTCTGCCGGGAACTTCTCTGAAATGGTCTAACGTATCCATGAAACTAAGTCAGGAGAAATTTAATGCTTACGTTACCCCTGGAACCTCTCAATATCAGAGCTTAATGGCCGGTTTTGACGAGATTGCTGTATATCTGGGTGAACTTCGTGATGCAGGCGTTCCAGTCTTATGGCGACCCTATCATGAAATGAACGGTAATTGGTTCTGGTGGGGAGGTAAAGATAATTTTACTGTGCTCTGGAACCTGATGTACGATCGTTTAGTGAATACACACAAGCTGAATAATCTGTTGTGGGTTTGGAATCCCAATGTGCCGAATGAATGGTCAGCTCCATATCAAGCTTATTATCCGGGAGCAGATAAGGTCGATGTACTGGCAGCAGATATTTATAATAACGATTATAAGCAGTCCTACTATGAAGGTTTGCTTAAGCTTGCTGCTGGTAAACCTATCGGAATTGGCGAGAGTGGAGAGCTGCCTAACCCTGATAAGTTATCCAAA
The DNA here is from genome assembly GCA_002438345.1 of Paenibacillus sp. UBA6285. Taxonomy (GTDB): domain Bacteria; phylum Bacillota; class Bacilli; order Paenibacillales; family Paenibacillaceae; genus Paenibacillus_AQ. The sequence continues at coordinate 3,677 of DJUJ01000142.1, forward strand.
ACGCAGAATCAATGGGTGTATACGATGACATGGGGGAAGATGCTCACCGAGAATAATACCCTGCAGCAGATCAAAGATTTCATGAGTCATCGCTACACTGTGTCGAGAGAGGATTATATTCGGACAACAGCTGCTACAAGCAATAAAGTAGCAAAAGTCTCGCGAAACGGGTTGACCGGAGAATATTTTAATAATGCTGATTTATCTGATCAACCGGTAGTTACACGTAATGATAACAAGATTGATTTCAATTGGCAGGGTGAAGCACCGGCAACGGGGGTTGAGCAGGATGTTTTTTCTGTTCGCTGGAAGGGGAAGGTCAAGCCAGTTTATAGTGAAAAATACACGTTCTCAGTGTCTTCCGATGATGGAGTCCGCGTCTGGATTGATGGCAAGCTGATTATTGACGATTGGCGAGATCATAGCGCTACCCTTATTAAGGGGAGCATTGAATTAACTGCTGGAATCTTGCATGACATCAAAATTGAATATTATGAGAATCGCGGAGACGCAAGTATTCGTCTAATGTGGGAAAGCCCACGCCAGAAACAGACGGTGATTCCTCAAAACGCACTATTCTTTCCTTGATTTATTAAAGCTTTACGGGCAGACATCTGAAAGAAAGCGAGGACATGGGGATGGAAACAACAAATAGAAGAATGAAGTTGAGTGGAAATAGACCTTTACTGATCCTGCTAAAATCCTCTACTTTGATTGTCTTGCTTCTAATGACTGTCTCTATATTCGGTATGGAGGGGACCTCAAAAGGTAAGGTGGGTAACGTTGCAGCTGGTAAAGATTTGGGTCCCGAGTTCCCAAAGAGCACAATGATCTGGAGACTCGGGCAGCATGATGGATCATCGAATGAATTTGCAGACATTAACGCCTCANNATTTTTGCAGACATTAACGCCTCAGATAACCATACAGTCATTCATTTTACTTCATCTACCGTCAAAACCTCAGAACTTCAGAATATCCCCTCTGGTCTTAATGGAAAGACATTTCCTGAGCTACGGATTAATTACCAGCTGAACAAGATTCCGGCGAATGGGATTTTATTTCGTGTAGGTATTCTTGAGGCTTATAAATCGGTTCCGCAGATGAGTGTATTTTCTAATCGGCAGCTTTCAGGGATAATTCAGATTGCAGGAATTGCTGATACAGAAAGTGAGTACGGCTTCCGCAAAACCTATGAACTGTATATTCCTAAAGAGCAGTTGAAGACAGGAACGAATGAATTGAAGCTGCAAACGACTCGTTGCTTATATTGCTCCGAGAAGGAAGATGAATATATAGGCTGGACTTGGGATGATTTAAGTCTGGAATCTTTAAATACACCCATAAAAGAGCCGATCCACGGTAACTATACGCTGACGGGTACGGCCGTGAATAATAAAGAGTTTTATTTTGATAAAGGCGCGGTTACCCATTTACCTTATGTGATGAAATGGCTCGGTGTAGCTTACAGTGGCAATATTATGCGTGCCAGCTGTGTTAGTGATGTAGACCGTTCCTGCTCTAATATGGAGGAATATTACAAGGTATTACGAGATTATAATACGCAGGCAGTCGCACTGCATTTGTATACCGGTGATATTAAACTGAAGAACGACGGCTCACTGCCGGATGATGCGGTTAAGAAGCTGACAGATTATTTCGAGAAGTATGGTTCCTATTTTCAGTACTATGAAGTGGATAATGAGCCAGGACTATTCAATCGTTCCAAGGCTGTAAATTTGGCGATTGCAGATTGGTTGAATAAGAAGGGGAAACAAATTGCCCCACATTTGCTTACGGTTGCACCAGGCTGGGCATATTGGCCGAGCTACAAGGAGAAGCCTTGTGGCTATCAAAAAGGGAGCGTGCGACAATGTGGTGACCCAGATGGTTGGGAGCGGGATCCGGAGCGGCGTAAGGAGCTTGAAGAGGTTACGGATCTGACGAATGGTCACTCTTATGGAAATTCCTATAGTGATAGCGAAGGTGGCAGTTTTACCGAGAATTTAAAGACATTCGGTGGTGCGGTGGATGGGCTTAGCAAAAACATGCTGACTACTGAATTTGGGACCTCGGATAGTCATGAAGATGCTTATCAATATGGGGCTAGCGAGCGCACAGCTGCTGTTTTCGATCGGATCATGCGAGCGCAGATTGGTTATGCAGATATGTTTGTGCAGCATGCTGCTTTTTTCAAGGACTTTAGTTTATTTAAATATGATTTTAATCTGGAGGAGCATGACCCGGCCTCGACAGAGATTTATTATACGAAACAGAACGAGGATTCACGTGTCAGCATTATGCGAAGACTAAGTCTTGCTTATGCTACACACGGAGCTCCGTTAACCTACGAGGTTACCAATAAGAATGCCCTAGCTGATAAGCTTGTCTACGTCCGGGCTGTGGATACCTCTACCTTGAAGCCACTGGCTGGAAGTGGTGCTACCTCAAACAAAGTGCTTGTGAGTCTCATCAATTTTGAGACTACACCACAGACGCNNACAAGCTATATATGAGGGTGAACGTTTTGGTAATGGAGATACGTATGAGCAAGCACGAAGTTATGTGCCCGGGAAGAAGGCTTCCCCCCAGCTCACATTTAAAGAAACGCTGGCCCCAGGCGAGGCCGTGCAGTATATTTTGCAGCCTTCGTCAGAGGTCGTCGATACTGCACCTCAGGGACTTAAAGCTGTTGTTGTCAAAGGGATGTCTATCCAATTGAATTGGCTAGAGGCTCCAGGCGTTAGTTATGAACTGCTGCGAGCGACTGGAAATGGGGGCGTGCTGAGGACTATAGCTTCTGATATAAAAGGAACTCATTATACAGACCGCAATTTACAGGCAGGCACGCTGTATACGTATGCTGTAAAAGTAACAGGCTCAGGTAAGGTGTCTGCCAAGATACAGATCACAGCTACTGGGTTGGTTCCTTTGGAACGATCGGAATGGAAGGTTTCCTCGAATACGAACACGGGNNTCGGGAGAATATTATCAGATTGACCTAGGGAAGGTCTATAACATTGAAGGCATTGATCTGGATAATAGCTTATCTCCCTACGATTATCCTAGACAATATCAAGTGTATGTCTCGAATGATGCTCAGCGTTGGACGCAGATTATTTCTGGTACTGGAAGAAAGGAACTAACCAAGATTGTCTTCGCTAAGGTAAATACACGGTACATCAAGATTGTGCAGACCGGAGCAGACGGGAATTACTGGTCTATACAGGAGCTTCAGGTATATTCCAGAGACTAATCTACTGCTGAACGTGAATAGTTAAAGTGCATACTAAATAACCTCTTCGGGACAATTCCCGTAGAGGTTATTTATGTTATTTAAATCTGTTAAATGAAACGTAGTCCGGACATATACGGCAAAGAAATGGCATCGGAAGCCTCTGAGGAANNCAAAGGCTCGCTGGATCAAAGAGCAGCGAGGTCAGCTCCTTGTCGTCCTGCACGGACGACAAGTCGAGGCTCTTGCGGCATCCTTCGGTCTGCCGCAAAAGCGCTTCCCGGTCTGCGATGCAGACCGTTCCGCTGTTCGCGCCGCCGCTTAGGCTAGCGCCGGCGTCCCGCAGGAGCGCGAGCAGGCTGCGCTCCTGCCACGGCACGGGCACCTGCAGCGTGCCTT
>DJUJ01000141.1:0-2741 GCA_002438345.1 Paenibacillus sp. UBA6285
CGGAACATTGGAATCTTGAAAAGCATGAACTGCCCGGCATTAATTGCATCGTCTTTCCAAATGGCACTGTAACAATTTTAAATTGTTACAGCCTATATGACCCCAACACAAAAGAAAGTGAATTTTTTTGCTCTCCCATGTGTGACACAACCATTGAAAGCATAGCAAAGTATAATGATGATTATTGGACGATCGTTGATGAACGGGTCAGTATTGATTATCAAGACGGGAAAATCCATGGCGGTGATGGTCAAATGGGAAATGAAGGATTTATTGCTTGTACGGATGCTAAAGACCGTTTGGTATGGGGAATGTTTTTTGAAAATTCAAACCCTATAAAAAACTTGGAAATTAAAGATAAAATCCTAATCGCTATTAATGAGCATACCGAATTACAAATCGAAATCAACTTAGAAAACCTCACCCAAATTAAAATGACTTGCATAAAATCCGAGTAAGGTTTAATCATTTTGTAACATTTTCGGGAATAACTATTTCAAGTTACGTGACCTAGCTATGGCGTTAAATGGAACAGAAAAGACCTTTGATATTAAGTTTGATAATTCTAATAAACGTGCATATATGCACAAAAATGGATGAACGAAAGGATCTATAGAGAGTCAAGTTAAGCGATGCTATTAATTAGTTTAGAAACGATATGTAGGAGAGAACGAATGTCAATTATAAAAGAAGAATTAATTGAACAATTGATAAACTTGGCGTCTTGTAGGACTTCTCCAGAAGAATGGAGCACTTGGTGGAATAATCATAACAAGCAGTTGGAGTCATTTTTAAATCGTGGTGAATATCTGAGGCTTAAACCTTGTATGCATGGGTTCCGTTGGTTACCTATTTTGCGCAGTCAACAAGGAGCAATTAAATATTTAGATGACAGCAAGATCCTTTATGTGAAAGAAAATGTTTATCAGGAAAACTATGAGAAAGAACTGAAAGAATCCTATAAAGCAAACTTAGAAATGGAGAAACATCGGTTAAGAAAAATAAAAGCTGAATTTCCTGAAATTTTTAATCGATATCCCAAGTTTTCAAATTCATTGAAATACAATTTTGATGAAAGTGATTTCATTCACGTTGGATTAAACAATGAAAAAGTCGAAAAATTTGAAACAACCTCTGGTATAAAAATGCCTGAAGATATTGCGGAATTTTTTCAAACAGTGTCAGCCATCTCTTTAGAAGGTATTAAAATCGAATTTGAAAATATATATCCTCTTGAGTTTTTTGGTAAAAAATATTATGTTCTTGGTGAGTTTTGGAAAGAAGCTGATGGGGACTTGGTTTTATGGGATACTTCTGAATCTAATGATCTAACAAAAATATATTATTATGCCCATGAACAAAATAAAATAAAACTTCTTACAAAAAGTTTCGAAGATTTAATTGAGAAAGAGTTTGCATATCACAACAAGAACTTGTGAAATGTAAACTCACGGACCGTTGATAAGCTCAAATCGGTTATTATTGCCGTTCTGCTTGTTGCTCTCTTCATCAATAGCATAAATGATTTCTATGCGTTTCTTGTTAAAATCAATAAATTGAAAATCCAACTGTGTCAGCTTAGTCATGTCTGATAAAAAATCAATCACTTCCGCCTTGATCTTCGTATTTATTTCCTTCAACTCTAAAATTTCCAGATTTGATGCAGTTTTTAAAGTGGATGATCCTTTTGAGAAACTGGCAGATAGCTTGGATGAATTGATTTTGGAACAGATCCACATCGGTAATATCTTTGATAATTGAAGTTATTTTTTTATATACGAAGTGAAAGTCATGAAACAGGTGGAATCTGAAGATATTCAATCTTTTATGTGGGTAGCGGATTTTTCAGAAAATTACATAGCAAAAAGAAAGCACAGTACAGATCTTACGGAAAAAATGGATGGCCAAATCCAAGACGGACCATACAGAGAAATCGATCAAAAACAGTCTGACAAAGGCTATCGAAAATTTTAAAAATGCCGAGAAAATCAGACCTCTTGGCAAAAAGGAACAGCAGTTGTTTAACCAAATAAATAAGTGACCATAGTAGGGTCTTCATCATATAAACCTGATATGCTAGTGTTTGAAAATCGATTCTTTTTATAATAGAGCGTGTTAAATGACTGTTGTTAATTCCGGAAATGAAGAAAGTGCGTTACAAGATGTAGCAGCATGGCGTGCTATTGGGTTGTTATACGCAAAAAATTACAGCAAGTGGACAGAGATAGACCTGAAAACATATCTAGTTTCTCTATCTGGGGTCATACCAACAAAAAGCGCAAAACATACGATATGACATTATTGAAAATAACAAGCCGATCTTCCCTGCTAAGGAATAATCGGCTTTTTTCTTACTACTGTCGGAAGAAATTATAGTATTAGACTGGGAATGGGCATTAAGCTAACTTTTTGAAGACGAAGTTGCTGACATGATCGGCATTTGGTAGAAGAAGGCGGGTTATGTAGGGTGTGTTTTATAGGAAGTCAGAACTATATATCGGAAAAATTTGTCATGTTACTATAATGGAAATAGTCAGGATGAGGAGGAACGCAGTATTGACAGATTATAATCAGCCAGTTTTCGATGCATTGCCACCAAAAGGGAGTAGCAGAGAGAAGGCTATCTCGGAGCTCGGAGCTAAAGAGGCGCCTGAGCTGTTGCATCTGGCTAGTACAGAGCGCGGGAAGAGTAAGCTTGCCGCCCAGAGGGCACTGGCTAAGATTGATTATGAACCGGCTAC
>DJUJ01000141.1:2819-4112 GCA_002438345.1 Paenibacillus sp. UBA6285
CGGGCAAAGCGAGTGAGAAAATGTGCGAGGTGTATGAGCTTGCAGCAGAGCATATCCAGAAGGTTTCATCATTTAAACGCGACAGCGAGGTACTAAAGTTAACCCACAGAGATACTTCTTCCTTTGATATAAGCGATACGTTGGAAGGTATGACTTTAGAGCAAGCCTTTCCTATGATTTTGGCTGGCTCTGTTTTGATGGATGGAGATATTAGGCTGCAAGCGCTGGCTTGCAAGCTATATGAACAATATGGGGGAGCCTGGCTGTCTCCTGTCTTCGCTTCTGCGCTTCTAACCAAGCCTGCTGGCGATGTTTTCGAGGCCTTTTCACCGTATTACAAAGATCCGGTGGCGCAGTGTTTTATTTTGAACGTGCTAGGTACGGTGAAGTTTGATCCTAAGCAAAACCGGCATACGTTTTTGTTTGGCTGGGGTCATATGCTTAGAGATGATACATATTTTTCACTTAAACCGCTGCTGTTTGAGGATTTGGATGTGCGCTGGATAGAACTTTTGGCAGCTGATCCGGAGAAGAAAAAGCTAAGCGGTCTTATTAAAACGAGCTATTATGTTGGAAGAGTAACTGGAGAATTTGATGATGTGCTGGGTGATCTGCTTCCGCTAAATAATAAAATTTGTTGCCAAAAGGTTCAATCGTATTTTCTGAAAAGAGCGATTCTGGATGATGGAATTGGCGCGACATATGTTGGTATTTTGTATCGGATAGGTTATGAGGACGTTGAATCGATTCTTATAAAAAAATGGTCCCAAAAGGAAAATGCAACCTCAATTTGGAATGTGTCTAGTGATTTGCAGTCATTTACCCATTGGCCAGCCCAGAAGAGAGCAGCGCTTTTTGAACAGGTTGGACAATTGGTTCAGGAGCAGAAATTAAAAATAAGCTATTGGAAGCCGGACACGGCCGAGGATCTGAAGAACAAGCTACTCAAGTAGCAATAGAAGGGGCGGAGTAGCTGCTCTCGCAGCGCCTCAAGCAGTACATGAAGTCAAAGAGGATTGGCTTTTTAATGACTACCTGCTCAGATGAAAAGTTTTCATTAGCGCGAGGACAAAAGAGTGGGAGTGAGTATGATGCAAATAAATATGTCGAATCAATGCCAAGAATGCGGAAAATCTATTGTTTTTAATNNATGGAATCTGTTATGGCTGTCGAAATAAGAATCAGCGGGAAGCCTACCAGGCTATGAGCAGTGAAGAAGTGGAGAAAATGGTTGAATCGATCATCTCGAATATTGAAACGATTGGGGAGTGGGATCAAGTTTTTCAAGACTTC
>DJUJ01000141.1:4172-8608 GCA_002438345.1 Paenibacillus sp. UBA6285
ATTTGCTGCTCTGCCTTGCAATGCAAGGTGATGAAGTCATTCAGGAAGCATTCCTGAGGTTGGAGAGTAACCCGTTGCCCTGGCGCAGCAAGCTGTATGTGAACCCGTCTGTCTATGCTCATCACGGTGGCTGGCGTTTCGATGATCAGGGGAATCGCAGTTCATTGTACTTCGAGCGATGTTACACGATGCTGCCGGGAGATGGCGTCGATCAGGCAGCAAAGGCTGGTCAATTATTGGAGCAGCACTGTCCGCATTGCGGTTGCCGATTGATCGATGTCCTGCGGCTGGATGGCCTTGATGAACGATTTTCTTTTCTGGGGGTCGATGGCATACTCGCCATTCCCGTCTGTCCGAATTGCATCACATTCTCTGAAGAGACGTTCGTGTGCTATGGGGAAGATGGCCGGAGTGAAATCGTGTCTAATGAGCCTTCTTTCGAAACGGGAAATTATTGTACTGAGGCGGAGCTTCTGGAGATGAGCCAGAATCAGCTCACACTTAGTGCCGAGGCTGTACCGAAGCATTACGCTAGTGGTGGTGATGAGGTCATCACGATCGGAGGCTGGCCGGATTGGGTGCAGGATGCCCATTTTGGAACATGTCCGGATTGCGGCCAAACCATGAAATTTCTCGCGGCGCTTCCTTGGGACGTATTGTTGGAAAGTTCTGAAGGTACGTTGTATATCGAGATTTGTACAGATTGTCGCACGCTATGCCTGTTCCATCAACAGACGTAAGGAGTAGGAGCTAGCTCCCCACCGTCTTTTTCCCGTTGGCGGGATGGGGTATGGTAGCACGTTGTGAAAGATTTGGAGACAGGATGGTTGTTGATTTTGCTGCCAAACGAGAACTTTGATGAGGTGAGCGTGATGAAACAAATAGAACAGCACGATTTGGAATTTCTATTCCACGGAAGTGTGGAGGATATTGATTCATTTTTGAACAGGCATTCGGGTGTGTTCAGTGACCATGATCGGACGGACTTCTTGCATGCAGCAAGGGAAGAGGGGTTGTCGTCGGTACGAGCTAATCTGTTTTCCTGGGTGTACGGGGTGATTGTGGATTGGCGATAAGAAGATAGTGAGATTGTCCGTTTATTTGGTAAATTTTTACCTGAAGAAGTGATCGTGGAAGAGGTGGATGGAGGACTGTCTCTGTCATACGCGGGTGAAATTTATTCGATTCCACTGACGTTTTCGTCTAACGATCGTTACATAACGATTCGAGGCATTGCGGATATCATTCAAAAGCAGTTTGAGATTCGGTTGTTTCGGGATTCTTATTTGTCGGATACCCATGTGTTTGTGCTCTTGTCGTGTGTTCAATGGCAGGAACTTGAGCGCAGCCATACTGCCGAGGTAGAGAAGATCTTTCAAAAGATTACACCAGAACTCGATTTCCCTTGAGTGGGAAATACAAGGAGTGTACCAATCTTGGTGAAAGATGGAGAAAGCAGAACCAAACACAGGAAGGTGGAAACGGAATGAAATTGGATGCCGATTTTAACCATTTGATCAACACGGTAGCGGAAGAAATACTTGGTGCAGTAGATGAATGGTTTCAACAGATCGAACAGAAAAAGGAAAAGGACATAAACGAAATTACTGGGCGAACTTCGCTTCAAATCGGCATTCATGACCTTCTACATATTGAGTATAGCGATGGGAAAATCAAATTATATTCTTGGATTAACGGTTCACCAGACTGTCAGCACAAGGGTACTCGTCTGGAAAACCCGCTGACCCATCAGGAAATAGAGAATGTGTTGATACCATTGCTAGAAAAGGCAATCAGACAAAAGCTGCAAATTTATGAGGTCAGTGCCTTGGTGAATTACCGATTTCAAGCTAGCATCGAAGTCGGCGGCTCCGAAACACTTCCCATACTGAACGATGTAAACCAGCGCAAGCGTGAGCTTCTGTTGCAGCGCATTCATGCCTATATCGAGGATAAACTGGAAGGCCAGTCTTATCCGACTGATCCGCTGGAGAGCTTCTTTCTCTCTCGGCATCTGGTCGATCCGCAGCTGTTTCCGGATATGGATACTGCCTTTATTTTGCGCGTATATGAGCTGGTGATGGAACGGAACAAAGGGAATAAATCAAAGTTGGATGAGCATCGTTCCAATTTTATTCGTGCGTTTAGCATGTGGGCTGAAAGTGTGTTTTTGCCGATTTACTTCCTTAGTGTCAAGTCCAGATGGGGGCAAGCTGAACATACAATAAAAGAGGGTATCGACTTAACCGCTTTGGAGCCGAAACAAATGGAACTGGTTCTGCAAACGGCCATTATGATTATTAAATACGAACCCAACTACAGCCGACAAAATGGACTCGATCTACTGGAAAGGCTGAAGGAACTAGGCAGTGCGCGGGCGGTCAAGGTAATCAAGGAGGGCAGTGGAACGNNACAAAAGATATCCATTATAAGGATGAACAGATCGAATGTCAGGCTCATGATGTTTTCTCGATTATCACCATTCGAATCAAGGAAGAATGTGCGGACAGTTATGCGAAGGGTCTAGATTTTATTTGTCGCCTGCTGGATAAAGGGTTCTTCCGAAGCTATCAGATTAAGCTGAAATCGCAAGTTAAAAACATAGTATCTGTTCCAGGTCTGGCGAAATCGCAAACCCATCGTTTCTTTGCTAATGCTTTGCAGTATGAGGAGTTGCATCCGAAGTTGGAGTCTTATGCGCGGCTGGCGATGGTGGAACATGAATGGTATGAAGACACTGAGGGTGAGAAAACCTGTATGCCTGGCACGTATGCCGCATTCGGTTTGGGACTAGCGAATCGACGTTATTTTTCGCTCGTGGAGGCCTATATGGAGCGCGTAGATGACGAGCATCAGTCCGTTCAGGCTGCTTTTGCCGGGGCATTCATTAAGCAGTATGGGATTGACGAGACGACGCTGCCGACGATAACCGCTTGTCTGCTTAGATGCCAGGACGGTAAATTCAACAAATATCGCACAGATTTCGAAACCGCAGTGAATCTGCAAGCTCTCTCTGGAATTATAGCGTCATTGGCTCCTCATTATACCCGCCATCTGGTGGAACTGATCTGGGGGAGCCTGGACAATCTGCAAAAACGGCAGCAAAAAGAGAAGAGCGAGTGCGCGGACGGTTTCGCGGCTGTCTGGGCAGCAGGGAAACGGAAGGGATAAGTATTACAAATACAACGATGATTAAGTGTTTGGAAAAGTTGTCGGCGTTTTGAGTTTTCTTTGCTCGGGGTCTCCTCAAGGAGTATTAAAAAAGGCATGATGTATTGATTGCTGTTGTGTTTTAATTTTGGTGGTTTAATTTTATTAGCTGTGGTCGGTTTCGGGTTTGTCGTCTATGCTTCATTTATATTTTCAGATATTTATATGAGGTGGAAAAATGTCGGTCACTGGTTGGGTTATTAATGCGAAGTCATTTATAGATGATGATTATGGGTATGTTAATATTTCGACAACATGGAAAGGTAAGGATATGCCATCCAAACCTAAAGAAAATGAATCAATTGAAGCTATGTGGTCTAATGAAAGCTTATATGGTGTAATCGGTTCAAAAGTTGGAGATTTCATAGAAACATATGGTGTGAACGCATCTCTACAAGAAGGAATGTTCACGCACCGCTCCATTGCGGAGCAACTGGTTCAAAATTTTTCAGGACTTAAAGTGAACGAGATACAATGGAGAGAGAATCCGTTAGTACATACATTAAATAACGGCAAACCCCGTATTAAGAGAGCAAAATGGTTGCCAGAAAAAGAAGTTGATATTGTTTATATTTATTCTGACATGTATGTTGATGTTTGTAACCCTCAACCTATTAATACCGATTTCTTTACAGCAATAAGAACGAAAGAAGACTATGAACACAACTGGTTGATGTGTACACAGCAAACAAAAGAAAAACTTGAAGCTATGAAATTTAAAAACATTTGCATAGTAGAAAATACAATTAAAGGATAATGTTCATCAGACAAAATAAGCATTACATACCAAATTATCGAAATTGAACTTACGTAAGTACCAACATTTTCTACACAAACATAAAATGAGGTGGATAGCATGCTGGATTTGGCCAGTCTTGTATGGGGCAAAATGGATGGTCCCTACGGCTCTGCTGAGAATGTACCGCAGTTGATCAAACAGTTGCAGAAGCAGTATGAGGAAGCTGTAACAGTTGAATTGTATTGGGAGCAGTTGTTTCATCAAAATACCATTTATTCAAGCACACTGGCCGCAGTCCCTTACCTGGCCGAGATTGCCCGTCGATCGCAGAGTCTGGAGGTCAAGCTGGATATTTTCGTGACTTGTGGCCTGTTCGAAGCCAATCGGTGCGAAAGCAGCGGAGCCGGTTATGAGTTGCCGGTTGAACTACAGCCACTAATGGATCGAGCCGGTATGGTTGTGTGTATGGATATCTACAACAGCTATA
>DJUJ01000141.1:8631-9058 GCA_002438345.1 Paenibacillus sp. UBA6285
CAACGGAGAGAAGAGGTACGTCATCGCGGCCGATGCAGCGTACCGAGGCTGGAGGGGAGCGGCTGAAGTTCTAATCACGTTCAGTGAAGGCGACGAATATGTGGCCTCTTGTCTGTCCTGCGGCGAAGATATCTATATTTGGCCTTCCCCTGAAGACGACAAGCTACTGGCTTATCGGAGCGATCCTGTATTTCATGCTGAGCAGGAATCTATCTCCATTACGCCGTCCCAGGCGATCAGGGACAACGAATTGGTCGTATTGCAGCAGCTTTGCTCCGACATAGGAGAAAGCAGGCTCATGCGCCACATCCCGTATTTGGCCGGGCAAGTGAGCTGCCCTTCCTGTGGTGCTTCGTGTCAGATCTGGCCCGGATTGACGAACATGTACAAGTCTTAGCATTTTCCCGTAGGTCTATAGATTGTTTCA
>DJUJ01000205.1:0-2575 GCA_002438345.1 Paenibacillus sp. UBA6285
TCCGTTTACCTGTGCCGATTTTCCAATATTCACATAGTACGTCACGGATTGACTGCTATTCACAGGCACCGTTCTTTTACCAGCATCACTCGTAACTTCTTTTCCTTTTACGATTGCGCCACTCGGCGTGGAGACCTTGGAAAAATAATCGATAAGATCTATTCTACTGCCACTGTTATTACTGTAACGAAGCGTGTATGTGAGAATATTCCCGTCAGACTGAGCAAAAATATCCATATCCGTCAGCTTCACACTGACGCTCTGCTTCAATGTGACCGAGCTGAGTTTATCCAATGTCAGGCTAGACGTGGCTGCAGCAGTTTGGGAAACGGAAAAATCCGCTGCGAGTGCCCCGTACACGTCAAAGGAAACGAGTGGACTCAACATCGCGGCGCTTAGCACCATTACCATGCACGTCTTTTTTGGCCTATGCATAAATGTACCTCCCGATAAAAAAATAAAATCTATATTGGACTTTCCCTCTTCTGTGAAATAGGAATCAGCGTACGAATGTGGGCTGATTCCTGGTATCTTCCTATTCGTTTAAATAGGTTGTTACCCGATTCTGGATCAGCTTGGCTACTTCTTCTGCTGTTTTCCGTCCGCTTAAATACACCAAAGACTCTTCACCGGCAATGTTTAACACTTTAACATCCAGTTCACGTATTGAACCGCGGATTGAACAAATTGTTTAAACACGTTTATTAGCTAGTGTAATCGAATCTTATCGCCTTCTTGTAGCGGATCACCGCTCTCCAAGATGATCTGTTGCTCCTCCATTAAACCCTCTATTGCCGATTGAGCTTCATTCGAATCAATGATCGTAATGTAGGTTTTGCTAACAAAAAAGCTGTTGCCTAGCGGTCCCATTCTTTCCTCCACGCCAAATACGTACGATTTGTCTCCTTCTTTGTGGATGGCTTTATTCGGCACTATGAGCATATCATTCACCGTTTTGATCAACTGGGTCTCTGCCAACTCCCCGCCCTTTAGCTCCTTATCCTCAATAGTAATAACCAGTTGATTCATAGCTTTGTAAGCAGGTGTGTTTCCATCGTTTCCTGATTCACTAAGTGGTTCGGTATCTTTAATAGCCTCAATTCTCCCCTCGACTTGTCTGGCATTACTGCCTCCTAATCGAACAATCAATCTTGCTCCTTTTTCTAGATCATCAATTAATGCCGTAGGAGCCGCAAACTCAAACTCAAAACCGAGGTTCACATTCGCGATAATAACATCAGATTCTCCTTCGTTAGAACCAAGCCCTTCTACTGCATTAACCTTCGTAACTACCCCGTCAAAAGGTGCAATCAATTCGCTATTTTCTTGCAAATCCTCCTGCAGTCTCTGAATTTTCCGTCCTTCAACATCGATGTCGATTTCGGTCTTCTTCATAGCACGCATAGTGCTTTCGATCGTCTGCTCATCCCCGCTTCTCGCAGCTTCCTTAAAACTATTTTGCTGTTCCTCTAACGTAAGATTTAACTGGCTAGAATATGCCTGCTCATCCTCTATCTGACGATGGGTAGTCTGTTGGTTGTAAACAACAAGTACCGCTCCTTTCTTAAAAGACTTGCCTTCCTTGGCATGAACCTTCTCAACTTTACCTCCCGCAGCGCCCGTTAAAGCCGCCTCCTCTCTCCACTTCACAATTCCCATACCTTGAAAAGTATGATTTAGCTCCCCTCTTCCCGCTGTTGTCATTACAACCTTAGGCAACGTTAACGCCATTAGAGTGTTGCTGAACAGCGTGAATGCAACGAGTAACAACATAAATAAGCCAAAGAAGATGCGAATCCTCCTTTTGCGTCCAGATACCGGTTCACTGGCAGATTGCATTTCCATTCATATCCCCCCGTAAATAGACTAGCCTTTAACTCCTGATAGCTGAATGCCCTGTACAAAATAAGATTCAGAATACAGATACAACACCACCATCGGAGTCATATATAAAACAGATGCAGCAAAGGCAATTCCCCTTGCCTCCTCATTAACGTGTGACAAATACAGCGACAACGGTTGTTTAAATGCATCTTCAAGAAAGATAAGCGGCTGCTCAACCATATTCCAATTATCAACGAATAATAGAACGACGAGCGCAGCAATACCGGGTTGAACAAGCGGGATAATAATTTGATAAAAAATTCTCAAATGGCTCGCCCCATCTATTTTGGCCGCTTCGATATAAGAATTAGGAATATGCATCAAGAACTGTCTGAGCATAAATACACCGAAAGCACTGAATATACCCGGCAATATAATTGCTGAGGTTGTATTCAAAAGCCCCAGCTTATCGGCAATGATATAATTGGGCACGAGTGTCACTTGAAATGGCATAAGCATAGTTACAACATATAGAAGGAACAACTTGTCTCGTCCCGGAAACCTCAACTTTGCAAACGCATAGGCAGCTAATGACGCAACCAGCACTTGAACAACAATAATTGGTACGACCATAAACACAGAATTCCAAAACATTTGGAGGAACACAGGTTTGTGAACCAGCACCTCCGCATATTGACGGAAAGATACCCAATCAGGAATCAGCTTTACATTAATAAATTCGTCCTTTCCT
>DJUJ01000205.1:2677-2902 GCA_002438345.1 Paenibacillus sp. UBA6285
ATGAATGAGTTGGAGACAGTGATCACTATCGGTAACAGCATCATCATGGCCAGCACACCCATAATTAATGATAGAGTAAGCTTACGAATGAAAGTCATTTTTCCCACCACCTTGCCTATTCCATGGAATCCCTCAAACGACGTTCGACAGCTAACATCATCATTACAAAAATAAGAATGCAGCCTACCATTAACACAGCAGCAGCAGTCAGCTTCTGAACATCGA
>DJUJ01000205.1:2964-5947 GCA_002438345.1 Paenibacillus sp. UBA6285
GCAGTCAGCTTCTGAACATCGAGAGAAAGAAACATGTTGTTCATATAATGTTGCAACATATAAATACGGTCATGTGGATAATCGCCTGCAAGCAGATACGTTTCGCGAAACACTTTGAATGAATTAATAATAGACATCAGAACAACAAAAACCATCGTCGGGGTCAAATAAACGAGTGTAATATGGAACCATTTATGAATACTACTCGCTCCTTCGATATCTGCCGTTTCATAGTAGTCTTTGGGAATGCTCTGTAGCCCAGCTAGAAATAAAATGATGTTGTAGCCAATATTTTTCCACGTATATATGATGGCCAGCACACCAATTGACCACTCCGATTTCATCCAATCAATCCGCTCCAGACCGAAGTTCTGCAACCATGTATTTAAGGTGCCATTCCAGTCAAATAGCATTTGCCAGATCATAACGANNCGATAGATGCTACTGGTACGACAAGTGGCAATACAAAAGCAGTTTGTAGCCAATTCCGAAGAAATAACCTTTTGTTTAACAACTGAGCAAGCAACAACGACAACAAGATCATGAGGGGCACGCTCACACTTGTGAACAGAAACGTATTCGTTGCTGCCTTGCGGAAGGAAGAACTTGCAAGCAATGTATCGTAATTATCAAATCCAACAAATGAACCATCGACCGTACTATCCTGGAACGAATAAAGAAATCCCATGCCGAACGGAACGAGATAAAAGATTGAAAAACCGATCAGGCTTGGTGCCAGAAACAGAGCTGCAACGGTCCAGTCATGGTGCAGCTTGCCCCTTATTTTTCTACAGAAAAGATTGTCTTTCACCTTTATACCTCCTTCACCATTTCCGAAAAAGAGAATGAACCCTGCACCAACTGTTCAGGGCCCATCGCTATTTTCTTTCCTATTCGTTTAATACAGTGGTCACCCTGTTTTGAATAAGCCCTGCCACCGCTTCGGGCGATTTTTGCCCCATGAAATAAGCGTGGGCCTCTTCTGTTATGATTTCATTGATTTTTGATTCCTTGAATTGTACGGGATACTTCGCGTTGACCAGAAACTTTTCCAGCTCGTCGATGTCCTCTTGCGTAATGTCATATACGACTCCTTTTAACGGTCCGATCGACTGATCAGACTCCACTTTTCCTTTTTCCAATGCCTTTTCGGCAATCAGTGCGTAGTTCTTTTTATTTAATGGAAATCCTGTACTGCTTGCTGCATCCTTCATCTCTTCAGACATCATAAATTTCAAGAAGTGCCACGCCTCTTCCTTAACTTCAGACTTCGCATTAAGGCCTACCGTTTGATATGTTCTAAAATAACCCCCTGCTTCCTGTCCGCTTCCATTCGGTCTTAAGTAAAGCTTAGACTTGAAATCAGAGTTATTCGGGTAAAATTGACTCTCCTTCAGCGCACGTACATAGTCGCCGGGGGAGTTGATTTGAGTTTCTCGAAAAATAACATTACTCGCTGCTAGATCAATAACTTTCTCATCCACTAAACGTTTTACTTCCTTAAGCAAATCGATAAAAGCAGTGGATTCAAAATTTGCCTTCCCGCTTTCTTGATCTACAAATGTAGCATACTGGTCGTTAACAAATTCACTAACATATTTACTAATTTTAAAATCCGCTGTAATTATACCTCCTGAACCACCTACAGCTAGCCCCGATGCTCCGCCGTTCACAGTCTCGCTAATTTCCTTCGTTGTGTTGGCAAATTGGCTCCAATCCCAATTGCTGTCGTCGACTTTTATGCCACTCTTCTCGATCATCGTTTCATTGCCAATAAGCCCGTAAACGAAAAAGCCCATTGGCATTCCGTATAATCCACCATTTACTTTGATTCCTTCAAAAATATTATTGAAATAGTCGTCCTTATTAAAAGTGTCGTCCTGATCCATCATAGTGCCCAAATTAGCTAGCAGCTTCTTGTTTACGTAGCTCTCGGTTGGCAATTGATCCATATCAATCAGATCAGGTCCTTTACCCGATAACATTGCCGTTCCTATCGTTTTCTCGTACTTTTCCAGCTTAGCCGCAGCATCTGCATCCGTAGATTCAACATATTGAACATCGATTGTAATATGAGGGTACTTCGCTTCATATCTCTTCTTTGCTTCCAAGAAGAAATCCCCGTGATAAAAGGTAGAAACAACGATCGTTTTTTGCTCCGTGTTGATCTTCTTGCCATCTTTCCCTGCCGAAGTGTCTCCTTTTCCCTCTGTAGATGTATTTGTTTCTCTTCCGCTACCATTACTCGGGCTGCTACACGCAGTAACGATAACCATAACCATAACCATTGCCATTAAAAAAACGGTAGATTTTTTCACGTTTGTTCTCCCTTTATCTTTCATGAGGATTGACTAGCATTAATAGATTTAGCCTCTTCGTTCCACAGCTTTACTCCATGCCGCTGCTCCTTATTCATTTAAATAGATCATTATCCGGTTCTGTATGAGCTTAGCGGTGGCTCCGGCAGATTTCTGGCCAGTGAAGAATGCTTTCGCTTCCTCTGCGATGATCGTTGGAAGCATGTTGTGCTCGTCATTGTATCCATAATTTCTTAAACGAGCCTCAGATACCATTTCCTTAAATGGTTGAAGATTCTCTTCGGATGCTTCAATGGCCTTGCCAGCCTTAGGATGACTAACGACCCCTTGCTTCACTAAATCTTTAATAGCTTTATCATTGACCGCCTTANNGAAGGACGACTGCATCTCTTCCGACATTAAGAACTTCATGAAATTCCACGCTTCCCCTTTGACCGTAGAATTTGCATTCATCGCTAGCTCTCTGGTCACGCTAAAGGATACACCTGATTGTTGGTCGGCTGAATGCGGCTTTTGATAGATTTTTCCGTTATCATAATATAAGCTGCGACGTAGAAGATAATCCGAAGGGGAAGTGATTAAAGATAACGTGAAATTGGTTTTTTGCGAATCAACGAAATCCGACTTTATAACTTTGTCGTCATACAATGATTTCACTTGCTTAA
>DJUJ01000120.1:0-2722 GCA_002438345.1 Paenibacillus sp. UBA6285
ATTGAGCCGCAAGGTGCTGTTAAGGTTGAACTCAGCACCCGCCAGCAAAATGCCGGAATCAATATGATTCTAGTGGAGGTCTATATCCACATTGTGACGGAGGTCGCTGTGGTCATTCCTTTTGACATGGAGCCGCAAGTAGTGGATACGGAAATTCCTGTGTCTTATTTGATGGTCGTCGGAGACGTGCCTATGTATTACTACGATAATCAGGGTCAGCCTGTCGGAGCCAACGGAAGTAGTGCCCCGGGAATTGCTATTCCTGCACCTTCAGTAAGCGGGGATAAGAACGGAGTATCGGATCAGAGCAAGGATACTACTGACAATAGCCAGAAGGAAAGCAACCAGTCTCCAGCTGCATCCGATTCTTTGAATACAGGTGCGGATCATACAGAAGAAGGCGATAAAGGTATAAACGGAGGAAATTAAGGGATACTTTTTCTCGAAAATGGATCATCATGTTCCTAGACTCCCGCTCTCCTATCATGGATTGCGGGTTTTCTTGCTGAGCAGCCAACGAATAATAACCTTGGAAGCTCGGCTACCAGCGGGATGACCTTTCAACAACCTATAACAGTGCTGAAGCTTGACATCATTTGGGTTAAGCTTTTACATAAAAGGATGGAATGCATAGAAAATAAAGGGGATTGGCATTATACAATAAAGTTGCAAGTCAGATTGGAATGTGAAAAGAGGGACAATTATGGAAAGTTGTTTATTTATTCATGGCTTTACCGGAGGTGAGCATGAGATCTCTCCCTTGTCCCAGTTTATGGAGCAGCATAATTACCGTTCCAGAACGTTTACCCTGAAAGGGCATGGGGGCAGTAGGAATGATTTGCTGCATTCGGATAGACATGATTGGCAGCAGAGTGCTGAAGATGAATTGACAGAGCTGTTAAAGACGGATGAAGGCGTTCATCTGATCGGCTTTTCAACCGGTGCTCTTATTGCTTCTCATCTTTCTGTACGGTATAAACCCTGGATCAAATCTCTTACTTTATTGTCCACTCCCGTATTTCCGCTGAATCCCGTGGAAATTATTAAGACTCTTACGAGCATCTCCATGCTAAAAACTTATATTAGCAAATTCACTTCAACGCCCCCAAAGGCGACGAGAGAGTTTCAACGACTGGTCCGGGAGAGTTTTTCAATCTATCCGCATATTGAGACTCCAACCCTGATCGTGCAGGGTAAGCGAGACCATCTGGTAAAGACTAGAAGTGCTGACTACCTGCAGCATACGATCCCTACGACCCGAAAACAGGTGCTGATGGTGGATAACAGTGGTCATATGGTCTGTCATTGTGAAGATAAGGACCGAATCATGAATGAAGTATTGCATTTTATTCAGAGTGTAGGAAGCTGAGCGTAAAAGGTGAATAATCAACCCAAAAGAGCCCCAATTATGGAGGCTCTTTTTCTTGTGAAGTTTAATTTTTATGCCTTGACAACGTATTCACAATCATGGTAATTTTTAGTTGGGAAACCGGTTTCCCTAAAATTATTGGTTTTTGTGTTAAAGACATCACTGGGCAGGGTTGGTTTTTAATCAAGGAAGTAGGTTTTAGAGTGTTGTGAATACGCTTTAATAAGAGAGGGAGATGCACGCAATGAAACGTAAGTTATGGTATGTACCCGTTCTAATTACATCTATTCTTCTTTCTACCGTGATTAATTTGTTTGTCTTAACACCGCAAAAGGCTGAAGCGGCCAGCATCGGCACGATTAATGAGAACGACACTATTTATCAGATTATGGTTGACCGATTTAATGATGGAGACACTTCCAACAATGCTACTGGTGCGGCAATTCGCTATGGAGAAAACTCTGAAGAAGATTTCCGTTATATGAAAGGCGGAGACTGGCAGGGGATTATCGACAAGCTATCATATATTAAAAATATGGGCTATACCGCGATTTGGATTTCCCCAGTGGCTGAGCCACAAATGACTAACCGGGAAAACAATGGTACCGGTAAAAATACAGCCTATCACGGATACAACGTTAAGAACCCTAACGCTGCCAATCCATACTTCGGAACTAAGGAGAAGCTGAAGGAGCTTGTAGATTCCGCACATGCGCTTGGCATCAAAGTAGTGATTGACGTTGTGCCAAACCACATCGGTGATTATATGCTTGGTACCCAAGCCTATTACGATATCCCATCATTGCAGCCAGTGGCTCCGTTCAATAATCCAGCATGGTACCACCATAATGGAGATATTAACTGGTCTCTAGCGGATGGAAGATATGATCAGTGGGCGCAGGATTACTTAGAAAATCATGATTTGGGCGGGCTAGATGACATTGATTTCGATGTTCCTGCGGCTAAGCAGGCGATATTCGATTCTATCAAAGGCTGGTTTGATTATACAGGCGCTGACGGTGCGCGTGTGGATGCTGCCAAGCTGATGAAGCCAACAGATATTGGTGAACTACAAAATTATCTGGGCGTTAATACATTTGGTGAGAATTTCGACGGTAATGCTGAATTTGTCTCACGTTGGGTCGGAAACAACAAGGAGTGGGGCATGCTCGATTTCCCAATGTTCTTCTCCGTACTTAACAGCTTTGCTTATGGGCAGTCTTTTGAGTCCAATATCAAAAGCACCTTGGCACAGGATTCCTACTACAATGGGAATGCCAATCACATGGTTACCTTTATTGATAATCATGACCGCAACCGTTTTCTTACAGAAGCCGGGGGAAGTGTAGATAC
>DJUJ01000120.1:2733-10947 GCA_002438345.1 Paenibacillus sp. UBA6285
TGTTCGAGGAACACCGGTTGTCTTCCAAGGGACAGAGCAGAACAAAGGCAATGGCAACAGTCAGATTATGACGGGCGGTATTGCTGATACTTGGAACCGTTGGTCTATGGTGAAACGGGATGCAAGCGGAAACATGATTGAGAACTATTTTAATGAAAATGCCAGCACCTACAAACACGTAACCAAACTTAATGAGATTCGTAAAAATAACCCAGCACTACGTACAGGTACTCAACGTGAAATGTGGGCTGCACAGAACTTATATGCTTTCTCACGTCGTATCGACAGTGGAACTAATCAAGGCCAAGAGGCTATCTCCGTATTCAGTAATCAATCTAATGGTTCGCAAACGGTAACCATCCCACTGCGCGCTGAGAGTAGTTTGACCGCAGGGACAGTTTTGTACAATCAGCTGAATACTGCAGATACAGTGNNCATACAATCGGGCGGAGTAACCGGAAAGCAAATTACTGTAACCGTAGGTGCGAATTCAGCCAAAATCTATGCGAAACAACAACAACCAACAGAAACTGTTCCCCCAACTACTCCAACCAACGTAACCGCAACCGTTCAGAACGCATCTAGCGCTTTGGTCAGCTGGACGGCTTCTACCGACAACGTAGGCGTAACTGGATATGAAGTTTATCGTAATGGTGTCAAGGTAGGCACAACGGCAACCACTTCCTATACTGACAATGGATTATCCGCTAGCACTACCTATAACTACACGGTAAAAGCATTTGATGCCGCAGGCAATCTATCTCTTCTTAGTGCGATTGCATCTATTACAACACCAGCAGGGAACAGTGTCACGATTTACTATAAGCAAGGTTATACCTCGCCTTATATTCATTATCGCCCAGTAGGAGGAACATGGACGACAGCTCCGGGTGTGGCTATACCTGTATCTGATGTAGCAGGATACAACAAAATAACGATTAATATCGGTTCAGCCAGCCAGCTTGAAGCATGCTTTAACAATGGCAGTGGCACATGGGACAGTAACGGGGGTAGCAACTATTTATTCGGTACTGGTACCTGGACTTATACGCCAACAGGAAGTATTACGTCGGGTGGACCAGTGACACCGACACCGACACCAACGCCAACACCAACACNNAACGCCGACAGTAACCCCAACCCCAACGGCTACACCGACTGGCAACACTGCAACGATCTATTATAAGAATACGGCTTACAGCAGCTCGTACATTCATTACAAGCTGGACGGGGCGACAGTCTGGACGACGGCTCCTGGTGAACAGCTTCAAGCTTCTTCTTTCCCAGGATACAAGTCGATCACAATTCAGCTCGGCACTGCAGCCGGACTGACCGCAGCCTTTAATAATGGCAGTGGTACATGGGATAGCAATGGCGGCAGTAATTATCATTTTTCTGCTGGAACCTGGAGTCTGGTGAACGGTAGTATCAGCGCAGGGGAACCTCAAGCAGACAGTGTTACGTTCCGTGTAAACGTTCCAACGTCTACTCCGGCGAGCGGACCTGTGTATCTTACGGGTACCTTCAACAGCTGGAATGCAGCGGATCCAGCCTATCAACTGACAAAAGGTAGTGATGGTGTGTATTCCATCACACTGAGCTTACCAGCAGGAACAGCGGTGCAATATAAGATTACACGGGGCGCTTGGACTAATGTGGAGGTAAACTCGAACGGATCGGACATTTCCAATCGAACGCTAACTCCAGCAGGTGGCGCTCAAACAGTGAATCTGACCGTACAGCGTTGGAAAGATCTATGAGTTGCTATTCAAGTGGATCATAATATCTTTCAGATGACAAGGAGCGGCTCCCGTGTGGGGCCGCTCCTTGGTAAGTAGTTTGAAGATTATTCATTGCACAAAATGCAATAGAATTGAATTTGATCCATTTTATAAGGAATTCTATTGCATCAAATGCATTACGAAGTTTCCGTCAAGCACTTGATTCTCATCGTAGATTCACGGGGAATTAGTTCTGGTTCTAGTAACAGATGCTTGTGGAGCATATCATTGCCACGAATGCGCTCCATCAGCAGCTGCCCTGAAGATACACCCAGCTTGAACGTATCAATATTAAGCGATGTTAAAGGAGGTGTTGTATAACGGGATAGCGGATATTCATCGAAAGCGGCGATGCCGAGTTCTGATGGAACATCAATTCCGAGTGCCTTTGCGGCTTGAAGCACCCCAAAGGCTACATAACTGTTCATGCACACTACTGAGTCTGGTCGTTCTTCGCGCTGCAGAAGCTCAAGTGCAGCATGATAGCTGTCATGTTCATCTGCCTTGCAGTTAATAATCCATTGCTGGTGAACGGTAAGGTCAGTCTGCTGTAATGCGCTTAAGTATCCACCTAGGCGATGGGTATAAATCTTTTCCTGCTGCTGCCCGCCTATGAAGGCTATTTTAGAATAACCCTGTTCGACGAGATGCTCGGTCAGCATGCTGCCGCCTGCTTCATTATCGAAATCAACCCAACTTCCGGGGGCTATAATCTCTCCAATGGAGATGTAAGGAAACTTCAGTTGGTTCAGTTCTTCAGATAGCTCTTCTGTCAGCACAGAGTTGTTGGCAATAATGCCGTCGACACGTTTGCTAAACACAAGTCTATTTAGAAAATGCCCTTCCGGACTACTATGTTGCACATTGGAAATGGTCAGCTCATATTTTAAAGGTGCAATTACGCTCTCTACTCCACCAATAATGTTGTAGAAGAATTGGTTTAGAAACTCACTTTCTTTAGACATATCGACCAGTAGACCGATATTGCAGCTGCTTTGTCTGGCTAACCCAGTAGCAATACTGCTTGGTGTGTAGTTCATTTGCTTCATAATCTCTCGAACCTTTTGTTTCGTATCCTGTGATATTTTTGGGGAATCATTTAGTACTTTAGATACAGTAGATTTGGCCACATTGGCTGCTTTAGCAATATCAGAAATCGTTACTTTCATCGTCGTCCCTCATAACTTGAAAACGGTATTTGTAACCATAATAACACAAATTTAGCAGTCCCTCTAAGATCAGATAGATAGAACGATAAAAGTATAGAAGGAGTCCATAAGTTATGTCTCAATCATGGTTTTTATATCATACGAGTGAAGATCCATTTGCCTATCCTGTAGGCATGGGTATCCTGAAGCTCAGACTATTCACACAAGCTGGCCAGCAATTATCCTGTACCGTTATCCACTCAGACCGTTATGATTCTCCAGGACAGGAAGTTCCTTTACAGATGGAGCGGATTGGGTCGGCTGGTATTTATGAGATTCATGAAGCAATTATTCACACTGGCACTAGAAGATGCAGATATCTATTTCATATAGCGAATGCTACGGGGCAGTATGTCTGGTATGGAGAGAGGGGTGCGTCGGAGAATCGGGAACGTGCAGGTTCTTTTCAATATGCATACCTCCACCATTCTGAGGCTTTGAAGTTACCTTCATGGAGCCAGGATGCGGTGACCTATCAAATTTATCCTAGCAGCTATAATGGTGGAACTCTAAAGGGCATTATGGACAAAATACCTTATCTACAGCAGCTTGGTGTGAACTCTATTTACATGACGCCTGTATTTGAGTCTCCTTCCGAGCATAAATATAACACCTCTGATTATTATAAGATCGATCCTGCCTTTGGGGATGTAGATGGATTGAAGACGCTGGTCAGTGAGGCACATCGTCATGGAATTAAGGTCATTTTGGATGCCGTGTTTAATCATTCGGGAGATCAATTCTTTGCTTTTAAAGATGTGATGGAAAAAGGCGAGCAGTCCCCGTATAAAGATTGGTTCTTTATTCGTTCTTTTCCCGTTACACAGACGCCTGCACCGAATTATGAGACATTCGCTAAAGCTGAAGCGCATATGCCTAAGTTGAATATGGATCATCTTGAGACGGCTAATTATATGATTGAAGTTGCCAAGTATTGGATTCGTGAAACAGAGATCGATGGCTGGCGTCTTGATGTAGCGAATGAGGTCAACCCGGCTTTTTGGTTACGATTTCGGCAAGAGCTCAAGTCTGAATTTCCTGAAATCCTACTCATCGGAGAGATAATGCATGCTTCTGGGCCTTGGCTTAGAGGGGATCAATTTGATGGTGGCATGAATTATGTGCTTCGGGATGCCGTGCTGGAATTCTTTGCGGAGCAGTCAACAGGGCCGGATCGTTTTATGGAGCAAGTACTCCATCAGGAGGCGTTGTATAATGACCAGGCGAATTCGGCTATGTTTCAGTTAATTGGCAGTCATGATACGCTGCGTTTTCTTACAGCATGTAAGGAAGGGGGACGTGGCTGGGACCGCGAGAGCACCGCAATACAGCGAATGAGGTTGGCCGTTTTTTTTCAGATGACTTATATCGGTATTCCGATGATCTATTATGGGGATGAGGTTGGGATGGAAGGAGCCACGGACCCTCACTGTAGAAAAGCTATGATATGGCAAGAGCGAACTCAGAATACAGCGCTACTGAAGTGGTATCAGGAACTGATTTTCCTAAGAAAAAGCTGTGATATTCTACGAAAAGGTACGTTTCGTCCTTGGTTCACGGATGAACTCCGTAATGTCCTCGGTTATATGCGGAGTGTGGGTCAAGAGAAGATAGGGTTAATTATTAATAATTCTCCGAACACGTATGAGTTTGAGCTTAATGCATATCGTTCGGATAAGAATGTGCTAACCGATTTACTGTCAGGAGCAACTTTTAAAAATACTAACAAGCTTATAGTAAGCATTGAACCGTTTGGCTGTTTAATGTTGTATTAAGATGGTATAAGGCCCCTCTCAAAAGAAAGGGGTCCTATTTTCATTGAGAAACGGGTGTCATCTCAAAAGGATGGTGAAGCCGTTTCTTCTTAAAAATATAAGAAAGTATAANNATATTTCTCGCATAAACGCTTACCGTCCTTTAGGGACGCTGAAGGCGTTTTTCCTTGTTTGTAGCACTCTTTTTATTTTTGTTCTTTAGGTCTCTATACTCCTGATTCTCCCATTGTTTAAGCAATGGAAATGGATCAAAGGCCCATTCGGTAATCCCACGGTCACGATAGATACCAAAATGTAGATGTGGGGGGAATTTCCCTTGAGTTCCTGGATTACCGTAACCTGAGCTACCGACCCAACCAATGATTTCACCTGGTGAGACGATATCTCCACGAGAAATAGATTTGTTATATCCGGATAAATGGGCGTAATAATGGTAACGGTTCTCGATATCGCGAATCCCGATTCTCCAGCCACCATAGCGGTTCCAGCCTTTAGTTTCCACTAAGCCAAAGCAGGTGCTGCGTACCGGCATACCTTGTGGTGCAAAGAGATCAGTCCCTTCGTGGATACGAGCTCCACCCCAGTTTCTACCGGTTCCCCAAGTGCTACGATAAGAATAAGAATTACTTAAGGGAAGCGGAAAAGCATTACCTGATAGGTCAAGCCGTCCAAAATGTTCATATAACCTGGCGAACTGAGCGATGCGCTGAGAGGCACGGCCATTGTGATAATACTCCCAAATACCGATACTGAAATCATTAGATGAATCACCATATTTCTGTAAGTGTCTAGCCATACTATATAGAACATCAGCGTCATTCTCTGGATCAGCGATTCCATCTCCTGAGCCATCACGACCGAAGCCGCTAAAGAAGGTGATGGATTCCGGGGAAGTATCCTCCTGATCCGGGTTAAGTGGACCGGACCATACGGGTGCTGGAATTGTGATGCGTGTAAGACGTTTGGTGACGGGCTTGTCTGAGGACCCTTTTTTGGCGATGGTACGTTCATATTGATCAATGGCTGCGAATCTAAACCAAGGGATTCCAGTGGCTGCACTCATTTGATCATAAATTCCCCTACGGGCAGACCATATGGATTCCTTGCTAGCATGAACGGGATCGCCGCCGCTGCTTACCACCGGTTGGACTGTAGCCTGTACTGCAGCTGCTGGAACGGGAAGGCCTAAACCACCCCAAAGGATAGCGGCCGCGGACAGACACAACATAGTTCTCCGGTTATTAGTATTCTTAAATAGGGCCAGCAAGATAACAGCCTCCTTTTGTCCGGGTGTAGGATTGAATGCAGGCACTTCGGTTGAAGCTTTTGTTATAGATTGAAGCAAAAAGCTACTTTTTATCCGTTCTTGTCTAAAGGTACCAGTAAATTCTCCGCAAGAATCTAAGTTGGCATGCCTTGCATATTTCACAAAAACAGGCAATTGTAAAGCGCACATGGTATAATATGAGGCAGCATCTTTCATCTGCAGCATCACATTCAGGAGGAAGCGGGGGTTATTATTTTGACGAATAAAACAGCAAAGCAACCTAAGCCGGATTGGATTAGAATCAAGCTAACTACCGGTGATAACTATCAGGAAATCAAGAGCATGATGCGTTCCAAAACTTTACATACCGTATGTGAAGAAGCTAGGTGTCCGAATATTTACGAATGCTGGGCAAACCGAACGGCTACCTTCATGATTCTTGGTGATATATGTACTCGCGCATGTCGTTTCTGCGCTGTGAATACAGGGCTGCCGACAGAGCTAGACCTGCAGGAGCCTGAACGTGTAGCAGAAGCTGCAGAGGGAATGAACCTTCGCCATTGCGTGGTGACCAGTGTGGCCCGCGATGATCTTGCGGATGGTGGCGCCCAAATTTTTGCTGAGACGGTAGCGGCAATTCGTAAACGCCTTCCGTTATGTAGTGTTGAAGTACTTATTCCAGACTTCTTGGGAGAACGGAATAGTCTAGAGATTGTCATGAACAGTAATCCAGACATTCTTAATCATAATATCGAGACGGTGGAACGGATGTCAGATCGTGTCCGGGCTAAAGCGAAGTATCACCGTTCGTTGGAGCTACTGCGCAGAGCCAAGGAAATAAAGCCTGACATTCCTACCAAATCAAGCATTATGCTTGGAGTCGGTGAAGAGTGGGATGAGATTTTACAAGCAATGGATGATTTACGAGCCGTAAATTGTGATATATTGACTTTAGGACAATACTTGCAGCCTTCTCCAAAGCATTTGAATGTGGAGAAATATTATCCACCAGAGGAATTTGCGCTGCTTAAGGAAGAGGGATTGAAGCGTGGCTTTAGCCATGTGGAATCAGCCCCGCTTGTTCGAAGCTCTTATCGTGCGCATGAGCAGGTGAAGTCTGCCGCTCAAGCTCGTGAGGAGCGTGCGGTTTCTTCTAGTTAATTTTTTATTTTTCAAGGTAGCAGGGGGCAGAAGGAGCGGAGCGATCTGAGGCTCCCCACCCCTAGGTTACACATAAAAAACCGTTGATTTGAGTCATTGGAGAGAAATGTTGGAGCTGTAGGAGCGTTAGCGTTCGCCTTTGTTGATTAATTTCAACCGCTGAATGCGGTTCAAATAAAAGAAATTAATCAACAACAGCGACCGAAAGCCCAATTTTTCTCGCAAATGACGGCATAATCAACGTAAAGACCCCCAAAGAAAGGCAGGCGACAAAAGGTTTGATCGTTATAGGCGGAAAAGGCTACGAACTAATGTTAGATCATAAGGATGGTTGGAATCCGGAGGCGTTTCGCGGAAGATATAGCGAAGTGCTGGAAAGATACGACTACATTATTGGTGACTGGGGTTACAGTCAGCTGCGTTTGAAAGGCTTTTACCGGGATAACCACCCTAAGGTGAATCGGGATACAGCGATTTCTGGCATGGTCGATTATATTAATGAATATTGCAATTTTGGCTGCGCATATTTTGTGTTGCATAAATTAAAAGAGGTACCACAAGAAGGTTTGTTCAAGGATATTCTGATCAAAGAAATACCAGAGCCGAGTGAGGAAGACGATTCGGAGCTAGAAGCTGAAGATAATGATGGAGCGGCTACAGAAAAAGAGTTCTCCTCTAAAGAAACGTCATCTAAGCAAGGTTCGAATTCATCTGCTGCATTTAAAGAGATGACTTCTGCTAAGGATAGACCCTTGAGAGAACATCAAAGCCGAAATCACCGGGCGAAGGATTCGCAGGGGAAGAAATCCAAAAAGGAATTTCAAAGCAGACCGCCACAAAGTCAGTCCCAGAAGCCCCAAAACACACAAAAGCCTCAAAATAATCAAAATACTCAAAACGCAGAAAATCCACAATCTTAATGATGAAAGCTGAACCATAAGTAGAGTCCTTCTACGAATGAGGCAGCTTTTTTCTAAATATAAGAATGTATAAGTTTCACGCTATACATTATCCTTATATTT
>DJUJ01000038.1:0-1134 GCA_002438345.1 Paenibacillus sp. UBA6285
GTCGAGTTTATTGACATTTTATTTTAAGTCCTAATAAGATAGCTGTTATTCATAAGGAGTCATGAATGTTCCCCCGTGCTCATAGATAAGCAATAGAATCTATGGGAAACGGGGGATTTGTGTGTATGGAGATTAACGCAGTATTTGAAGGGGGAGGCGTAAAGGGAATTTCCCTCGCGGGAGCAGTTGAAGCTACTGAAAGGGCGGGCTGGACTTTTAAAAGGGTAGCAGGAACCTCCTCAGGTTCGATTGTAGCCACTTTGCTGGCTGCGGGTTATGAAGGTGAGGAAATGAGCCGGATGATTCAAGACACGTCCTTTTCATCGTTTCTGAAGCGAGCCCCCATCTATAACACTGCCATTCTAGGTCCCGCGCTGCGTGTGATGTTGAAGAAGGGATTATATTCTGGAGAAGCCTTGGAGTCCTGGGTAAGAACACTATTGCTGAAAAAAGGAATCGTCACCTTCCGTGATCTGCCTTCCGGCAAACTATCTATCATCGCATCCGATATCACAAATGGAAGGATATTGGTCTTGNNTGGGATCTCTCCAGAGCATTTTGAAGTAGCCAAGGCTGTGCGAATGAGCTGCAGCATTCCTTATTTTTTTGATCCAGTCATGCTAAGACTAAATGGGCAAGCCGCTAGAGGGAAATCTTTTACAGAGCAGTTTGTGTATGTTGTGGACGGTGGGCTCTTGAGTAATTTCCCTTTGTGGATATTTGACGGGAAAGGTGAGGGGAGTAAACAACCAGGGAGCAGAATTCCTACGGTAGGTTATCAAACGGTAGGTAAGACTGATCCGCAGCCACACAGAATTAGAGGACCGTTCAGTATGCTGCAGGCTATGGTAACCACGATGCTCTCTGCTCATGATGAGCGATATATTGAAGGGGATAAATTTGTTCGCACGGTAAAAATTCCTACCCTAGGTATTGGTACGACTCAGTTTGAAATTACGAAAGCGCAAAGCGATGAATTGTATGCGGCCGGAATAAAGGCAGGGGAAGATTTCTTTAAGGAGTGGCGGCCAAGATAACGAGCACAATTCAAAAAAACATGAGAAAAAAAGCATCCCACACGTTACTTATAACGTGGAGATGCTTTTTTGGCGATGACGACAACGTCGTTTCTTC
>DJUJ01000038.1:1169-4735 GCA_002438345.1 Paenibacillus sp. UBA6285
AGAGCTTTTGCGTTTGCCTGGAGCAGCTTGAGTCTTGCGAATTCCTGCTACCTTTGACATGGTCTTCTGGGAAGGCTTCACTTTAACCTTAGATCCACTGCTACTGTGAGCATATTTTCCTGGCCCCATTTTTTTGTAAGCATAATAAATGATCGCGAACAATACTAAGGGGAGAATCAGCTTCGACAGCGTATAGAAGGGTGCAGTCAAGACTCCAATCACAAAACCGAAAATCGCAAGCGTAACCGCAATCCAAAAAATTAAAGCATGCCTGATCATAGATCACTCATCCTTTCGCAGGATCCAATATGCCGCTTGACACACTTGCCTCCGTATATCCTCTTGCTTCAATCGCAGCATCAAGCTCACGCATACGGTTAAAAGAGGCAATAGATACTTCTACCTGATCGTCTTTTGGCTCTTTGGTCGTAAGGAGTTGCAGCCACAATCCTGGGTAACCCAGATATTTAAGGCCTGGAACATCTCTTACAGCATTGGTTCCCTTCAGAACTTCAAACGATACGCCAATTACGACTGGCAACAAGATTATCCGCTGGATAACACGTTCCCAAAGATTATCCCATGGCACTACGGAGTAAATGATCACCCCGAGGATAATCGTTAGCATCATAAAGCTGCTTCCGCAGCGGTAATGCAGACGGCTGTATTTCTGAACGTTCTGAACAGTCAGTTCTTCGCCTGCTTCAAAGGCGCTAATGACTTTGTGTTCGGCACCGTGATACTGGAACAGTCGCTTGATCACAGGTGTTTGAGAAATCGCCCATAAATAGACCAGCAAGAGAATCATTTTGATGCCGCCTTCTATGAGGTTGTGCAGTACGTAGTTATCAAATACATTTTTAAATAAAAAATCCTCTACAAAAACCGGAACAAGCGTAAAAACGAGCTTTCCGAACAAAAAGGATAGAATACCCATAACAGCAACACCAAAAATCATTCCAAGGCTCCAGCCTTCATCCTTTTTCTTCGGCTTTGATTTTTCCTTCTCCAGATCTTCTGGTTCCAATTCATCTTCAGCGTAGGATTCGGCCGAATAATTCAAGTGCTTAGAGCCTTTAGCGCTGGCATCTATAATACTGACAAGGCCGCGAAGCAGCGGAATCTTGCGCAGTTTCGTGACCCAGCTCTTATCTCTTTTTGGTCCCTCCAAAAATGTGAATTCCTGATTCTTTCGTCGTACGGCTGTTACATTGATATGCTTGCCGCCGAACATGACACCTTCAATGACGGCTTGGCCGCCGTAACTGGGAGTTTCCTGGGACAACCAATTCACCTTCTCGTATTTAATATGATTTATATAATACATTGTAACTAATTTTTGAAGACATTACTAGTTGGATCGCCTTTTGCTGTACATACTATCTTCTAGAGAGAGCGAGAGATGATTCGGCATTGAAAATAAAGAAAGCGAGGCGATTTTATGAGCAAATCTCATCAACAACAATCGGGGCATACAAATATGTGGCTTTTTGCACTCGAATTAGGTTTTTTTGCAGGATTGATTTGGGGAGGGCTTCATTGGCTAGTCTATTGGTTCAGTTTTACCAAAGTCAGCCCTGGCTTTATCGCAGAGCCTTTTTTCATACATGATTTTTTGACAACAGCGCTCGGACATTTGGTGGGATATATGACGTTTATCGTATTTTCGGTGGTAGCTTCCTTGCTGTATGTACTTCTTCTGCGCAAGCTGAGGGGACCCTGGCCAGGGTTGGTCTATGGCGTCTTATGGTGGTCGGTTATATTTATTCCTGGCTCTCAGATGTTTCTTATGCAGCCTCCGTTCAAGCTACCGTGGAACACGGCCATTAGTGAGTTCTGCATTTTTTTACTCTGGGGAATGTTCATTGGGTACACAGCGGCGCTCGAGTATACCGACGAACGAAAGCGTGAGCAAAGTACAGCGCTTGCCTAACGGCTCGAAAAAACTTCTCAAGGGGATAACCGCGCGTTAAAATACAATGTGGCTATTTCGAGAGGAGAATGAAAATGGGTAACAAGCGTGTCTCCAAGCTACGTAAGGTTTTGCAGGATCGAGGATTGGATGCAATGTTGATAACCAGCGGTTATAACCGCCGCTATTTAAGTGGATTTACCGGATCGTCCGGTTATGTATTGGTNNCCTGCTGACTGACTTCAGGTATATGACACAGGCTGCGGACCAAGCAGTGGGGGTTAAAGTTGTAGAACACGTAACTAAGTTCATTGATACAGCGCGCGAGCTTCTGCCTTCTGGTGGAGAGGTACGTATCGGTTTCGAACAGGATGATGTTCCATTCAGCGCGTACACCTCATATGCAGAAGCACTTAAGCCGACAGTGTTAGTTCCAATTTCCAAAGCCGTGGAAGACCTCCGTATGTTCAAGGATGAAGAAGAGCTTGCCGTTATGCAACGTGCAGCAGATCTGGCCGATGCTACATTCAGTCATATTCTGAACGTGATCAAACCGGGCATGACTGAGCGTGATGTTGATCTGGAAATGGAATTTTATATGCGTACCCATGGTGCAACTTCTTCATCGTTTGATACGATTGTTGCTTCAGGCGAACGTTCGTCCATGCCACACGGTGTAGCAAGCAGCCGTGTAATTCAAGGAAATGAATTCATTACCCTTGATTTCGGTGCATTACTTGATGGCTATTGCTCAGATGTGACAAGAACCATTGCACTCGGAGCACCGGATCCGAAGCTGAAAGAGATCTATGATATTGTGCTGGAAGCTCAGCTACATACGTTAGCACATATCAAACCGGGTATGACCGGACGGGAATGTGATGCCTTGGCACGTGATATCATTGCTAGCTACGGATATGGTGAACAATTTGGACACAGCACAGGTCATGGACTTGGAATGGAAGTTCATGAGTGGCCGCGTTTGTCCAAACTTAGTGACGATATTATGCAGCCGGGGATGGTCGTAACTGTGGAGCCTGGTATCTATTTGCCGGGAATTGGCGGAGTACGTATTGAAGACGACATTGTGATCACGGAGAGCGGAATATCGCTGCTGACCCATTCGTCCAAAGAATATACAGTACTGTAAGTAAGCGGGATGTATTAGATTAATTATGAATTTTGGAGGGATTTTTAGTGATTTCAGTAAATGATTTTAAAACAGGTTTGACCGTAGAGGTAGAAGGAGATATTTTTACCGTTATTGATTTTCAACACGTTAAGCCAGGTAAAGGCGCAGCATTTGTTCGTTCCAAGCTTAAGAACTTGCGTAACGGTAATACAGTAGAGCGTACATTCCGTGCAGGTGAAACGATTGGCCGTGCCATTATCGAGAACCGCGGTGTACAATATCTGTATGCAAGTGGATCGGACCATGTATTCATGGATAACGAAACTTATGACCAATTCGAATTGTCTGAAAAGCAACTGGAATGGGAATTGAATTTCCTTAAAGAAAACATGACTGTTAACATTGTTAGCTACAAAGGTGAGATTCTCGGAATCAATCTTCCTACAAGCGTAGAGTTGAAGGTTGTTGAAACTGAGCCCGGCGTTAAAGGAAACACGGCTCAAGGTGCTACGAAATCGGCCC
>DJUJ01000124.1:0-28443 GCA_002438345.1 Paenibacillus sp. UBA6285
TTCTAGGTGCGAAAGTTGAGTACATAATATTTCTAAAGAACAACAAAAAAAGACCTCTCTCAAGGTCTCCATTTATAGCACTATAGATCTTTTGACATCGTAATGTCGGTTACGGTATATCCCATTTTTTTGTACAGCTCAAATGCACGATTATTCTGACCGAAGACATGTAACCCGATTTTGGTGACGTTCATCTCACGGGCTTCTTCATCGAGTGCGACCATAGCCTGCTTACCATAACCTTTACTCTGATACGGTTCAAAAATGTAAAAATCATAAATGAAAGCCTCTCGACCACTCCGACCTTCACTTACATTAAACCAGATATATCCCACCTGGCTGTCACTACTTATTTCTATTATAGAATATAGATAAGCGCCATCTGTGTTCAACCCTTTGGGCAGAGACTGTGTTATGGCTTCCTCAGACAGCTTCATCGCGATTTCAGGATCCCAAGCACCGGCTTTAATCTTATCTTCCGCATAATCCCTAGTAGCTTGACCTATGAAAAATTGAAATGCCGATTCATCCATATGGACCAGTTTAATCATAATCTTTTTCACTTCCTCACTTCTATATTTGCCACATACTTTTATTTACGTATTAAACGGGAAGTCCCACGTAAAGTTGCTAAATCGGGAGCACCGATGCCGAACATCGCTATCTTAAGCTCCAGCTCTACCTGAGCCAGTGCAGCGTCCAGCGCCTCTTCAGAATCTACTGCCGGCCCTAACAGATTGCGGCCAAATCCTGCTAAATTAGCACCGAGGGCCAATACTTTCGCCGCATCCACGCCATGCTTCAGGCCGCCGCTGCCAATCAAAGCCCCCTTCGGGGAGACTGCGCGTACCTCTGCAATGCAGTCAGCGGTTGGGGTACCCCAGTCTGCGAAAGCCTCAGCCGCCGCACGCCGTATAGGGTCTATACTGCGGAACTTTTCCACCTGACTCCAGGATGTCCCGCCTGCACCCGCCACATCAATAAAAGCC
The DNA here is from genome assembly GCA_002438345.1 of Paenibacillus sp. UBA6285. Lineage (GTDB taxonomy): Bacteria > Bacillota > Bacilli > Paenibacillales > Paenibacillaceae > Paenibacillus_AQ. Next base: position 990 of record DJUJ01000124.1, read on the forward strand.
ACCCCTGCATTATAAAGACGTTCTGCTACATCACCATCAATGCCCCAGCCAACCTCTTTCACACCTACAGGAACCTCAAGTGCACGGCATACTTTCTCTATTTGCAATAGTAAGGACGCAAAGCCAGTGTTCCCTTCCGGTTGAAAGACCTCTTGAAGACCATTGAGATGCAGTACAAGAAACTCTGCACCAGCAATATCCACAGCCCGGCGACATTCCTCCATTCCGAAACCATAGGATAGCTGTACTGCGCCAATATTAGCAATAATCGGAATATCAGGCGCTTTGTCTCGTACATAAAAGGTTGCTGTTAGCTCAGAACGCTCCACTGCTGCACGAACAGAACCTACACCCAGCGCCCAACCCCGGCGCTGTGCAGCCTCAGCCAACCGAGCATTAATCGCTCCAGTAGCTACACTTCCACCTGTCATCGAGCTGATCAGCAGCGGTGTACGCATCTCACGTTCCAGGAACGTAGTCTGCAATGATATATCATCGAAATTCAGCTCTGGAAGAGCATTATGCCGAAATCGGTAATGTTCAAACCCTGTAGTCACACCGACACCACCAACTTCTTCATTTAGACAAAGGCGTACATGCTCTATTTTGCGTTCACCTGTCTTTGATGTAGGCAATAAAGACTTCTTGTCAGAAACCTCTATAGCCGGTAGGTCATTGCCATGATCCGCGCCAGACTGCCTATTCGCATCATATGGCACGGCCTCTTCTGGCGTATGATTCATGCTCCGTTCCTCCTATTCCTAAACTCCATTTATTATAACATATCCCTACAGATGAATTTACAATATGAGGTGAGTGAAAATACGAGGGCTGCTTCATTTCTCCCCACTAGGTGTTAATTGGTTGGTACACGCCGGAGCATAATAACTTTAAAGGAAGTGCTCTGCAATACTTTCAGGAGGAACTTCCGATGAAATCAGATCGTGGACAACCCGTTCAGCCCCAAACGATTCAAGTACATCCTGTTCCGGCTGCAGACCAACTTGGGCTTTACTACTTTTTAAGCGAGAAAGATAAAACATAAAGTATAGGTGCNNTACTTTCTTATATTTCAAAAAACCACCGAAGAGAAGGTAACACCCTCTGCGGTGGCTTAATCTATAATGAGGTTATAGGAGTGGAGACATTAATCTGGCGGCAGATTCCAGTATACGTACCACCATGCGTTTATTCATAAAGGTCTCATGCACAATCTGAGTGGTAGACAATAAATCCCGTTCAAAATCAGCAACGATTCGCGTAACACTCTCTGTCTGAAGTAGCAGTGCGTTTACCTCGAAGTTAAGATGGAAGCTCCGCATGTCCATGTTCGCCGTACCAATGGTCGCTATTTCACCATCCACGATTAACAGCTTGGAGTGTATAAAGCCCTTCTCGTATTCATAAATTTTCACTCCAGCCTCCAGCAATGCCGGGAAATAGGAGTGCGAAGCCAGAAACGGAATCCATTTATCCGGCTTAGCAGGGAATAACAACCGAACGTCTAGACCAGATATAGCCGCTACACGTATAGCAGTCAGGATATCCTCGTCCGGAATAAAGTACGGGCTGGCAATCCATACTGATTTCTCAGCTGAGGTGATCATGGAGAAGAATATATTTTTGAGTGCACGGCGTTCATTGTCCGGTCCACTGGCAATGATCTGTACTGCTCCGTCCCCTGTCATAAAGTGTAGCTGTGGTGTGAGATAATCCTGCTCCAGTATTTTTTCACCCGTAGTATGCATCCAATCTTGTAAGAAAATAATTTGCATCGTCCTTACCGCTTCGCCTCTAACCAACATATGGGTGTCTCGCCAGAATCCATAAGTTTTGCTGCGACTTAAGTATTCATCCCCCACATTGAGTCCACCCATGAACCCGACATCGCCGTCGATGACAACGATTTTTCGGTGATNNCCTGTACTCCAGCTTCAATCATTTCCTTCAAAAATGCTCTGGAAAGTTGAAAGCTACCTACGGCATCATACATAAATCGAACAGACACACCCGCACGCGCCTTCGCGATCAAAATCTGTTGAATACGCGTTCCAATGTGATCCGCACGGAAGATGTAATACTCCATATGAATATGGTGCTTAGCTTGTCGCAGTTCTAGCAGTAATGTCCCAAACGTCTCTTCACCATTGGTGAGTATACGCGTTTCTGAAGCAAAGGAAATAGGAGTACGCGCTAAAGTCTTGGATAATAACAGTAGCTTTTGGCGTGAGGGATCAAAGACTGACCAATCTTGATGCGTACGCAAAGCGTCATTCTCAATCCGCTCATAGGCCATGAGATCTCGTTGTGCTTTTTTATCATATTTACGACGTTTAAACACATTCTGTCCAAATAGAAAATAGAAGACCAGGCCGAGCACCGGGATCAACGCAAGCAAAAGAATCCATGACATCGTTGTAGAAGGATTACGGTTCTCCATAAAGATAGCCAAGCTAATCGAAATGACTGTCAGTGTGGAGAAAATACTAATAATCGTTCCGGCAGTACTCCCAAAAATACCAAAACCAAAATAATAAAATGCTATGAAAGCCCCAATGATAATTATAGATTGAAGTCCTCTTCTCATATTGTACCTACCTTCTTATTCATACGAGCAACACCAAAATGACACATTTATATATTACATGAAGAACCTATTTCTTCCTAGACAATTACTGTGTAAACGTTCATTTACGACAAAACTGTAATCCTTCTGTTCTAAAATTTGTAATGACAGGATGTATCGAATATAATTATTTTGACCAATTAGTCAATTATAGAACTTGATAGTCAGAAAGGAGGTTATCCCCCCAATGAGTGATAAAACTGTGGACAAGCAGGAACAGATTATTAAGATCGCCATGCAGTTATTCGCTGTGAAAGGCTCCTCTTCCACGTCCATGCAAGAGATCGCCGAATTATGCGGAATTTCGAAGGGAAGCTTGTATCTAGTATTCAAATCGAAAGAAGAACTGGAACGCAGTATTTTCCTCTATTGTTACCGAATGATTCGTGATCCCTTATTACGTGAAGAACAAGAAACCCAAAGATCACCGCGTGAGAAGCTTAGAAATCAAATAGAAATTCTACTGAGTCATGTGTACGAATTGCGTGAGTTCTTACAGCGTCAAATTCAGGAAGTTGCCGGAAAAGGATTTGATACTGAAGTACCAGAATGGCTGCGTAGAAATAATGCTTCCTTCTTACGCTGGTTTCAGGTGAAGATGGAGATCCTTTATGGAAAAGACATCGTTCCCTATACTGGAGATTTATGTATTGTAGGACATGGACTGATCAAATCATATATTGCGGTTATTTTTCGTCAGGATACCCATTTGTCCCTTGCCGTTATGGCTGATCATCTTATGAATCTATTGGATATTATTGTTTCTGGTCTTCTTACAAGCAAGCAGGCTCCACTCATCAACTCCACTATTTTAGCAAGCTGGATGGAGGAGAATGAAGAGAACAAACGAAAAAATCCACTAATGCTCATTAAGGAAATGAAGACTGTGATCAGTAAATTAAATAGTATAGAACCCGACGAGACAGCCGATTTGCTGGAATCACTCAGCATTCTAGAAGGCGAAGTTCTCTTACCTCACCCACGAAAAGCGATCATACAGGGGATGCTGTCCAACCTCCAAGCCTGCTCAGAGCTCACTCTGGAATTGGAAGAATTGAGGAAGCTAGTTACCTCTGTGTCACATCATTCATGCGTATTTCGTTAATTGGCTCTACAAAGAGTTCGGAAGAGAGAAGAACATGGATAATGAGTATTATAAATTTTCAAAATGCGCGCCCTATTTCATAAAGAAAAGGCCCGAGAGGAGCAGAAACAAAACTTATGAAAAGCTTAATTAATTTCTCGCTCAGGAACAAATTTGCGATTTGGCTTCTGACGATAATTATTGTATTTGCCGGTTTGTATAGCGGGCTAACGATGAAGCAAGAAACCTTGCCTAATATTAGTATACCTTATCTTAGCGTTACAACCATTTATCCGGGGGCTGCACCAGAAGGTGTCGTAAATGATGTCAGCAAACCCTTGGAGCAGAAGCTACGCAATGTGGATGGTGTAAAAACGATCACCTCCACTTCTCTGGAGAATGCCTCCAGTATCCAGATCGAGTTCGATTATGGTACGAATCTCGATAATGCAACAGCAGCAGTTCGCGAGGCGCTAAATGAAGTCTCTCTGCCAGACAATGTGCAGAAGCCATCCATTTCCCGCTTTAGCCTTAGCTCAATGCCAGTCGTTTCCCTCAGTTTATCCAATGGGGATTCAGAGGATCTTGAGGAACTGACCCGTATTGCCGAGAACGATATTCGCCCTGCCCTAGAGGATGTTGAGGGTGTAGCTTCTATACAAATTTCTGGACAATACGTCAAGGAAGTTTCGCTTAAGTTCAATCAAGATAAGCTTAAACAATACGGACTGACCGAAGATACGGTTAAAGGTATTATTCAGGGATCTTCCCTCCGTGTTCCACTAGGACTGTTCGAGATGGACAAAGCTCAAAAGGCAGTTGTTGTGGATGGCAACATCACTACCGTTGAGGATCTTAAAAATGTAACCATTCCAGTTATGCCAACTGGTGCTACGGGCGCTGCCGGCGCTGGTGCTCCTGGAGCTGGTGCTGGTACTGCCGGAGCTGGAGCCGGAAGTGCTGCTGGTGCAGGTGCCGCTGGCGGAGCTACAAATATGGGATTGCCGACCGTGAAGCTGGGAGAGCTTGCCACGATTGAGGTTGTTGGGAATTCTGAATCTATCTCCCGTACTAATGGTAAAGAATCGATCGGTATCCAGATTGTCAAAGCCAACGATGCCAACACTGTTGATGTCGTAAATGGTGTTAAGGACAAAACTGAAGAATTAAAAGCACAATATAAAGGCATTGACCTTACAGTTCTGCTTGACCAAGGTAAGCCGATTGAGGACTCTGTAAATACAATGTTGTCCAAAGCGGTATTCGGTGCTCTTTTCGCAGTAATCATCATTTTGGTCTTCCTGCGGAATATTCGTTCGACAATCATTTCTATCATCTCTATTCCATTATCATTGCTGATCGCAGTGCTATGTCTGCGTCAAATGGACATCACGCTTAATATGATGACCCTTGGAGCGATGACCGTTGCCATCGGGCGGGTAGTCGATGACTCGATTGTAGTCATAGAGAACATATACCGACGGCTCTCCTTATCCGGCGAGAAACTAAAAGGCCGAGAATTAATCAGTGCAGCCACACGTGAAATGTTCGTCCCGATCATGTCATCTACAATTGTAACCATCGCGGTGTTCTTACCGCTTGCTTTGGTTAGTGGTATGGTTGGCGAGCTGTTCTTGCCTTTCGCTTTAACCATGGTCTTCGCCCTGCTCGCTTCATTGGTAGTTGCGATTACCCTAGTTCCTGCAATGGCTCACTCACTGTTCCGCAATGGATTGAAGGGTAAGAAAACCCACAGCGAGAAACCAGACAAGCTAGCTACTGGTTATCAAAAGATTCTGAACTGGTGTCTTTCTCATAAACTGGTTACGTTTGGAGTTGCTGTTCTCCTCCTTGCGGGCAGCTTGTTCTTGATCAAGCCTATTGGCGTTAGCTTTATGCCTTCCCAAGAGGATAAAACGGTTATGCTAACTTACTCACCGAAGGCTGGGCAAAGAACTGAAGAAGTTCAAGAGCAAGGCCTGAAAGCTGAGAAATACATTCTAGCGCAGCAGCATGTAGATAAAATGCAATATTCCATCGGCGGTGGAGGCCCAATGGGTATGGGCGGATCCGGCAACTCAGGCCTCTTTTTCATCGTTTATGATAGTAAGACTCCTGATTTTGAAAACGTAAAAGAAAAGTTGATCGAAGGCTTAACCGCAGAAGTCCCAGATGGTGTTTGGGGTGATATGTCCGCCATGATGAGCGGAGGTATGGGTGGAAGCACTCTAACCGTGAATGTATTCGGAGACGATCTAGATCAAATTAAACCGGTCGCGGATGAGATCGCTAAAATCGTACAGGCTGACACCACTAATTTCAAAGACGGAGAAACAAGTCTTAAAGAAGCTTACGATCAATATACGATTGTAGCGGATCAAGAGAAGCTTAGCTCCCTCGGACTTACAGCGGGACAAATTGCAATGAAGCTGAGTCCTGCAGGCACACGTCCAGTACTCACTGAAGTAGAAATGGACGGCAAGAACTACAAAGTCTATATCGAAACAGATAAAGAAACGTATAAGAGTATTAAAGAAATGGAAGAAGCTACATTGACTTCTCCACTGGGCATCCAAGTGCCAATCGGGCAAGTCGCTAAAATTGAAAATGGCTCTTCCCCTGACTCGATTACTCGGATGGACGGTAAAATGAAGGTAGATGTCACTGCCGAGATTATTTCAAGTGACGTCAATAGTGCTTCAAACAGCGTGAAGGAAAAAGTAGATGCTATGGAATTACCTGATGGCGTAACGGTTAGCTTCGGCGGTGTAACCGAGCAAATCAATGATACGTTTGGTCAATTAGGAATTGCTATGGCGGCCGCTATTGCCATCGTATACTTCGTGCTAGTGGTTACATTTGGCGGTGGATTAGCTCCATTTGCTATCCTGTTCTCACTTCCTTTCACAATTATCGGGGTACTCGTTGCCCTTCTAATCGCTGGGGAAACCTTAAACGTCTCCTCCCTCATGGGCGCGCTGATGTTGATTGGTATCGTAGTAACGAATGCGATTGTCCTCATCGACCGCGTTATTCATAAGGAAAAAGAAGGACTCACCACGCGTCAAGCCTTGCTTGAAGCAGGCGGCACACGCTTACGTCCAATCCTAATGACTGCACTTGCAACGATTGGTGCATTGCTGCCACTGGTTACTGGACTTGAGAACAGTGCAGGAATTATCTCCAGAGGTCTCGGCGTAACCGTAATCGGCGGTTTGATTAGCTCCACGCTACTGACACTTGTAGTAGTGCCAGTCGTGTATGAGTTCCTGATGAAATTCCGCAGCAAAAAGGTAATTGATTAGAATACTTGATGCGAATCAAGTAAGCATGCTTAATCAAGAAGCTGTCTCAAAAGTAGTGAATGCTACTTATGGGGCAGCTTCTTTTTTATGGTATGGGCAAAGTAACGGGGGCTACTTAACCATTAAACTTTTTTGGTTGGGTGATGGGCGGTTGGACGATGGGTGATTTGCGATGGGCGAATTTGCGACTTCACTCAGGTCTTCATTTTTTTGCTCCACTTGGACCTCCATTTAAATCGCTATTTACACTTCCACAGCACGAAAAACCCGACCTAATTCATAGGCCGGGCTCTGCATTATTATAGTGTTCTTATACCATTGCTGCTGCACTGCTCTCCAGCGAAGCTCTCCAGGAACGCAGCATTTGCAGATCGAGGGGTAGAAACTCAGCGAGCATATGGGAAAGTCCCAAATACAACGTACTATTCGTTGCTGCATTTAACTTCTCGCAGAACTGTGGAGTCCATTGCAGTAAATGATCTTCCAAAAAGGCTACCTGAATATCAAGCAGATCCATTGCACTTCTAATTGAGAAGCTGTTGTACAACATACGCTCATGCATTACTGCCATAAACTCCAGCTCAATAGCAATATGATCATCAGCTTCACCATTACATTTGTTAAATACAATTCCTGCGGAAGTATACACATCAGCAAGCACGTTGCAGAAATCTTCAGAACGACCCAGAATAGCAGCTTCACGTAATTTAAAAGAGCTTACTGTTTGCTCGTGCATAAGCCGTTTATACTCTTGGCTCTCTTTCTCGCATATATGCGGTAGCTTATTCGGTTCCTGACTCAGATAGCGCTTCAGTTCCCATCCGCCTTCCGTCATCTCTGCAGCAACACTCATCTTACGATTACGGCTCCACTGAGCCACAAGTGAGAGTGATGGTTTTCTACCCAAAAAATCCACTAAAAGCTGATATATTAATCCCCGACTTTCCAACCAATGGCTAAATGCCTCCGGCACGTCGAGCGATGGAACAGTTTGCATAGTCATTTTGCAAATCCTCCTCAATGGGTTTCCCGTTCACACACCGTCACATGATCGAGTGTAATTCCGGTATCCTTTCTGTTTTCGCAAAAGTGAACATAAAAGTAATCCGCACCTAGATTATATCGGATATTTAAAACGCTTTCCGTGAGCATTCTATGACTAATCATATCATTTGTCGTACTTTTGTCACATTTTCGCGAGGCTATTTCGGCTTTATCATTCTATTTAGTTTGTCCATTATTATGCAATAAAATCACAACCCTCCTTTTTAAAATAGAGGGTTTCACCCCGTACAACAGTTTGCTCATTGACGTACCCGCGAGCGATCTTTAAAATTCTAAACACCAACATATGAAGGGAGCAACGCTATGGAACCGCTGACGGACCCTTTTGGGCGTTTACACGATTACATCCGCATTTCGGTTACCGACCGCTGCAACCTGCGTTGCATTTATTGTATGCCAGCGGAAGGGATGGAATTCCAGCCGCAGGACGAGATTCTGAGTTACGAGGAAATCACCTCAGTTGTAGAGTCACTAGCACCACTCGGATTACGTAAAGTCCGGCTAACAGGCGGAGAACCTCTTGTTCGTAAAGATCTGGAGAAGCTAGTGGCTATGATATCCGCCATTCCAGGGATCGACGATATTTCACTGACTACAAATGGTCTAATGCTTCCGGCAAAAGCAGCGCTGCTAAAAGAAGCCGGTCTGTCACGGGTGAACATCAGCCTAGACTCTTTACGGCAGGATCGATTCTCTATGATTACACGCGGCGGTGAGGTCTCCAAGGTACTAAAAGGGATCGAGGCAGCACAAGCTGCTGGGTTGGAGCCGATCAAGATTAATGTTGTATTAATGAAAGGAATTAATGATGACGAGATCAAAGATTTCATCTCCCTTACGCTGAACAGTCTACTAAATGTACGCTTTATTGAATATATGCCTATCGGGAGCGCTACTGATTCTTGGCGCCAATCCTATTTGCCGTTGGAAACCGTTATAGATGCTTGTACTGAAGCTGGTTGGGAAACCGAAGAGGCGGAGCTCCCATCTGGTAATGGTCCTTCCCAGAATCGGCGAATTATTGGAGCTCAGGGAACGTTCGGTCTGATCCATCCCGTGAGCGATCACTTCTGCGATAACTGCAATCGTCTGCGACTCACAGCAGATGGTCATATTAAAGCTTGTCTTTATTGGGCAGATGAATACCATGTGCGTCCTTTAATAAGCGATCCCGCGGCTGTGCAAGCCTTATTTCGAAAAGCTCTAGGTAACAAGCCACATAACCACGAAATGGCATTAGCCTTGGAGAAAAAAGCACAAAGCCACACGCCGACGGCTCGGCGTATGTCTCAAATTGGAGGCTAGTCTGGAGCACTAAAAACGCCGCTTCCCCAAGCATTATGGGGAAAGCGGCGTTTTGTTTAAGATAAAAGATAGCTACTCTACTCTGCTCTACTTACTATTTATTCCATTTGCATTGGCAAGCTCACTATGAAAGCCGTTCCTTCACCAGGTCGGCTAGTTACAGTCACCTTACCTTCGTGCAACTCAACGATCTTTTTAACCAGCGATAGGCCCAGTCCACTCCCCCCCCCGCTCGCGGTTCTAGCTTTGTCTGCCTTATAGAAGCGATCAAAGATGCGAGGTAAGTCTTCTTCAGAGATGCCAATACCGCTATCTTGAATCTCCACCTCTACCCGCCCATTTACTGTGCGAAGCTTGAAATGAATACATCCGTTCTGGGGAGTAAATTTAATGCTGTTATGCAGAAGATTAGTCCAAACCTGGCTCATTAAATCTTTAACCGCTGAAAACTTCACTTCTTCCAGCTCGGCCTCTACCTCTATATTTTTCTCCAGCCATTGCGGCTCAGAAGCCAGAACCATATCTCTAAGCTGTTTATCTAGACGGTAAAATTGAGTTTCAAACGGAAAATTGCCCGATTCGAGCGCTGAAAGCTTCAATAAATTATCACTGAGCCCAGATACGCGGGTACTCTCAGCCACGATAATATCAATATAGTGCTTCCTACTTTCCACACTTAAGGTTTCATCCTGAAGCGCCAGCGCAAACCCCCGAATGGAGGTAAGTGGAGATTGAATTTCATGCGATACATTGGAGATGAAATCCTGGCGCATAGTCTCCATCTGACTCAGCTCACTAGCCATTTCATTAATGCTCTCTACAATTTCGCCGAATTCACGGTATTCCCTATTTTGTTCAAGTACAACATTAAAATCTCCCTTAGAGATACGGCGAATCCCATCAATTATTGATTTATAAACAACACGTTCCCAGCCGCGAAAGAAGATGGAAAACAACAAGAATATCAGCATCAAAATCACTAAACCAACCAAAACAGTGATCAATTGCAAAGCATACTCCGAATTAAGCCAACCCCAAGCAGCATTCAATTTGTTCATTAAAAAATAAGCCGCAGTCCAGCTAAGCGCAGCTGCACCAAAAAAAGCAATAAACATTAAAGTATGCTGCGCAATACTCTTAAGCATTTTCATGCATGGCCCTCCAACCGATAACCAAGACCACGGATCGTACGGATTACGATCCCATAGTTATCCTGATTAAAACGTTCACGTAAACGGTTGATATGCACATCCAGCGTTCGCTCATTCCCCTCAAAATCATAACCCCAAATCTCTTCGATCAGTCTGTCTCTAGTCAACGTCTGACCCGGATAGCTGCCCAGCTTAAACAACAGCTCAAATTCCTTGAGCGGCAAGGTGATTTCCCCATACTCCGAGGATACCTCATAGGTTTTGCGATTCATTCGCAATCGACCTACGGTCACACTTTGCGCGGCTGAAATCTGGTATCGCTTGAGTAGCGCCTTTACTCTCGCAATAAGTACAACCGGCTCGAACGGCTTGACCAGATAATCATCACTTCCCAGCTCAAAACCTTTTACAATTTGCGAAGTTTCCCCTTTGGCCGTCAGCATTAAAATCGGGAAATCAAAGTTTTGACGCATTCGCCGGCATAGCTCCCAACCGTCCATATTGGGCATCATCACATCGATAATAGCTAAATCTATATTATAGCTTTCCAGAATCTGAAGAGCCTCCAGTCCATCAGAAGCTCCATAGATCTCTTCCATCCCTTCAGCTCTCAGAAATACTTCTACCAATTCGCGGATGTGCGGATCGTCGTCCGCTACTAGTATTTTTGTCATGTAGCACTGGAGCCTCCTCTTTATTGTCCTGAATCTCAGGGTTATTCATCTGTAGCTGCTGGGTGGCAAATTCACGATACAGCTCATGGTTTTCCAGTAGTTCCTCATGACTTCCCATCCCGGTGATCTGACCCTTTTCCATAAAAATAATCTGCTCCGCATTTACAACAGTAGCCAAACGGTGAGCAATTACAATCGTAGTTCGACCCTTCATCAAATTGGACAATGCCTTCTGCACCACGGCTTCCGATTGGCTGTCCAGACTGGAGGTCGCCTCATCAAGCATAAGAATCTTTGGATTTCGCAGCAGCGCTCTAGCAATGGCAATCCGTTGTCGTTGTCCACCCGAGAGCTTAACTCCTCTCTCACCAACATCCGTATTATATCCTTCAGGAAGCTCATCGATAAAGCCATCTGCATATGCCATTGTTGCTGCAGCGCGCATCTCCTCCACGCTAACGTCCCGATCCAATCCGTAGGTTAAATTCTCAGCAATCGTACCTGCCAACAGTGGGCTTTCCTGCGAAACGTACCCTATAAGCTTCCGCCACGAACGCAGTGAAAATGTAGACACTGGCTTGTCACCCAGCTTAATCAGACCTGACTGAGGCTCGTAAAAACGTTCCAGCAACGAGAACAATGTGGTCTTACCGCCCCCACTCGGTCCGACAATAGCCGTCACCTGACCGGGAAGCATCCGGAAGCTTACATCGTTCAACACCTTCTCACCATTTTTATATCCAAAGCTTAATCCCTCTACCGAGATTGGGCCTTCTGCGCCATTCGCCTCTTCCTGTCCTTCATATACTTCCTCTTCTGCTGCTAGAGTCTCAATAATACGCTCCGAAGCGCCCTTGGCCTTCTGAATCTGTGTGAAGAACGTAGTCAATTGAGTAAGTGGCATAATAATCTGAATGAGGTAAAGGATAAAGGCAACCAGCTCTCCAGCCGTCAAAGCACCCGAAGATACCTGCATTCCACCATAACCGATAATGACCACAAGCAACATCATAAAAACAAAGGAGACGAGTGGACTGATCATCGCGCTAATCTTGCCTTCACGAATACCAAAGGAAAGCAGGTTCATAATTCCGGTTTTACCTGCTTCGTACTCTTTCTTCTCAGCACCCGAGGATTTCACCAAACGGATCTCAGATAATACACCACTAAGTGTAGCGGTAAAAGAAGCTGTCTCGTCTTGCATCCCCTTGGAGATTTTGTACATCTGCCGTCCAAGCGGTACTAGAATCAGCGCAGAAAGTGGAAGAACAGTGAATAGAACAAGTGTCATTTTCCAATTTAAAAACAGTAGAACTGAGATCGAACCTACAATGGAGATCACTCCGGTAAATAAGCTGGCTAGATGTTCAGAAATCAGCGTTTTGATGATCCCTGTATCATTCGTCATGCGGCTGACACTTTCTCCCGTTCGGTTGTCATTATAATAAGCCACAGGCAGAACTAGAAATTTAAGCCACAGTCGGTCCCGCAGACCTGCAACCATCTTCTGACCCACATAATTGAGCAGATAGATGGAGATCCCTCCCGCAATGGTCTGCGCGATAAATGCGGCTGCTATACCCGCAATTTGCAGCTTGCTAACGGAGGCCAGTGAGAAGCCGTCCACCAAGTTCTTAGTGAACATCGGGATGACCAGACTGACCAATGTCGATATCATGCTTAGCGCAATGGCTATAGCCAATAAGCCGTATGAAGGCTTGGTTTCTCTTAGTAGCGTTAAGAACGGCTTCAGCGCCATCTTTCGCTTGGATTCGGATTTCTTCATGACAATGATTCCCCTTTTCTTAATAGCTCTTCGAGAAAAGCATAGTAATATCTTTCTCGCCTTACACCCATCCTATCTGCAGATTGTAAACTGAAGTTAAACGCGCCGATCAGACAATAGTGCCTTGTCACTTCCCATCCTGTGGGAATAGTCACCGACCAAAATAATGCCCGTTATACTTAGCGTTTGTACCTCCTACGCACGCGTTCAAGCATTTTTTGTCGCTTATCGTCTCAAACATAAATAAAACCCAAAATAATGTAAAAAAGTAAAAAAGGGTGTTTGTATCCCTTTTCAACACGTGTTACAGTGATAGAAGGGCCTACTATTGGCCACTCTACTCCATGCAAGATATTTAGTGAGAAAGGAGTGAACCATTTGCGAAAAGGCGTTATTCCATCTTCTATCACGTCTTTAAAATGGTTCAATTTTTTTGTATATGGAACCATGGTCCTCTTCACCAGCTTCTTTCAACTATACCTGCTGGATGTAGGGATGAACAAATTAGAGATTGGTGTCTTATTCTCTATGGGAGCGCTAGTATCCATATTTGCAAATCCATTCTGGGCGTTCTTAACAGACCGTTCTCAGAATATACGGCGTATCGTTTTGGTTATGTTATTCGGAACGCTAGTGTTCTCACAGTTTATGTTTCGAGCAAATACATATGAGACGATCTACAACGCCATTATTTTGTTCTATTTCTTCCAAGGACCACTATTTGCTCAAAGCAACACGATGATTCTCAGCTATATTGACGGAACTAATCAGCGCTTCCGTTCTTTCCGGCTTTGGGGTTCAATAGGGTGGGCACTGATTGCGATTGTCGCCGGCTTTATCCTGGATTGGGCTGGTGTATCCATCTTGACCTATCTGCTTACAGCGTTACTAGGTGCATCAATCCTATCCGTTCTTGTATTACCTAAAATTAACCATACCATTATGAGAGCTCCGATGCCGTTTAAGGGCTTAAGTAAGTTGATTTTCAATCCCTTTTTCTTGTGTTTTTTATTATTTGGTATTCTGGTTTCCATACNNTATATTACAGATCTGGGCGGTTCTAAAAAAATGATTGGTCTTGCCGTATTCCTCTCCTCCATTTTGGAGGTAGGCGTATTTGTTCTCTGTGACCGATTCCTTAAACGTAAAATTTCTGTTCTGCTCGGCTGGCTTGCATTGGTCAGTGGTTTATTCGTTCTGCGTTGGTGGTTTATGGCTGATGCGACTACTGCCCTTCAAGTAGTGTTCATTCAAATTTTACACTGCATAACGTTCGGCGGCTTCTTCTATGTAGGTACCCAATTGACGATGCTCCTGATTCCACGGCCTTATCGATCTTCCGGACAAGCGCTCTACACCCTAAGCTGGAGTGGGATATCCGGTTTCATTGGAGGTATTCTCGGAGGTTGGATGTATCAGTATCTGGGTGCACAGAGCATGTATCAGACTGGTGTATTCTTGACGCTTATTGGAACGCTTGGCTTTGGTTTCATGTGGCTCTTTGTTAGCCGTGGAGGGTATCGCCCCCCTACAGAGGAAGATGAAGAGATCTTCGACATCGAAGCATTATAATTCAAAAAAGCAGGCTCAAACGTACCTATTCGGGACGTCTGAGCCTGCTTTTTAATTATTACCTTGATCGATTTATCTGTTTAGCCTTGTTTAGGAGGCTGAAATGAACTTTTCAATGAAACGATAAGATTGAATACGAGATGTCCTGGAGCCGAATACTTGCTATCCACATTAAAGTAACCATGACGGAAGAACTGGAATTTATCCTGAGCCACGCTATCCTTAAGTGCAGGTTCAACAAAACCTTGCAGGATTTCTATGGACTTAGGATTAAGCTGATCTAAGAAGCTAGGCTCCGATTTCTCTACTGAGGAATCCAAACCTTCAACTTCCACAGCCTCATCCGCTTCTTCAGCAGAAATTAGAGGCTCGTATAAACGGAATTCTGCAGGTACCGCTTGGCTAGCTTCTACCCAGTGCAAAGTGCCTTTTACTTTGCGACCTGTAAATCCGCTGCCACTCTTCGTTTCTGGATCATACGTACAGTGCAGCTCAACAACCTCGCCATTCTCATCCTTAATAACTTCATTACATTTGATGAAATAAGCGTGTTTCAGACGTACTTCATTGCCGGGGAACAACCGGAAATATTTATTCGGCGGATTCTCCATAAAGTCATCACGTTCCACATAAATCTCGCGAGAGAACGGAATTTGGCGTACACCCATTTCCTCATTCTCTGTATTATTCTCCGCTTCAAGCCATTCTGTTTGACCTTCAGGGTAGTTGGTAATTACAACCTTAAGCGGTCGTAACACAGCCATTGTACGCGGTACAGTTAGCTTAAGATCCTCACGTATAAAGTGTTCCAGCATTTGCAGGTCCACTAGACCTTGGCTCTTGGAGATCCCCGCCTCATACACGAACTTACGAATCGCTTCCGGCGTATATCCTCTGCGGCGCAGACCGGAGATCGTCGGCATCCGCGGGTCATCCCAGCCATCCACATGTCCTTCGTCTACAAGCAGCTTCAGCTTACGCTTACTAGTCATCGTTTGAGCCAGATTCAGACGACCAAATTCATATTGATGTGGGACAGCTGGCATCTCACATTCAGCTACAACCCAATCGTAGAATGGACGCTGATCTTCGAATTCCAACGAGCAAAGAGAGTGAGTGACTCCCTCGATAGCATCTTCTAGCGGATGAGCGAATGTATACATTGGATAAATACACCATTTGTCGCCTGTGTTATGGTGATGCGCATGAGTGATACGGTAGATAACAGGATCACGTAGATTAATATTTGGTGAAGCCATATCGATCTTGGCGCGAAGGACCTTCTCCCCATCCTTGAATTCGCCTGCCCGCATACGGCGGAACAGATCCAAATTCTCTTCGATGCTGCGATCACGATGTGGACTGTTCTGTCCTGGCTCCGTCAGCGTTCCCCGTAATTGGCGAATTTCATCTGCGCTGAGGTCATCTACATAGGCTTTGCCCTTCGTAATCAATAATTCGGCACGCTTGTACATTTCCTCAAAATAATCCGATGCAAAACGCAGCTCTTCCCATTCATAACCGAGCCACTTTACATCTTCCTGAATCGAGTTCACATATTCCATATCCTCTTTGGCTGGATTCGTGTCGTCAAATCTTAAGTTAGTCTTGCCACCGAACTCGTCCGCCAGTGTAAAGTTAATCCAGATCGCCTTGGCATGTCCGATATGTAAATAACCGTTCGGCTCCGGCGGAAAGCGTGTGACAACTTCCTTTACTTTACCCGTACGGAGGTCTTCGGTAATAACATTCTTAATAAAATTGGAGGGGGTGCTACGGTTCTCCACAGCTATCAACCTTTCGTTCTGTAGTGTTACACTACTTCTTGTATAAACATGTTTCCTACTAATATACCCGTTAACTGTAGATTGTTCAATAAAAGGGAGCATAGGGCTTAGATCATTTTTTAGCATCTTTAGACCTTTTGACTTCTGTCTGGGCGATAGAGTAGCATGATAATCATAAGAAAAAATCCATAATCATACATAAGGCCTTGTGCCGAAAAGGAGGCAACCGCTTGTTTAATTATGTCATCGATGAAGAGCTTATCTTAAAGCCGCTCATGCCTGAGCATGCTAGGCACATATTCGCGTTAGTAGAACACTCGCGGGAACGACTAAGACAATGGCTCCCTTGGGTGGATGCCGTTACGGAACAGGCTCACACTCTAAATTTCATCAAAAATGCGGTTAAACAAAGCACCGACAATGGTGCTTTTACTGCTGGACTATGGGTTCGCGGTGAATTCGCCGGTGTGATTGGGTACCATCAGATTGACTGGCATAACCGATCGGTAGGGATCGGTTACTGGCTTGGTGAAGGATATGAAGGCAAAGGGTATATGACCAGTGCCTGTCGGGTTCTAGTGGACTACGCACTACTGGAAATGGAGTTGCAACGTGTAGAAATTCGCTGCGCGACCGGCAATGTCTCCAGCCGGGCGATTCCTGAACGGCTTGGTTTTGTGCTCGAAGGTGTGATCAGACAGGCAGAAAAGCTGCCCGATGGCTACGTGAATCACGCCGTATATGGTTTATTGCGTAGTGAGTGGCAGCTGCTCGGCTAAGTTACGTAAGCAAAGAAGCAACAACAATAAACCTGGCAGGCATACGCCTCCAGGTTTATTGTATTGAGCAGACTAAGGCTAGATNNCTAGATCTCTGGCATACCCAGCTGTTTTCTAAACTTGTTCCGAACTACGGCAGAAAGAGCTTCCAGCTCTACAAGCTCTACTAGAGCAGCCTCCTCCTGAAGACCAACCTGCATTAAATGCAGTACATGCGACACGGATGTTCTACCTGCTCCATCTTCTTTTTTGACGATTACATCACCGGTAGAAATTTTCCCTTCACGCAAAACGCGTAAGTAAAACCCGCTGTATCTGGTATCCAACACTTGAGCTGGCAAATCTGCAGGTCCGTGCTTTTGTGAGATTTTGAAGCAAGGATATCGTGGCTGGCTAACTTGCAGCAAGGTGGTGCCTATTTCATATACATCGCCAATGCACACCTTTGTCTCCAGTAGGCCAGCTGTTGTTATATTTTCACCGAAGGCAGAGTATTCCAGCTT
Source organism: Paenibacillus sp. UBA6285 (assembly GCA_002438345.1). GTDB lineage: Bacteria > Bacillota > Bacilli > Paenibacillales > Paenibacillaceae > Paenibacillus_AQ. The sequence goes on from DJUJ01000124.1 coordinate 18,627, forward strand.
CTTCCCAAGCTGCTTCTCCCAGTAGGAATNNATGCTCGATGGGATAGGCACAAACTGCCTTATCAGGGCCTCCGTGATGTTTAAGATCTGCCTGACCATCTCCATCAAATCCGTTTGTATGTAGTTGAACCGATCCTTCTGCAGGCATTTTATAAATCCCAGTCTCCAAAGGCTTACCCCAATAATCCACCGTTACCGGTCGCCCCACATTAAGCGAGATGATCTCCATATCCATTTCCTCCTGTCAGCATGCAGCACATAAATATCTCATCCACATAACGGCCACCAAGATAAAATTCCTCCCGCAGACGTCCCTCTTCCACAAAACCGCATTTACGATAAAAAGAAAGCGCTGGTTCATTACAGGATAATACGCGTAGACGAAGCTTACGAATGGCATTTTCCGCAGCATGTTCCCTAATGGCCTCCATGAGCTGCTGGCCAATGCCTAAACGTTGATAATCCGGATGAACAGCAATATTGACTTCGCACACATGCCTGTTGCTCTCCATTCTACTAGGACAGCCAAATCCAACATATCCGCATAACTTGTCATCCTTCAGCGCTACAAGCTGGGAACCCGGGGGAGCATTCAGTAGGTAATCCTCTTGTGAACGCCACATTAATGGCCCCGGGCTAGTATCCTCCGTCCAGATCATATGATCCAGATGAATCAGTTCTCGTACGTCTTTGATCTCTGAGGGCCTTATTATAAGCTTATCCCTATTGCTTTGTTTCATAAAGATGTACCCCCCTTGCCTTGCACCTCTATATAATTCACAGCAGATATTCTAAATCCACTATGCACAACTATACTGTTGTCCGCTCCAGCGAATGGCCTCGACGATTGACATATGCATGAATAATGAAGAACCCTACGGATAATACCGCCATCGCACATGCCAGCCATGCTGTAGGCGCTAAGCCTCCACTATCGTACAACCTCCCCATTAAGTAGGGTCCAATCACCCTCCCGACTGCACCCATCCCTCCACTTAGCCCTAAATAGAATGGGGCACTGCGGCCTGCATGGTCCGAGATAAAGGAAGGCATGGCCGGAGATATCAGCATTTCCCCAAGCGTAGCGAGTACCATCCCAAGCACTAAACCTGAATAGGTCGGCATCCATAGAAGAATAGCATACCCACCCAAATAAAATAGAGCACTTGCTGTCATTTGCGCCGTTGAGGTAGACGCGAACCAGCGTTTAATAACCGTTACGAGCGGCTGAGCCGCAAAGATAAGAATACCGTTCAGTGTCCAGAGAAAACCATAGGTTTTCTTAGGCCAACCTTCAGAAATAATGAATGGGGATACCCCAGTATTCCAGATAGAGTTCCCTAACAGCAGGAACATGGAGGCAATCCCCATATAAAGATAAATCCGTGTATGTCCTATTAGCTTCCATGTGGATTGTTTCTCAGGTCCAGTCTTCTGCTGTTCTACAACCTCATGTGAAGGACCTCCACCGATTTTCTGGAGATAAACAAAAAAGAATCCCGCAAATACTGCGGATGTCACGCCGTTCATCACAAAGCTGAGCATATAAGAAATATCAGCCAGAAAACCACTTAACGCCGTACCTAATGCTACACCAATATTATTGGCGACATAAATAACATTAAACAGCTCTCCGCGCTGCTTCGTGAAGCGAAAGCCGATAAACGCCTGAATCGCAGGTAATGACAGTGAATTAAAAAGCCCTACCAGTCCCATTGCGACCATAAACAACATCCAGTTGTTACTTGCTGCCGGCAAAGTGAACAGTGCAAGTGCATTCATGGCCAGCGATCCGACAATCAGCCGGTTTACGCCTACCTTATGATAGAGTGAGCCCCCGAGTAGTTGACCCACGATCCCTCCAACCGATTGAATAAGAATCACAAGTCCAGCATCCGACATGCTGCGTCCAAGCTCATCAAAAACATACATCGTAACAAGTGGCCACATCAGTGCACTACCCGTTGCGTTAATAAGGCTGGCGATTAAAAATATTTTAACTTCTTTAGGATAATTCTGTAAGAACTTCATTAGTAGTATACATCCCCTGTAATATATGTGTCATTATTCCATCCAGCATCGTCCCAAAACAGGGTTCGGAGTAAGCAGACACATTGACGTTTTATCGTGATAAAGTCACTATATACTCTACCTCTTATTTAAGCCTAACTTCTACCGTAGCTGAAAAAAAGTGGCTCCGTTCCCCATGTCACTGAGTCGGTCCGGAGTAAGCACATTCACTCGATGTCGCTTCCTTTTGCCCTCCCACCATAGTCCCTGACTAATAACGGTGCCAGGCAGCATCTTGTCCGTCACTGATCCCTCGCGCTAATGCATCCTTCGAATGAATCTGCAGGGTCGACCCTTTCTCCAGCTTCTGATGTTTCTCTACATTGGAGAAGGTGGTTCACGTCCGCAGTCCTCCCTTGTTCCTACTATCTATTTATATTTTATAGTTGCCGCTGTCGTCCGTAAAGCAGACTAAACAAAAAGAAACGACGCTTTAAAGATGACAACCGTTTCTCGTAGAAATATACGGATGATGTATTGTGTGAAACTCATACTCTATTATATTTCAAAAATTAAGTGATTCGTTATTAAAAAGTCGGGGTAATAGAGCCTGAAACACTCCCCCTTCTAAATTCGCCGTGCGTCCGATTTCGTTCCCCCGAGCTCGGATACATCACGGCGAATTTTGTTTTGTCTATACAGCAAAAAGCACCCCTCGAATATACAAAGGAGTGCTCTATAAGATAGGTTAGGCGTGTTTCTTCACACCGCTACCGGACATGCTGTTCACGGATTGAATAGCCGCAGGTTCTTTACGCAAGTAAGCCATCCAATACGCTGCCGCAACAAATATCGCACCGCCCGTCAAATTGCCTAGCCATACCGGAACAAAGTTGTTAAAGTACTGTCCCCATGAAAAATATCCTTCAAAAATAGCAGCCGGAATTAAGAACATGTTGGCTACAACGTGTTGGAGGCCGATAGCTACAAAAGCCATTGTTGGGAACCAGATACCGAGGATTTTGCCACTGAAGTTATCTGCTCCATAGCAGAGCCATACCGCCAGAGCTACGAGCCAGTTACAACCGATACCGGAAACAAATGCCGGCAAGAAGCCAGCCTCAAGCTTATGTCCAGCCATTTCCACTACTTTTTCCAAATACACACCGTCTGCGGTTAAACCTACTACGTGACCGAAAAAGTAAGCTACAAACAAGGCTCCCGCTAGATTGCTGAGCGTAATCAATACGAGATTCTTGACGACTTCCCAGAAAGAAATCTTCTTTGCCATAAAAGCGAGCGGCACGGCCATCATATTGCCTGTCAGTAGTTCTCCACCTGCAAGCAGTACTAGAATCAATCCAACAGGGAAGACTGCTGCCCCAATAAAGTTAGCAATAGATCCCCATTCTTGCGGTGCGCCAGCAATGACACGAATATCCAGTAAAAATCCGAGCGCAATAAACGCTCCTCCCAGAAAACCCAGAATAAGTACGGTGCTTAAAGGATTGTGCGCCTTTTTTATGCCGTTCTCGACCGTAACTGCGGCAATCTGCTGCGGTTTATTATAAGCCATGATTCCTATCCCCTTCATCTATTTACTTAAAATTTGTTCCTTTATGACCATTGTAGCGTGTCACAAAACACATTAACGTGACAATTATCACTTAATGAAAAACTAAGTGAAAGTTTTCACTGACATGTCAAATTTAGCATGACGCATACATAATTACAATTGTCAAAATAGGTTCCAAATTATTTTAAAGGTAAATAGTACCACTTTTTCGACCGCAAAAAAACCGAAGCCATAAATGGCCCCGGTTCATCCGACGGATTGTTCTTATGCAATTACGTTAAACGGTTACAGCCTCTTTACTTGGTACTGTTGTCGGCAGCGCTTGAAGACCTACTGTATTCAGGAAGTTCCAAGGCTTGTTGTNNAAATCGATGAAGGCAAGCTGGTCGATCGTCATTTTATTTTGAATACATACAGACACTGTGTTAATCGATTGCGTCAGATCCATTTTGGACATGATTTGCGCTCCGAGAATGCGGCGTGTGACGCGATCAAATACTACTTTTAGTTGAACCTGCTCGAAGGTTGGCATGAATTCTGGACGGTAGTTGTCAATAATCATGGTGGTCTCTACATCCATTCCCTCAGCTTTAGCCCCTTCTTCTGTAAGACCTGTTGCTGCGATATTGTCTTCATAAATCTTAATGCCCGAAGTCCCTTGAGTACCCATATAAGGAATCGTCTCTGTCACCAAGTTACGTGCGACCAAGGTGCCCATCCGTACTGCATTGGTTGCCAGTGGAATATAAGCGTGCTTACCTGTAGGGTTGTAATGAATCGCGCAGCTATCACCAGCAGCATACACATCTGGGCAACTAGTCTGCATATAGTCATTGACCAGAATTGCGCCATTAGGCAGCATATCCACTTGACCTTTCAAGAGTTCTGTATTCGGACGGAAGCCGATACAGAGAATGACCAGATCCGTCTCATGTTCCCCTTCGCTTGTAATAACCTTGGTAACTTTACCGCCTTCGCCAGCAAAAGAACTGACCTTCTCATTTAGTGCTAATTTAATTCCATGATCCTTAAAGGATTGTTCTATTGGTGCAGTGAACTCTGGGTCCAGATATTTATTCAGAATACGATCCTCACCATCGATCAGCGTAACCTGCTTCCCGTTCATTTGGAAAGCTTCCACCAACTCAACACCGATGTAACCAGCGCCTACGACTGTGATTTTGTTCGCTTGTTTTGCTTTTTCTATAATGGTATTGGAATGGTCATAGTTCTTGGAGAGTAAGATCCCATCCAGTTCAAGCCCTTCGAGCTTCGGCACAATCGGCCATGAACCCGTAGTCATAATCAGCTTATCGTAGGTATCGGCGAACTCCTGTCCAGTTGCCAAATTGCGAATGCGCAGCGTTTTGGACTTCGTATCCACTGCGGTCACTTCATGACGCATGTTGGTCTTTACACCAAGCTCTGCAAGCTTCTCTGGGGAAGAATAGAACAGCCCCTGTGGATCTTTGACTACTCCACCTACGTATAAAGCAATCCCGCAGGATAAAAAGGAAATATTATCATTACGCTCATACACTGTAATCTCGGCTTCCGGGTAAAGTTGAGCAGTATTTACAATTGCGGCAGTTCCAGCATGGGTACATCCAATGACAGCTACTTTCATCTTTTCTTCCTCCTTCAAATTGACAACCTGGTTATATATTCTGACTTGCTTGACCGACCAATCATAAAATCTGATCAACATTGGATTAATTGTGATTTATTTCACTTTATAAACTGATTATATTGTGATATTTATCACATTACAAGTCTTTTCTGTCTATATCCTCAGATTGTTCACAATTTTAAGTATTTTTTCGTCACCGCTGCCGGGTGCGACCTCGTTAGCTTTGCCATGTAGGTAGGACATTATGTTCTGACCCCGCAGGAATCAACAGGAATAAGAAGAACCGGTTGTCGTAAAAATAAAAGGAGTTATGTAGCAAAAACAGGCTTCTCCCTAATCCAACAGGGAGAAGCCTGATCATAAATTGAATTTACACCAAACCGTGAATCTCGCCATCCTCATCCAGCCATAGTGCCTCAGCGGCTGGTTTAGCCGGCAGCCCTGGCATCGTAACGATATTGCCCGTGATAACCACAGCAAACCCTGCACCGAGCGAAAGCGTGATATCACGTATGCCTACGGTGAACCCTTCAGGAGCGCCAAGCAATCTAGGTTGGTCCGAGAAGGAATATGGTGTCTTCGCCATACATACTTGAAGTTCATTCAACCCGAGCTGCTCAATAACTGCTAGGCTTCGTTTGGCCACAGGGGAAAAGTTAACCTCTGCACCACGGTAAATTTCACGCACGATCTTAGTGATTTTGGAAGAGATGTCGAGATCATTCTCGTACAAAGGCGCAAAGCGCTCAGTGTCGCTATGGTCCAGAAGCTTCTTTAGTTCCGAAGCCAACTCTTGTCCGCCCGCGCTACCTTCTGCCCATACCTTGGATATTGCTGCAGGAACGTTCAATCGGCGACAAGCCTCCACAACATCATTAATCTCTTCTGGGCTGTCGCCTTCAAAATGATTAATGGCAACAAGAACAGGTACCCCAAATTTGCCGAGATTCTCTACATGACGCTCCAAATTAGACAATCCAGAGCGCAGCGCCGTCCGGTTCTCAGTTTGGAGCTCATTCTTAGGTACGCCACCGTTATATTTCAAGGATTTCACCGTCACGACAAGCACTGCCGCTGAAGGAGTTAGACCGGCTTGCCGGCATTTGATATCCATGAATTTCTCTGCACCAAGATCCGCTCCGAAGCCTGCTTCCGTAACAACAACATCTCCCAGCTTGAGTGCATAACGAGTACCGATAACACTACTGCAGCCATGGGCGATATTCGCAAATGGACCGCCGTGTACAATAACAGGAGTCCCCTCCAAGGTCTGCACCAGATTAGGCTTAACCGCTTCCTTCAGCAGCGCTGTCATTGCTTCAACTGCCCCTATTTGCTCGGCCGTTACAGGCTGTCCCTCTTGGTCATATCCAATCAAAATGCGGTTCAGACGATTTTTGAGATCACTTAAATTATCACATAGGCATAACACAGCCATAATCTCAGATGCTGTCGTGATCTGAAAGCCGCTTTCCCGTACGGCTCCGTTTCCATCTCCGAGCCCTGTCACGATGCTCCGCAGACTGCGATCATTCATATCCATTACGCGTTTCCAAACGATACGCTGTGGATCAAGACCCAGCTTATTGCCTTGGAAGATATGATTGTCAATCATTGCAGACAAGAGATTATGCGCAGAAGTTACCGCATGAATATCGCCCGTAAAGTGCAAATTAATCTCATCAGCCGGAACGATTTGCGACTTTCCTCCGCCTGTGGCACCGCCTTTCATGCCTAAGCATGGTCCGAGGGAGGGCTCGCGTAAAGCAGCCACGGTCTTTACACCTGCTGCGTTCAGTGCCTGTGCTAGCCCTATGGTTGTTAAGGTCTTCCCTTCGCCAGCAGGGGTGGGGTTCACCGCAGTGACCAATACCAGCTTGCCATCTGGCTTATTCTTCATATCCTCCCATAAGGACGGCGAAAGTTTACTTTTATATTTTCCGTATAGTTCCAGATGCTCTTCGCCAATTCCCGCTTGTAATGCTACCTCTGTAATTAACTTCATGCTTGTATAGAACCCTCCTGCCGTTATTATCCTGCTGCAATCCACTCTTTATGCATATTCTGCATGGGCATTACATTCTCTTCAAAGGATACATGGTCTCTGTAAAGCGTCAAGTATAATTTATCACAATAAAATTCAAAAGGGACTATTCCTTATTCCTATGTAAAAAAGAAAATCCCTTCGAGGCTCGGCCAAAAACCGAGGTCAAAAGGATACTTGTAAAACAACAATTCATTAGACCATAACTGGTTTACAGTAAGGACTCAATATGTTCTGTCATCGTTTCTGGCGATTCCTTCGGCTCAACACGAGCCACTACATTGCCACTGCGATCAATAAGGAACTTCGTGAAATTCCAGCTAATATCGCTACTCTCTCCAGCACCAGGCTGCTGCTCTTTTAAATAATTGAAAAGAGGGCTGGCATCTGGTCCGTTCACATCAACTTTGGCAAATACGGGAAAGGTGACTCCGTAATTAATCTGACAAAACTCTTCAGCTTCTTCACTTGTACCCGGCTCCTGACCCGCAAATTGGTTGCAGGGGAATCCTAATACTACAAGTCCCTGATCCCCATACTGTTCGTAGAGCTTCTGGAGATCCCCATACTGCGGTGTAAGTCCACATTTGCTGGCCGTATTGGCAATCAGCAGCACCTTACCTTCATAATCCGTAAATGAAACTTCTTTACCCGAACTTTAATACAATGCAACTTATCGACACTTAATGTAACCACTAAGAAAGAAAAAAAGCAGCCCTTTGTATTTCTTAGGACTGCTCTCTATGACTCTGTTATTTGGATACTGGTACAACATCATAATATTCTTCCAACGTAATCCCTTTATCCGCTATATAAGCAGCTATATCCTTGCCCACATAACGGATATGCCAAGGCTCATATTTATAGCCTGTAATGTCCTGCTTACCTTCTGGAAAGCGGATGATAAAACCATATTCGGTTGCATGCTGCGCTAGCCACTCAGCTTCCTTCGTTCCACCGAAACAGCTCTCCGCAGCACATTTACCGTCACTTCCTGAGACATCGATAGCAAGCCCTGTCTGATGCTCGCTATAGCCAGGCACGGCACTGTAAGTACGGGCCAGTTCTTCTCCGTCTTTCTCAACATAACGATTATACAGCCTCGTTTGGGTCTCCTTAGAACGGTATGCCGAAACGCCAGCCAAGTAAATCCCGTCTTCCTCTGCGCCTGCGAACATTTTCTCTAATGCTTCGGCAGCTTCCTTGCGCATCATACGCTTCTCGATTTTCTCTTTAAACGTAAACCGCACATCCGGATAGACAAGATCAGAGGGTTTATAGTTATCAGGCAGTCCATACTGCTTATTCNNCTACTGCCCCCGCCATTACTGTCCGATTCGGATGGATCAGAGGGATCCGTTGAATTAGATGGATTAGCTACCGCCGGGTCCGTTATGCCCACTTCGGTGCCATTACCGTCTGCACCAGGCTTAGCTTGAAGATTATCCTGTACATTTATATTGGACCCGCTATTGTTCGACGCAGAGGGAGAAGTTGTCGTATACTTCCCAATTCCCCAGCCAACTGCAATAACGACAATCAACAAGCTCACTAATTTCAATTTTTTAGACATCTGCAAGATCTTCCTCCTCGAAGTCGAAACACTCTATTTATCTATTAGACAAGCTTTCCTTCAAAAATGTTACACTAAGATCCTTCTTTGGACAAATATCGCTCAAATCCATCCACAAAATAAAGTTACCATAGGTGATTAGCTTGTCCGCTAACTTCCCTATGGTAACAAGTTTTAGTTATGAAATTCCACTTACTTTATCTGGATGTGCCTCTGCCGCCGCTTTTAAAGCCGCCGGAGCTACCACGGCCACCGCGAGAAGATCCACCGCTTCCGCTGTTGCGTCCGCCTTTACCAGCGCCACCCTTAGCACCGCCGTATCCGCCTTTGCTACCTTTACCACCTTTACCGCCGCCTCTGGACGGGCCTGCACCGTAGCCGCTACCTAAGCCGCCTCGTGGTGTGCCGCCAGCGTAAGCACCGCCGTCAGCGCCTCTGGCTACGTTCTCGCTGTAGCCAGTGCTTGGGCCGCCCTTCCGGTTCGCACCGCGCGAACCGGCACTAGGCGCTGCCGCATTGCCGCTGGCTGACACCTCGCCTCTGGAGGAGAAGGCGCCATAGCCGCCGCCTACTCTCACTACGCCGGCAGCCTTGCCGCCGTCCTTAGGTGCACCAGCGCCGTAGCTGCTGCCGCCGCGCTTGCCGTCTGCCGCATCGGAACGGCTGCGGCGTCCTTGTTCAGCAGGCTTGCCCCAGCCGCCTGCTTCCTTACCGCGGCCGCGGCCACCTTGCCGCGCTCCGCCTTCGCCGCGCGGAGATCCGCCGCGGCCAGAGCCGCCGGTCTTCGGTCCGCGGCCCGTGCGTGCTGCCTCAGCGCCGCCGCTTTGGCGACCGCCGTGGCGTCCGCCGCCTTGCACAGCGATGAATTCGCCAACGCCAAATTCATCCTTATCGTAACGGCGACGATCCAGGCGCTGCGAAATGCCGTGCTCGATCAAGTCTAGACCATCTTGCTCACGCGGAGAAGTGAACGTAATTGCAAGT
>DJUJ01000124.1:28475-55345 GCA_002438345.1 Paenibacillus sp. UBA6285
ATCAAGTGGCATATCATAGTTAAAAATATGAGTAATACCTTCGACATCCAGACCCCGAGCCGCTACATCTGTGGCTACAAGAAGCTGCAGCTTCGCATCACGGAATCTTTTCATCACACCTTCACGTTTACCTTGGGACAAATCGCCGTGCAGCTCATCACAATCATAACCTGCTGCTTGGAGTGCTTCATTCAGCTTGGACACCCGCCGTTTGGTCCGGCAAAAAATAATAGCCAAATACGGCCGATCCCGTTCAATCAATGCTTTGAGTGCTTCTTCTTTATTACGATCCGAGCATTCCACTACTTGCTGTTTGATATTATCCAGCGGAATCGGGGAACCACTCTTAATAATGATATCCAGCGGCTCTTTCATGTAATTAGCAGCGAGGCGTTTAATCGGATCTGGCATAGTCGCAGAGAACAGCATCGTTTGACGACGATAAGGAACAGCCGTAATAATGGTCTCTACATCCTCCAAGAATCCCATATGCAGCATTTGGTCGGCTTCGTCCAGAACGAGCATCTTAACGCCACTAAGGTCGAGCGTCTCCCGGCGCATATGATCCAAGAGTCTGCCCGGTGTACCGATAATAAGATGTCTTCCACCTTCCAGCTTACGCAGCTGCTTCTCCACATCTTGACCACCATAAACCGCCAATATTTTGATGTCCGTATGACGAGCCAGCTTGCGTGCCTCTTCCGTAATCTGCAGAGCCAACTCACGTGTTGGAGCCATAATCAGCGCCTGCGGATAAGCTCGCTCGGTATGGATCTTGTCCATAATTGGCAGCAAGAAGGCCAATGTCTTCCCTGTTCCTGTCTTTGCTCTGGCAATCACATCAAGTCCTTGCACCAATGGCGGAATTGCTTCCTCTTGCACTGGTGTAGGCTTAACGATGCCTTGACCTTGAAGCAATGTGCACAGTAATTCTGAAACTCCTAATTCTTTAAATCCCGGCAAATTCTCCACCTCACTATTCTCTCAGTTTAATTTGATTCCATCTCTTTCTTAACTTTCGTCTTCCAAAGCCCTATTCAGGCAGCCCATATCGACTGTCCTTTTGGGGGCGTATGCTTCCGATTCAGCTATATTCAAACAAAAGCGGAAGAACCCCGTCACCGGCATTCTTCCGTCCCATGTATCCCTTGACCCGTTAAAAGAGTGCGGTCAAAGTTCGGTTTCTGGGCAGCAGCGATCCACCGGACGTTTAGACGGCACTCCATTTGCGTTCCATTCCACTTTATACAATAGAAGTAAAGTTAAGCTTAGAAAGTTATCCTTTATATTGTACTTGATAGAACGGCATTTGTGTGAAACTGCAGAATAATAATTATTCTACCCTGGAGGCTAGAACCTTCCCGATTTAAAAATCGCAAAGATCAACCATAAGAACATCAGAAGCGCCACTACGCCACCAATCTCCACTGTAGGGAAATTCCATAACACTGAAGGCTGACCGCGCATCGCAGTGCCAATAATGAGTCCAACCATGATGATACTGAACGCAAGCATCACAATACTAAATGCTAAGCGGTTCCCAACCCGGTCCAGCTTTCGCTCCAAATGCTCTAACTCGGGTGCCACAATCTCTACCTTTAGCTTCCCCTTACTAATTAGCGCGGATAACTGCCTAGCCTGCCCAGGAAGCTCTAGAAGACTCTCCGTTAAATCGGCTACGCCTCCAAGGAGCTTACGTTGTAATCGTGGACCACTAAATCGCTGCTTCACAAGTTCGCGTCCAAAAGGTTCTGCCATCTCTAAAATGCTGATCGTTGGATCCAAGTTGCTAATGACACCCTCAAGTGTCAGCATCGTTTTGCCCAGCATCGTTAGATCCGGGGGAAGAACTAATCGATGCTTGCGAGCAATGCCAAACAGATCATTCAGCGCTTTGCCTATGCTCATCTTACTGAACGGAACATCATAATACTCATCGCGTAGTCGATCCATATCATTATGCAGCGCAGCTCGATCAGTATCCTCTGGGATGACTCCGAGACGCAAGATTGCCCGGACCATAGCATCCGTATTTTTGCGCATCAGTGCGATGATAAGTGCAGACAGCTGCTCTTTCATCTCTTCGTTCAGTCGCCCCATCATGCCAAAATCAATCAAAGCCAGCTTCCCATCATCCATCCGTATAACATTTCCTGGATGAGGATCAGCATGAAAAAAACCATGAATGAAGATTTGTCTTAGCATCATTTCCACGAGCTTCTGAGCAATATCCTTAAGCTTAACGCCGTTACTCAGTAGCTCATCGCGACGACTCAGCGTAATCCCTACCACATATTCCATCGTCAGCACTCGTGCCGATGTATAATCCCAATAGATATCCGGGATGTAGACTCCGTCATAATCCATCTGTTGAGCAATTTTCTCTGCATTACGCCCTTCTTGACTGTAATCCAACTCGCCAATTAGCGATTTCGAGAATTCCTCTACCATACGGGACAACTGATATTGCCTCGCCCAGCCTAGCTGCTTCTCTGCAAGGGCGCTTAGATCTTTGAGAATTTCCAAATCCCTGCTCATCGTACGCAAAATGCCAGGGCGCTGAACTTTAACAGCCACGACCTGTCCACTGTGAAGAACAGCTCTATGCACTTGACCGATCGACGCAGCAGCAAGAGGAGTATCCTCAAAGGAACTAAAGACTTCATCCATACGCTGATCCAGTTCATGCTCCACGATAGCGCGCACGCGCTCCACAGGGAAAGGTGGTACATTATCCTGTAGTTTAACCAACTCTTGAATAATAGAATCAGGTAGCAGATCCGAACGGGTACTGGCGAGTTGTCCGAGCTTAATAAAGGTTGGGCCCAAATCCTCCAATACCAGCCGAATCCGCTCCCCGAGCGTAAGACTTGTGTGTGCCTCTTGTGTTACAAGACGGCGTGGAAGGGATAATAAATGATAGAGCCCCAGCTCCTCCACCATATAGCCAAAACCATGGTGCATAAGCGCCATGGCAATGGACCGGTAACGTCCGGCATGTCTAATGCGTACTGCCATTTAGTTCGTACGCGTTTCCGCCGATGTTCCTTCTAGATGGGAAATCCCCTCTAGCTCGGCCAATCGACGCTCCAATACAACAATTCGGCCTTCCAGCTCGTCAATATCGTTTTGTACAGGAACCTTCATTTCCTTCAACACTCGTTGTACTTGTTCTTGTACAACAGACTTGAGCATACCTCGCTCTTCCTCACCGCGTTCAATCAGCCGATCAACGAGGGCCTTAGACTCCGAAGGAGCAAGCTCTCCACGTTTCACTAGCTCTTCAACAACCTTTTCCACTTTTTCCTTACTGACAATGGTGAGGCCCACTCCTAAAGAGATCGCTTTTTTAAACAAATCACTCATAGTACTTTCCTCCCAAAGATTCCGTTTCATTACAAACGGAGTTTATGATTAAAGTATACCCCACTGTGTAGATATTTCAAAAAAAACACAACATTGCTTAATTAGTGATCGGAATACGAGCAGCCCAAGTAGCCGCCTGCAGGATCAGTTTACGTAGTGCTGGATGGCGGAAGGATGGCTCATGATGACCAGGCATAAGGAATACTACTCGTCCTAAACCATAGCTGTGGCACCATGCAGCTGGCAACCATCCATCCTCTGATTCATACTGAAGCAGAATAGTCCGCTCCATGAACGGATCAAATTCGAAATGATAAGGCTCTTCATCTAGTTGGAAATCCTCAACGCCCTCAGTAATGTCATGCTCTAGCACCTTAAAGTTCATCGGCTCGTAAGCTGAATGCCCCTTAAAGCGGCCTCCGATCAGCTGAGCTAGTTCGTTACGCTTCGTCAATGAAGCACCTGTGTGAAGAACAATCAGTCCTCCACCACCGCTCACATAGCTGAGTAGACCAGCCGTTTGCTGAGGAGATACGGTTTCGTTCCACAATTCGTTGTAGGCAATACATAAGTCGTAACTTGCCAAATGCTCAATGCGCATCAATTTTTTATTCTCCGAACACTGAACGGTTAATAAATCATTTAAGATCTCACTAATTTGTTGGTCCACTCCTTGAAGTGGATGGAACCGGGGATGGGTATAATCACCAAGTAGTAGACATTTTCTTTTGTCCATGGGGATCCTCCTCCTTATTTATTGTTATTATTCGTCACATGTTGCCTATATTCTAAGGAAAACTGCTGCGAATGTCCATGCAGATGGCAGGTTTACTGCTCTTAAGGCAACATCTTCCGGGTAAAAAAGCATCCCCACCCATGAACCCGGCGGGAATGCTTCTGCGTGGTAACGTCAATCTTGTAAGGCTGCCGCATACTGTAGTCTAGCGGTTCGCCGCCACATATTTGCCCAGCTCTACAATCATGCTTCCCATCCGCTCATGCTCGGGCATGATGATACGCTGTACGCCCTCTTCTTTAAGCGCCTCAGAGGTAATACGCCCTACAGAAACAGCAAGCACTTTATCCTCGAAAGACTTCAACATCTCCTCCAGCTTGCCCTGTTCCCGAGCAAATTGAGAGAGGAAACGAAATTGTGGAGCACTCGTAAAAGCCACGGCATCAATCTTGCCTTCTGTAATTTCTATAAGCAGTCTTTCAAGCTCACCTGGTTCTGGTGGAGTATGGCGATACGGCAGCACTTGGCGTGTATTCGCCCCTGCCTCTTGCAGCCATGCGAGCATACGAGGAGCTGGATCACCGTGCAGCTGCAGAACGACCTCCTTGCCCTGCAAATCCAGGGATTGAAGTCCACGAATCAGTCCGATCGTACTTCCGTCGTCGTCGCGAACCTCTGGCGTAAGCCCTCTTTTTTTCAAAGCATTCACTGTCTTATAACCCCGTGCGGCAATAATAGAACCAGAAAGTACTTCTAAGAAACGATCGGCGATATTTAGGCGTTCAGCCGTTTCGAAGAGAGCATCCAGTCCCATGCCTGTGGTAAGAATCGCCAAGTAAGGAGGATGGTTGATCCATGAATTCAATCCTTCCTCCAATGCCTCATCATCAAGAAATACAGTACCTTGGGCAGGTCGGCATATCGCCGTCCCCCCCATATTTTGGACCAGCTTGGCCATTTCTTCCGATTTACGCGGACCCGCCAAGGCGACCGTGAACCCTTTCAATTGCTCTGCCATGTACTATTATCTCTCCTCTCACCGTTGCCTAACCCAACATTATTGTTTATCAGTATACTTGCAAAGGACTGCAAAAGGGAAGATAAAAGCATCGTTCTCCTATCTGAAATATATATTATTGCTAGAAAGAGTGTATTTTAAAGCTACTCACAAGCTTCTGCAGTTCCTCCGCAAGACGGCTAAGGTCGGTAGACGAAGATGCCATCTCTTCAACAGAAGCGAGCTGCTCTTGCGCTGCCGTTGCGATGGTCTCTGTACTTACAGCCGCTTCTTCGGTGATTCCGCGAATCTCTCCAATAGCCTTCTCCATATGATCTGACTCCACCAATAAGGTCTGTACAGCCCCGCCCATTGCCTCAATCTTCTCCGCGGCACTCTTGACCGCTCTACGAATACGTGAGAAGGAACGTCCGGAAGTATCCACGGCCTCAATCCCTTCGGTTACTCGCTGCTTTGTATCTTCCATCGTATGGGTTACCAGCGTCATTTCACTATTAATGGCGGTAATCTGCTCCGCAATCAGATGCGCTGATCTCTCTGATTCCTCTGCCAGCTTACGCACTTCGGCAGCAACAACGGCAAATCCACGGCCATGCTCTCCAGCTCTGGCCGCCTCAATNNTTAAGAGCTAACAGATTAGTCTGACGGGCAATCCCTGTGATGACACCGACAATGCCCTCAATTTGACCGGTCCTTTCATTTAGCTTGTCGATTACACTGCCAAGCTCTCCCACTGTTTCATGGATACCATTGATCTTATCCACCACGCTGATGACCGAATCATTTCCTTCTGAAGCAGAGAGCGAAGTCTTGTCCATCATCGCAGACACCTGCTCCATATATACGGAAATATGATCCACTTCGCTTGTCGTCGCCGCTGTACTTTCCATTCCTTTTCGCACACCGATAACCTGTCGTTCTGTCCCTGCCGCTACTTCCTGAATCGCTATCGTCATCTGCTCAATCGTTTGGGCATTCTGCTCTGCACTGGCGGTTAATTCTTCGGCTGAAGAGGAGACATTGCTCGTCATCTCCTGTACGCCAATGATCATCTCCCGCAAGCTGAGCACCATTAATTGAAAGTTCTCGGCTAGCATGCCAATTTCATCTTTGCGGAAAGCCCCTATGTCTTCGGACAGATCGCCTTTCGCTATCACTGCAGTTGCTTTCCGCAGCCGGAGAAGCGGCCGCAGAATGGATTGAATATTAAAATAGATCACGATCAGTGCAAGTAGAACGGAAACTACGATAACAAGCAGCGCTGTATTGCGGATTCCGCTCGTTGCCGAAGTCACTTCATCTATGCTTATCGTACCCCCGATTCTCCAGCCCGTAAGCTCATTCACCATAAACGTCATCTTTTTGTGTGTATCCTTGTAGACATAATCAAAAGAACCTTGTTCTTCCTCGAACATTTTCTTAACAAAATCATCGGATGTTTCCTGCCCAATAACCTCTGTTGGATGAACAAGATATTTCTTGCTGTTATCAAGAATAATAATATATCCTTCCTTACCAACCTTAGTCGAGGTCAAGTCTCCTAATGCGGATAGGTTGAGACTCAAGGTAACCACCCCGTCTCCGCTCTTCAGAACCGTTGATATCGCAATCGCCGTTTCCTGATTTACAGTTTGAAAGGCCGGAGAGATCACAACACCTTTCCCGTGCTTCAGAGAATTAACATAGGCAGTTTCCTGCCTTGGATCGTAGCCTTCATNNAACATAAATGTCCAGCACATCAGGATGTAGCACAGCATATTCCTTCAATCTGGCTTCAACAGAAGCTGAGGTCTTCTCAGTTGCCTCACTGTTGGTCCCCTCAGCGGTGAACTCAGCGGCAAAATAAGAAATATCATCTATTTTGGATTGAATATTCGAGTTGATGATTTCATTTACTGCCACAACACTTTCGGTAGCATTGCTCACCAGCTGATCTTCCACTTCATGGCTGGCAGATTGATAGGTTCGCCAGCCGATAATGATACTGGGCAACAGCAGAACTAGTAGGTATGTAAGAATTAACTTGGTTCGGATAGTCATACCTGCTTTTTTGTTCATTGATGTCATCACACTCTCTCTCTTCTAGTCTTAAAGAAGGACATATTTACCAGACCTAATATATAATTATATATCCGCTTTTGGAACCAATTTTCCTCCTATCTTTCTTCATTTTTCTCATCATTCTTAAAAATTGTCATATAAACGCAACAAAAAGACCGCTTTAAAGAGAGCGGTCTACTCAAATATGCCTAATTAATTATCATTACCGCAGCAAAAGACTCCGGTTCTTTCATCCTAGTTCATACTCTTGTTCTTGCAGTTCGGGCAGACGCCTCCGAATACCACATGGGCATGACCAATGGTGTAACCAGTATCCTTGGCCACTGTGTTCATCCAGTCTCGTGGAACTTGGTTCATTACCTCGTCAACCGCACCGCAAACCTCGCAAATGATATGCTGATGATCATCCATGCGGGCATCATATCTGCTGGCAGCCTCACCAAGCTTAAGCTCACGAATCATTTGTTTATCTGAAAGATAACGTAGGGAGTTATATACAGTACCGTATGCTAAGCTATGACCTTGTTCTACTAGTCGGTTCATTACTTCCGCAGCAGTGGGATGGTCATGTGAATTAAGGACGATATCGTAAACGGCTTGACGTTGGGAAGTCAAATTTAGGCTTTTCATTACTATCATCCTCTAACTTGTTTTTAGATCAAGTATAAATCGTGAATGTAAGAACGTCAATCCCACTTTTATCCACTCATTACTTTCTCAGTTACTTGATCAATCCAGAATATTTAATATCTACGTCAGCTTTGACCTGAAAATCGAGACCCGCATAGAGCCCCTTCCACACTTCCATTTCTGTATCATTATTTAAATGCCTAGCTCCATAGTGCAGACCCCACCCAAATGGATCCAGACCGCTAACTTGAATTTTAGTCAACAACGCTAATACATCTTTTTCTAGTTCTTTTCCTCCAGCTTTCGCAATTTCCTCCAATATACCATGAGTCACCAAATCCGGGCTGCTACTCTCTTCGAGGATCCCTTTAATCTTAATATGATATCGAATAGTAGCTTTCCCACTCTCCGGATTTAATATTTTATAGTTCGAGGATGATCTCTCGGTGTAATACTGATACATGACTCCCTCAAAATGGGCTGGTAAATTGGTCCGCAGGTTTGAGCGCGATAACAGATTGTACAGACGGGTTTCGTTCGGTGTAAGAACCATCTTGATTTTCTGGCTATTCAGCAGAGCGATTTTGTTAATTACAAACTCATTTTTCCCTTCGGTCTCGATAATAGGCAAAATCGGATCAATCCCCTGCTCATAAATATTTCTCATCAGTTGAAAGGAATACACACTGGCAATAAAAGGAGACTCCGTTCCCTGACCACTCATAGCCACAATAAGAGAGTTCGATGGGATATGCTCCGATTTGGGTCTTACCTGCAGCACTCGAAGCGCATCTGGACGCCCAACTCCAAAATTGAGAATAAGCTGAATATCTCTGCGCCGCACCGCCCAATCCATCACATGCTGAATATCCTTGCGCGCAATCCCTTCCCCCAAAACAATCGATTTACAATGTGAATAATCCAGCTCCTTCGATACCCTAGATTTCATTCTACGAAGCGCTTCCGAGATACTCGGGGACTCTTCGGTTAATATCTGCATCTTCTCATCAATTTTGGTAACATCACCCTGAGGGATGGCAAGTTTCAAACTAATCTTGAAAGTCCCTTCTTCTTCACCAGGGTCAATACCAATCGCCAGTACGAATATCCGCAAATCAATTTCTTTGAAGTCGCAGCCGGGAAGGAGTAGCAGTAACACAATTCCTATTGCACTAAGTACTTTTCTCACAAACCCTGCCTCCTTACTTTACGATAACAATAAAACAGCAGAGCGATTAAGAACATTTCACCAAACCAACGGATTTGTAGAAACCAAGCGCCCATCACGTTGAGCTGATATTGATCCATCCAGATTAAGGAGAGAACCACTCCGCTGAATAAACACAGGATGATCCACTCTTTCCACTGCTCTGCCCTTGGGGATTGTTTTTTCGCAGATGAGATGGCACTTTTAAACAGTTCTAGCCCCACATGCCAATGAACGATTGCACTTACCAGAGATAAAGTCATGTAGGCAAAATAAAAAATAAACAGCATCCGTTCAATAATAAAGGATTCAATCCGGATACTGTCTGCCGTCGAGAACCACGTATATACATGTCTCTCAATCGCAGCGGTTCCGAAATAACCGATAGGGACCAAAAAGGTCAAGAGAAGTACGAGCAGACCTTCCACCCCTAAAATCCAGACATGCTTCAGCTTTAACCCATGAAATACCCGATTAAAGATGGCTAGATTAATATAACCACTGAACGAAAAGGTGGCTGCCGCAAGGCTCATTAGATCCGGCTTATGCCAGACGTATGTAGTGACCTGCAGAACAGAATCCCAATTAAAATCCGGATTGACCAGCGCCTTTACGATGCCATAGAGAATTAACGGTAATGTCACGCAGAGAATGATTTCAAGACCATACAAAAGTGATAGAGAATCAAAGCGACAGCAGATGCAGACCAGGATCAGAAAACTAATCACGACAGTATACGGACTTGAATCTGGACTAATATACCGCAGCGTAATATCTACAAAAGAAAGCAATGTAATCCCCCCAGCCACACACCATAAACCAGCAAAAAACAATAGTAAAGGTTTGACTACCAGCTTAGGCAAAAGAGGATTAAATATTTCCGGAAACCCCTTTCCAGGAAATTTAGCAATCAATACAGTAAATATATAGACAAATAAAGTACCAATGACCGTTGCAATTAGTATGGAGAACAAAGCACCGTCAAAGCGTCTGTCTATCAGTTCCCTAGGAACAAAATTAATGATGTTGATCAAGCTGTTCATCAGAAAAAGACAGTAGAAATAACGGCTTTTGGCCATCAATGTTCCCCGCCCTTCTTCTTACCAAGGTTGTCAAGATAAAACAATCTGAAATAAGGTTGTCCAAAGCTACGCTGCTTGCATAAATACATCGCGAATCCCACGACACAGACCACTACACCAACCATTCCTAGAACAGCGGCAGCTATAAGAAAAATGTACTTCAGCACGCGTATCGACAAGCTCATCATATTCAGCGGGATCAGAAAATTGGATATCGCAACGGCAGAGACCAAAATAATCATAATATTACCTACTAGCCCTGCCGCCGTCGCTGCTTGACCCAAGATTAGGCCTCCTACGGTCGTAGCCGTTGGGCCAATCGCCTTAGGGAGCCGTAAACTCGCCTCTGTCAGAAATTCCATCATCATAAGCATTAAGAGCACTTCCACAACAGATGGATAAGGCACGGTCGCACGACTACCCGAAATGAGCAGTGCAACCTGCACACGAATAATCTCTGGGTTATAAGAGGTAAGTGTTACATAGACCGCAGGCAGCCACAACGTCATGCACACACCGATAATTCGGAGTAGCTTTAAGAAACGGCCCACGATAGGAAATTGGATTTTATCATCCATGGATGTAAAGAAATCATTAAATATAGAAGGCAACACTATCGCATATCCCGTTGTATCCAGCAATATTGCTACTTTTCCTTCAGACAAATTAAACACGACTCTATCTGGCCTTTCGGTCACAATGGACTTGGGCAATATTCTCAGACTGTCACTGCTTATAAATTTTTCAAGTTCTCCCGTAGCCTGCAATACATCAACCTTTAGTGTATTCATCTTCTCCCTTAGTTCCGCTAATACGTTATGATCAACACGACTAATGTCGTATAGAATTGCCACCTTTGTTTTGGAGATATCGCCGATGACCATGGTTTCCATTTTGAGATTAGTGGATTGATAGCGTCGACGAATCATGTTCAGATTAAGCGCAAGATCCTCCGTTAGTGCATCTGAAGGTCCCTGTGAAATGCTTTCTGCAGACGTTTCACTAACACCGCTGCTCTCCGTACTCATAGCATCGAATAAACAGATCACATCATTTATGCCCAGAAGAACATAGCCGCTAAGCAAAAGCTCGATCGCTATTTCCTTCGTTGTCGCCTCTTCACTGCCCGGATACGTCAAAATGTAATCCCGGTAAGCGTTGATATTTTCCATCTCATAGAAGGGTGTAATTACATGGCGACTGAGGGTCTTCGAATCTGTAACACTTTTAATATAAAGCAGGTTGATCTGCCCAAAAGGTGCGACGAGTGTCTTATCAATTAAATCGGCAAACCCATTCAACTGATCCTTGATCCATTCCAGAGAAACATTGTGCTTATCTTGTTGAACTGACATGGATCATCCCTCCTATTTATCCTGTGCTTCCCGGATGCCACCTTATTTTGGCACTGTTTCTCTAATTTCATGCACTACACTTGTGAATACGGAGTTTCTTTTAACGGGACTGTGGTAATAAATGAGATGAGGATTGTACAGATGGAGGGATAATAGATGGATCCACACCGAAAAATAACGCAAGGTCTCCCGCAGTTTCCGGAATCATTTTGGAGAGGCACCACGGATTTACCGGCTTTTCCAAAGCTGACTGAAGATATTTCTACAGATGTCGCAGTGGTGGGCGGCGGTATTACAGGAATCACTACAGCCTATCTGCTAAGTAAAGCAGGATTCAAAGTCACGCTATTGGAGGCAGGGGAAATTCTCAGCGGGACTACGGGTTTTACAAGTGCCAAAATCTCCGCTCAGCATGGTCTAATCTATCACCATTTGATCAAGCATTTCGGGGAAGAGAATGCCCGGCTCTATTATCAATCGAACAATGAGGCAATGGACTGGATCCTAAATACGGCTGAAGAACTTGAAGTGTCTTGCGGCATGAAACGTGAGGAGGCCTATCTGTATGCGGATGCTGAAGATCATAAAACGCTTAAACAGCTGGAGGAAGAGTATAAAGCCTATGAACAATTGGGTCTGCCCGGGGAATGGCTGGATAACGTCTCTATCCCTCTGATGGCGAGTGGTGCTATTAAATTACCAGGGCAAGCCCGCTTTCACCCACTGCAATATTTGAAGGCCTTGTTGAAGTTTATTGTGGAAAAGGGCGGCGTGTTCTATGAACATACGATGATGGCGAACAAGGTGGAGAAGAACGATAAGCTTACGCTTTTTACGGAAAAGAACGACTATCGGATCACCTGTCGTTACGCCGTGTCGGCTTCACATTTCCCCTTCTACGATGGAGGTGCGCTATATTTCTCGCGACTTCATGCTGAACGTTCCTACTGTCTGGCGATCCAGCCTGAAACGGAGTTTGAGGGCGGGATGTATTTAAGCGCGAGTGAACCCACCCGTTCTCTGCGTGCGGTTGAATGGGAAGGCCGTAATCTGGTTATCGTCGGGGGCGAGAATCATAAGACAGGCCAAGGCATCTGCACGATAGGTCATTATGAGAATCTGGAATTATTTTCAGGACACTTGCTCGGCATCAAATCGATCCCTTATCGCTGGTCAGCACAGGATTTAATTACCCTCGACAGGGTCCCCTACATCGGCAGGATTTCGGGCAACGAAGAGATTTATATCGCCACCGGATTCGGAAAATGGGGCATGACAAGCGGTACCTTGTCCGCTCAAATCATCTCGGATCAGATTCAGCGCAAAGATAATCCATATACGGAGTTGTACGATCCATCCCGATTTAAAGTAGGCACCAGCATAAAAAGTTTCATCGTTCAAAATGCCAATGTGGCGAAAGAGCTTGTAGCGGGCAAAGTTGAAATCGTCCACAAAAAGACAAGTGATTTAAAAGCAGACGAAGGGGCTGTTGTCTTCCATGACGGCAAACGAGTTGGCGCCTACAAAGATCCAGAAGGTACGCTACATCTGGTGGACAGAACCTGTAGTCATATGGGCTGTGAATGCGAATGGAACGATGGCGACCGTTCTTGGGATTGTCCTTGCCATGGCTCTCGCTACTCCTATGATGGAGAAGTATTAGAGGGGCCCGCCTCGGTACCACTGACGAAGATATATGAATGAGTTTTTCATGAAAATCTGCAAACCGTTTTCTTAGGGGCGATTGTAATTGCCCTATAGCATTCAGGTATAATAGACGTGAATGAAGCATTAGCTTCAAAAATGTTTAAGGGAGAGTGACGATAGAGATGGATTTGAGAGGAAAGAGCGTTGTAATTACTGGCGCAGGCAAAGGGATCGGCAAAGCCTTGGCCATGGCACTAGCTAAGGAAGGTGCTAATTTGGGCCTGATCTCCAGAACTTCAGGCGATCTCGAAGCGTTAAAATCAGCCTTAACGGAAGTATACGACGTTAAAGTTAGTATTGCCGTAGCGGATATCGCTGTACGCGAAGATGCTGAACGTGCTGTGGCTTCCCTGCAAAATGAGTTAGGAACATTTGATGCATTAATCAACAATGCCGGAATTGCAAAATTCGGCACTTTAGTAGAAATGGACCCTGCGGATTGGGAACGTCACATCCAGGTCAATCTTTACGGCACCTATTATGTAACTCGCGCTGCACTGCCAGCTATGATTGAGAATAATGGTGGAAATATCATCAATATCTCTTCTACAGCCGGAGAACGCGGCTTCGCGACAGGCTCTGCCTATTGCGCATCCAAGTTCGCACTGATGGGCATGACCGAAGCTCTCGCACAAGAGGTGCGCAAGCACAATATCCGCGTTGTAGCCTTGACTCCAAGCACTGTAAACACTGAACTAGCTTCCAACGCTGGACTTAAGATCGGTGATGAAGACCGCATGATGCAGCCTGAGGATGTAGCTGAATTGGCGTTAACAGCCTTGAAGCTACCGGACCGTGTCTTCCTAAAAACAGCAGGACTCTGGACCACCAATCCGCAATAAAACAGCGCTAGCTGGTTCTACTTCAGCTGTACTTTGTGCAGTAGAATGCCTTATGTAGACTATATTCTGGCTGTTCTGTTGCACATTCTGCAATGAAACCCCATTTTGGGGTTTGGGTAGGTAGCTGGAGATTAGGTACTTGTAGTTGAGGTAGGTGCTTTTTAGTTATGATTGGTACTTCGAGCTTTGGGCACTACTTAGCGTTTGAATAGACAATAGTTGCACTTTGTACATTTATTCAGCGTAATTAGAGGATCCTTCATACTTTAATTGCACTCTGTGCAACTAAAAGAAAGCAATTCTCGACTATTCACCAGATTCATAGAATTTAGTTGCAGAGAATACACTTATCTCTTCGTTTCTAACGAACCGGAACGTTTAAGTGTATAAAGTGCAATTATATGTTCAACCTGATGCTTATGTATTAATATCACAATGCTGATCGGAGGTTTACCTAACATGCTGGTAGTAACAAACACCATTAAGGTTAAAGAAGGTCATGGCGAAGCCATTGCTCAACGTTTCGGAGGAAATAACGGTGTACAGGATATGCCAGGATTCGTCCGTATGGAAGTTTGGCACGGCAGTGCCAAAGAAGGTGTTGAGGAATTAAAGATCTGTACGGTGTGGGAGAATGAGGACGCGTTCAAAGGCTGGACCTCCAGCGACTCCTTCCGTCAATCGCACCGCGGTGCTGGTGGTAATGAAGCCATACTTGGCGCTTCCATCGACAAATACGAACTTATGATCAGCCGGACACCCGGCAACGGCAATTAAGTCTAGAGTCTGGCCAATTGGTTCCGTAAGCTATTTGGACAATTAGCGCTATTAGTCAACTGCGCCAATTGGAACAGTTGACTAATTTACCTGTTAGCCTAAAATACCCCTCCCTTCACATAAAGACTCAGCAAGATGTGAAAGGAGGGGTATTTGGGTTACTTCAATTTACTTTAAATTAACCTGCGTCCGTCAAATCTCCTTCGGAGAACTGACTGTTATAGAGATCAGCATAGAATCCGCCTTGTGCCAGCAGTTCCTCGTGGTTGCCTTTCTCGATTACACTACCTTGATTCATAACAAGGATGAGGTCCGCATCTCGAATCGTCGAAAGACGGTGGGCGATAACAAAGCTGGTTCTATTTTGCATCAGCGCCTTCATCGCTTTTTGAATCAACAATTCTGTCCGTGTATCGACACTGCTCGTTGCTTCATCAAGAATGAGGATCGATGGATCGGCCAGAATCGCACGAGCAATCGTAATCAACTGCTTCTGTCCTTGTGAAATATTAGAAGCTTCTTCATTTAACACCGTATTATAGCCAAGCGGAAGTGTACGGATAAAGTGATCGGCATGAGCAGCTTTGGCAGCCCGCACCACATCCGCTTCCGATGCGCCTTCACGACCGTAAGCAATGTTGTCGCGTATTGTACCATTGAACAACCAGGTATCCTGAAGTACCATACCAAATTTGCTGCGCAGGTCACTCCGTTTCATGTTGGTAATATTAACTCCATCAATGATAATTTCCCCATCGTTAAGCTCGTAGAAGCGCATCAACAGGTTAATCAGAGTGGTTTTACCAGCACCAGTAGGACCAACAATAGCTATAGTCTGACCTGGACTAACCTCAATGTCATNNCTTCTTTATATCCGAATTTCACATGACGGAACTCAACGGAACCTTCCGAAGTACCTTCATCAAGCTTCGCAAGCGTAGTATTAACTTCCTTAACTTCCTCTTCTTCATCCAGAAGTTCAAATACCCGTTCTGCGGAAGCAATGGTGGATTGAATAATATTAGCTATGTTAGCCGTTTGTGCAATCGGCTGGGTGAACTGACGTGAATACTGAATAAAGGCTTGGATATCCCCGACATCAATCATTTTTTTAGTAACAAAAATACCACCAACTACACAGATAAGCACATAACCCAAGTTACCAATAAACATCATGAGCGGCATAATCATACCGGACATGAATTGGGCACGCCAGCCAGAGTCGTAAAGCTTATCGTTAATTTCATCGAAATCCTTAAGGGACTGCGGTTCGCGACCGAATGCTTTAATAATTCGGTGACCTGTATACATTTCCTCTACATGACCATTCAACTGACCGAGCGATTTCTGCTGCCCCACAAAATAAGTCTGCGAGCGTTTGGAGATAGCCATAATCACAACGAAGCTGAGTGGCAACGTAGTAATCGTAATTAAAGTCAGCCATGGGCTGATGGTAAGCATCATTACAATGACACCAATAATAGTGACGATTGAGGTAATCAATTGCGTTAAGCTCTGCTGCAACGTAGTACTGATGTTATCCACGTCATTTGTAGCGCGGCTGAGAATTTCCCCGTGTGTACGGGAGTCAAAATACTTCAAAGGCAAACGTTCCAGCTTGCTGTTAATCTGCTCACGCATGTCATAAACGACTTTCTGAGCTACACCAGCCATTACATACTGCTGAATATAGCTAAACAGAGCACTAAGCAGATACAGACCTGCAAGTATGATCAGGATATCATTAATATATCCGAAATCAATGGTGGCTCCCTCAACACCCATCATTTTGCCGTATGCACCTTCGAACAGCTTGGTTGTTGCTTTACCCATAACCTTAGGGCTGAAGATACTGAATACCGTACTGGCAATAGCCATAATTAGAACGATGATCAATTGAACCATACGTGGTCGTAAATACTTGATCAGACGACGAAGTGTTCCCTTAAAGTCTTTAGCCTTTTCTGCAGGCAGCCGCATTCCAGGACCGCCACCCGGACCTCTATGGCCGCTCGGAGCGGAATGTTTTCTGTTTTGTTCGCTCATGCTATTTCCTCCTCTGACAGCTGCGAGGATACGATCTCGCGGTACACATCACTGCTCGCGAGCAGTTCACGGTGAGTGCCCATTCCGGCGATTTCACCCTCATCAATAACAATAATCCGGTCGGCATCCATAACGGTACTNNCCATCTGTTTTGAAATCAAGTGCTGAGAAGCTGTCGTCGAACAAATAAACTTGAGGTTTTCTCACAAGCGCACGAGCAATGGACAACCGCTGCTTCTGACCACCGGAGACATTACTACCACCCTGAGCAATTTCCGACTCAAATCCATCTTTCATCGCGGATACGAAATCGTAGGCTTGTGCCACCTTGGCTGCATGAATAATTTCTTCATCGGTAGCATCCTCTTTACCGTAGCGGATGTTTTCGTTAATCGTACCTGAGAACAATACCGCTTTTTGAGGGATATAACCAATTTTGCTCCGTAGCTCTTCTTGTGTCATCTCACGAACATCTACGCCGTTAACACGTACAGCACCTTCGTTAACATCATAGAACCTTGGAATCAAGCTAAGCAGCGTAGATTTACCTGAACCTGTACCGCCGATAATCGCAGTAACTTCACCTGGACGAGCACTAAAGCTAATTTTCGAAAGTGCAGGTTGTTCTGCGCCAGGATAAGAGAAGGATACGTTATCGAATTCAACAAAACCACGCATAGAATCGCGGCCGTCTTTTTTAGTAGCTTGAGCCGTTGTACGTAATTCACTCTCTGAAGGATCTGTGAACTCCGGCTGCATATCGAGTACTTCATTGATACGCAAGGCTGAAGCTGAAGCACGAGGAATCAGCACGAACATCATCGACACCATAATCAGGGAGAACATGATTTGCATCGCATATTGAATAAATGCCATCAGTGAGCCAACTTGCAAATCGCCATCGCCAATCCGTATCCCACCAAAGTAAAGAATAGCGATCATGGAAAAGTTCATAACAATCATCATAAGCGGCATCAAACCGGCCATAATTTTATTTACCTTGATTGCTGTATCTGTCAGATCACGGTTAGCCTCAGAGAAGCGTTTATTCTCATGGTCAATTCGGTTAAATGAACGGATAACACGAATACCAGTCAAATGTTCACGCAGCACCAGATTCAATTTATCCAGCTTAACCTGTATCGCTTTAAACAGCGGTAACCCCTTCATCCCGATGAAGAAAATTGCCCCAACGAGTACTGGGATAACTACTACAAAGATCAATGATAATTTCGCATCTTCAGACACCGCCATGATGATACCACCAATCATCATCATCGGCGCACCGATCATCATACGCAGCATCATAGTAAGTACAGTCTGTACCTGTGTAATATCATTCGTTGTGCGCGTAATTAAGGATGCGGTACCGAGCTTATCGAATTCATGCAGCGTGAAATTCTCTACATGATTAAACACACGAGCACGGGTAAGTTTACCGAACCCCGCTGCCACTTTTGCCGATAAGTAACTGGCAATGACTGAACATATGGCCCCGCCTCCTGCAACTAGAAGCATGAAGCTACCTATTTTCCAAATATAATTACGATCTCCCTGAACAATTCCTTTATCGACGATGTCGGACATCAGCGTAGGGAGGTACAAGTCGCCCATGGACTGCAAGAACACAAGAATTAATACAGCACCAATAGCTACTCGAAATGGCTTCAGTTGTTTAAATAATTTAATCAAGCTTCTCATCTCCGTTCATTTGTAGCCTATCCCAATTAGGTGGCGGATTATCCTCAACGAAAGCATGTACCTTCAGCAGTAGTTCTGTGAGCTGCTTAGTCTCTTTTTCACCTAAGTACCGTACGAGCTCATTAAGCAACCCGTCCCGATATTGTTCTGCTTTCCGTGTGAGTTCCTTTCCACTCTCTGTCAGTTTCACACGTACGACTCTTCGGTCCGAAGGATCCGCGTGTCTTTCCACCATCTGTTTCACCTCAAGACTGTTAATCAATTGCGTAATGGTAGGAGGAGTGAATCCGAGAAGTCGGCTGATTTCAGACACCTTTAGACCCTCTTCATCAGAATGATTCCATTTTTCAATGCATATCATTAAAGTCATCTCACTCGGCTTATGGCCATCAACGCCCTTTTGCCATTGTGCTTTATGCAGCCGTTTCATCGCCGCAAAAAGCTTGTGTGCGACTGAATTTTCAGTATTTTCTGTATTTCCTCCGTTTATCCCAATTGCTTTCACCTCTAATTTAGTTAGGCCTACTAATTATTAAACACTGTATTATTTAGGCTACCTAATTATATTTTCAGCACAACGCTTTGTCAAATTTTGAATACGCTATCAATTATTACGAAAAAGAAAACTCCCAAGCACAATGGCAAGGGAGTCCAATTTCGTATATGTATTACTCTGTATTGTAAGAATACTGAATAGATTGCTTCAATCTTACCAATTAGCTCCGTGCTCGTAAGTCGTGATACCTCCATGGCTTCCAGAGCCTACAGGTCCGATAATGATGAAGCTAAACAATGCTAACACACTTACCATCATCAATAGTGATTTTTTCATGCTGTCTCACCTCCCTTATCAAATTTCTATATTTGGTTTGCTGATCAGTAGTAGCATAATCCCTATTTATCTCAAATAAGGTTACGCAATTAATGAAATCTTTTCCATTGTTCTGCTTAATGGCTAACTCCAAACACTGAATAATATAATCCACGCCTGTACTGTACTGTTTACGGGTTATAAGATACATCGCAACTTGATAGTTTAAACGGTATACACGATCCACATTATTTGGCTCCTGAAACTCCTCAAATCGCAACATCTCACGCGAGAAACGTGAAAGCACACTGTCGGCTGAGAATCCATGGCGGTTCGCTGCATCCATAATAGTAATAAGACCTACCAAAATTTCACCAGGATGATCAGCCAAAAAAGCTGTATATTCAGGTAAAACAGCTACATTTCCCGCTAACATCTCCAGCGTAAAGCTATTGGCCGTTGCAAACAATCGGAAATGTTCTACAGCTTCACGGCCTTCCTCATCCATCATTTCAAACCAGCTTAGATCAGCGTAGCCTGCAGTATACTTTTTTGCTGCTTCATATTTGCCTTGCTTGGTCAGAGCAGTTGCTTTAAGCAAATATCCATGACCATAATAGACGATGAGAGGACGCTCCGTACGAAGATCTTCCGCTCTTTTACCTACACTCTTTCGAAGTTGATCACGATACACGGCATTTGCCAAGGCTCTCAGTTCATCAGCAAAGCTTTCCATCTCTACCCATCTACGCAGACCGTAGCATAATTGTGATAGCATAAGCAGACCATCCAATTGCATATTCTCAGGAAGACGGCCTCTAAATGGTCCAAAGGTGATTACCGCGCGTAATTTCTCATCTGTATCAACTATCGATTGCATCGATCTAAATATACGAAAATGACTGATCGCCAATCTCTCGGAGTAGCTATCGGACTCATTCTCAGTCACGATTTTATAAAAATATATCGCTTCATCCATTTTACCTTTATTAAACAATTTATCAGCTACTGAATAAACAATATCTAGCGACTTTGGATATTCCAACAGCCTATTTAATGTTTCATCTATGCATTGCTGCTTACCCAATTCAGCGCAGCGTATTAAAAAAGGCTCCACCCTGCGGCGTGAGACCTTCTCCTCATTGAAGCATTCATCAACGTACAGTGGATACAGCCAACCGTCAGGAAAACCAAAGGCTTTAATGATTGCATCTATCTGTCCCAAGGACATAGGCTTCGGCGGATTCCCATGCAGAATTGCACTGAGACTTCCTCGATTCAGGCCACAAATTTTTGAAAAAGAGGCGAGATTATGGCCGGAGCGGGACAAATTTTTCTCAATTTCTGAGCGTATAGTTGTTAACTTTCCCTCCACTCGGCACCCCCAAAGTTCGACTTGAAAAGATCCTATTAATTGACATTATAGGTGAAAGTTATGGATTGTACAACCAATAGATTGTACGACAAAAAGAGGAGCGTATTTCTCTCCTCTTTTATCGGTTGGATCTTCATAATGAATTAATTTTATGGATGTTTCGTAGTTTAACTTATTGTAATGGCAGTTTTTGAACTTCTGCCGTAGGCTGCTGCACCTGATTTGCGACTGCGCAAATTCTCCATCATCTTATGTTGTGCCAGCAAAATATAGCTGTCTAATCGCTCGCTTAGCTCTAAGACCGCACGGTCACTAAGACTCCGTTGCTCCGCGACTTCCAGCAATTCGCATCTAAGGCTCTCTATAGTCACAAACAGCTCATCTTCTCTGTAGTCTCTTCTATAAACATTCTCGGAAGAACCTTGATATAGTGTCACAACTCTCTCCTTCTCTCTATCAACTTCTCCTCCTATCATAATCCATGATACCAAAAAACATATTTTCAAAAAAAAAGAAAAATTTGCAGAACATCCACAAAAATAAAACAGCTATTTATTCGGATGTTACATAGGCTCGTAGGGAAGCTCATTTTGGTACTGTTCTCTCAGTAATCCCTTTGCAAAAGAAATCCATTCACGTGCTGCAAAAGATAAATAACGGTCTCTACGCCATGCCATAGCGATCTGCCAAGGAATTACCGGATCTGTCAAAGGAACGACGACCAAGCGTGAGCGATCCATGTCGCGGCAAATGGTTTCCGGCAGCAAGGCGATTCCCATTCCGGCAGCTACCATACGGCTAATTAAGTCCCATTGGGAGCTCTCATAGATAACCTTAGGCTGAAATCCAGCTTTTACACATTCCATAATAATCCGATCATGTAGCGTAAAATCCTCCCGGAACAGCACGAACTCCTCTTCAGCCAGCTCACTTAACGGAACAAGTTCTGCCTCGGCAAGCCGATGTCCCATAGGCAAAATAAGATTCAGCTTCTCTTCAACAAAGGTGAAACAATGAAGTTTGGCTGTATTTACAGGCAACACGACCATCCCAATGTCTAGCAGTCCCGTTTCTACATCTTCCTCCACTTTTTTTGCCCCATCCTCATGCAATCGAATAGTAACCTGCGGATAACGCTTATGAAATTGACCAATCACAGAAGGGAAAAAGCTCGCTCCTACCATTGGAGGCAGACCAATACGGATGTGGCCCTGCTCCAGATTTCGTAAACTATCCAGCTCGGACGACAAGCTGGCGAACGACTCCACGATATTTTGCGCTTTATTGAACAGGATCTCCCCCGCATCAGTAAGTCGTATGCTTTTCCCTTCACGGTAGAACAAATCTGCCTCCAGCTCGATCTCCATATTCCGGATCATTTTACTGATCGTGGGCTGTGTTATATATAATGATTCAGCAGCTCTGGTAAAACTTTTCATTCGTGCCGCTTGAACGAAATACTCTAATTGTCGGATATCCATTTTTGTGCCCCCCAATCCATAGACAAAAGGAATGTTATTTATTCTATATATTCATTTTACCTATGAAAACAATTGATGTAAACTTTCATTATCATGAAAGGAGCGAAGCCTTATGAAAAAGATTGTTATAGGCTTGCTGCAGGTAGCGGGACTTACATTATTCTCAATACTTATCAATGCTGTGACCCCATTATTGCATATCCCTATTCCCGGAAGCATACTCGGAATGATTATATTGTTTCTCCTGCTTGAGTTCGGTGTCATTCGTTTGAATTGGGTAGAGGTTGGCGCTTCTTGGCTACTCGCCGAGCTCCTACTGTTCTTCATTCCATCTGCTATAGGTGTAATGAAATATGCTAATATTCTGGAAACGGATGGATTACGCATTCTTGCCGTTGTCGTCTTAGGCACATTTGCTGTGATGGCCAGTTCCGGATTACTTACCAGTAGAATTTATAAAGCGAAGGAGCGGAAAGGATCATGTTAAACGCTCTGTTATTCTTTGGTCTTACGGTCGCGGTGTATTTACTCGCGAAACGCATCTATGCTTCTACTGGTAAAGTCTATACCTCTCCATTAATCATCACACCAGTGATTATGATCGTCTTCCTGCTCATAACAGGCATTACTTATGANNGGTACAATGCGGGAGGAAAATGGCTGACGGATTTGCTGCAACCGGCAACCATGGCCTTTGCCATCCCTTTGCATAAGAACTTCAAGGTACTCAAAAAGCACGCCGCCGAAATTGCGGCAGGCGTGCTATCAGGGACGATTACTGCGGTGATCTCTTCCATACTGCTCGCCAAATGGCTGCATGTTAGCGGCGATCTGGCCACCAGTCTGGTACCACGTTCGGTAACTACACCGATCGCCATGAGCATCTCGCAAAGTATCGGCGGCATACCGAGTATTACGGCAGTCTTCGTCATTATTACCGGGATACTTGGTACAATGATGGGCCCTACTGTACTTCGTATCTTCCGCATTGAGAATGAAATTGCGCGCGGTGTATCGCTGGGAACCGCTGCTCATGGTACAGGAACATCCAAAGCCTTCGAGCTTAGTTCACTGACCGGAACCATCTCCAGTATTGCGATGATTCTGTCCGCACTGTTATCTATAGGTGTGGCGCCAGCTTTGCTCGCGATATTCCTCCACTAGGCTGACCCAGCTTGGGCCAAGGACATGTCTCTTTAGTACATCTAAAGTAGCATGTCCTTTTTCTATGAATCGAACCTTAGAACTTAACAGGCAATCCACTTTGTGCTGAATCGTAGGCCGCACAGGTGACTTTGAGGGTCTTGTATCCATCCTCATAGTCGCATAAAATACGTGAACGATCTCCCGTCCGTACAGCATATAGGAAGGCTTCACTCTCCACTAAATATGGGTTTCCAGTATTCTCAAATTCGGTACTATTGCCGCTTCGCACTTCCAATAGACGATCCGGGTTCCAGTCCAATAGTCCCCGATCATTATAGAAGCTAAGACCTACACTTCCTACCTGATCAGGCAAAACGCATGTATTTGAAATATTAGCAATAATTCCATTTTCAAGCTTCATGGATACGGTGCCCACATCTGCGACGCTCACACCTTCATGCTGCTTATGCATAATCCGGTTTCCAAACATGCCGTAGACTTCCTTCACTTCTCCGGCTAGATAGCGCACCAAATCCACGATATGTGTAGTCTGTTCTGTGAATTGTCCTCCGGATTGCTTCTGATCACGCCACCAAGCTACGCCTGGCATGCCGCCCATCCATTGCCCCATAATCATACCGACCTTGTCACCACGCAAAGTTTCTTTCAGACGTTTAACGTTCTCCTGATAGCGAAAATGATACCCTACCGAGGTTAGCAAATTATGCTCTTTAATATCTTGCAACAAGCTCGCAGGAATTTCAGTGGTCATACTAAGCGGCTTTTCTATAAAAAAAGGAATATCCCTCTTGATTAATGAACGTTCGATCGCACCATGAGATTGTGGAGGCACACAAATATAGACAGCATCTAGCGTCTCCGCATCGAGCATCTCCGTAATATCACCATATCCAGCAGCACCGTATGGACGTGCCATATCCTCGCCTTTGGCCTTACTGCTTCCGCAAACCGCCTGCAAACGGACATCCTCCATCCCTGCCAGCAAATCAGAATGTACCTTAGAGAACCAACCTGTACCCACAATACCCACTCTTAATGTCATTCTATTTTCCTCCTGCCCATTGATAATGAATACCTTTTCATAGATTATATCCTCTTAATAGCGGATAAGATAATCTCTCCATTCTTCGGGCAGTAAATGCATATACGGACTCTGCAAAAAGCGATCATCAGCCAACACGATAATACCTGTATCCGTCTCGCTGCGAATCAACCTGCCGCCAGCTTGCAATACCTTGCACATTCCTGGGTAGACATAGGCATAATCAAAGCCGTTTTTACCTCTGGTATTAAAATACTGACGCAGCAGATTGCGCTCAAGACCAAGCTGTGGCAGACCAACGCCGACAACCATTACCCCATTGNNATCCCTCCGAGTACAGCAAATCCTAACAGTGTCTCATCATTGTCTGGACGGAATGAAGCTAAAAAACTTTCTCTAGCTTGCTCACTCATGCCCGTATCCTGCATCAATGTTCGTATTTCGGGGTAATTCTCGGTAAAGGCCTGATATACATTCTGCAAATATAGGTAAGAAGGAAAGAAAACAAGATAATTGCCCTTCTTGGACACCATTTGACTCAATGCTTTAGTCAACGGAATTAGGGAAGCTTCCCGGTCATGATAACGTGTGGAGACAGGCAGCACGGTTACCTCCCACTGCTCCTTCTGAAAAGGAGATGAAACGGTTAAACTGTAATCTTCCTCCACTGCACCAATCATATCCCGGTAGTACGATAATGGGGAAAGCGTAGCGGAGAACAGAATCTGACTTCGAAAGCTCTTGGACATTTGCCGAAGTAGATGCGAGGGATCCAAATTGAATAACTTGATATACACATCACCGCGCCGAACCTCAGCATAGGTTAAGTAGCGTTCATCATAGGTCTTAAATGTGCGAAGCATCCCTTGAACTGCAAAATATGTATCCAGGAGAACATTTTCTCCTTCTCCATTCAGAGGAACAATGCTGGAGTTTGGATGAATAAGCTCCTGTTCCGCTTCCAAGGAAAAAGTCTCAAGCAATCCTGGCAGCTCCTCGGGGAACGAAGCCCACTGCCCTTGCCCCTCTTCATTGCAAATTTTGCGAAGGGAGATAAAAAAAGCATTCACCGATTTAGCTGCATTACTCAAATTTCGGTTTACTTCCTTGTACTGACGCTGGATTTCCAGAAAAGGTGCCTTCAACAAAGAGGCGGAGAACATTTCCCGTCCCCGGTCCACCAGATTATGCGCTTCATCTACCAGAAGCACCGTTTCTCTCTTTCGTTCTTCCGTTAGCCGTTTCAAGCTGATCCGAGGATCATATATATAATTGTAATCGCAGATCACCACATCGCAGGCATAGGCTGCATCCAGTGAGAACTCAAACGGGCACACTTTATGTTTGTGAGCATACAGTGCAATGGTGTCCCTGCTCATCAGCGTCTCATGCTTAAGCAGATCCATTACCGCATCGTTAATCCGATCATAATAACCATCCGCATAGGGACAGGAATCCTTACCGCAAATTCCCTCTTCTCGAAAACAAGCCTTCTCTTTAGCAGTAAGTGTAATGACATGCAGCTGAAGTCCCTGCGTCAGCAGCAACGAGATAGCTTCCTCCGCGGCAAAACGGGTAACCGTCTTAGCCGTTAAATAGAACAATCCTTTGGCTTGTCCTTCGCCCATTGCTTTAAGGACAGGGAACAATGTCGACATTGTTTTTCCGATACCTGTGGGCGCCTGAGCGAATAAGCTGACTTTTTCCACAATTGACTTGTACACTGCTCCGGCAAAATGCCGTTGTCCCTTTCGATAAGAAGGAAACGGAAAAGACAGTTTTCGAAGACTCTGCTCTTTATTAGTATCATGACGAACCATCATCTCAGCGTATGGAGCATATCTGGCTACGGTGTCATTAGCAAATGAAATCAGTTCTTCTAAAGCCAATGTTCGGTACAAGCTTTTTTGCTCATCAGTAGCCCGGTGGACATAGGTAAGCTTAACCTGAATAGAGGAAAGCTCCTGCTCCAGCGATACCATATAAGCGTACATCAGCGCCTGTGCCCAATGAACCTCATGTCCCTCTTCCAGCAAATCCAGCAGCCCGGAGGTTGATTTGATTTCTTCGACCGTAAAGCTCCCATCCTCCGAAACAAGTAATCCATCACAGCGCCCATCCACAATATAGAGTAAGCTACCATAAGAAATTTCTGTCTTCAGATATACCTCCTTGCGGTCGCATTCCTTATATTGCTTTTGTATCTTCTGATGAATTCGCGTTCCTTCGACCATAGAGGCAGTGCCGTGAAATCCAGGCTCAATACTACCGCTGCGAAAAACATACTCAACGAGGTTTCTAACCGATAGGGTTACTGTATGATTCACCTATTCTCACTTCCCTTAATTAGCCATATATCCTTTTTGTTCCCAACATCTATTTTGGTCCTTTATTCGCTGTATAACCCCATATGACAGCATAAACGTCATCTTATACCCGTGTGTATTAACTTTACGCGCTCCACAA
>DJUJ01000124.1:55385-66058 GCA_002438345.1 Paenibacillus sp. UBA6285
TAGCTAGCCCTGCATAATAAATTTTATTACTATGGAGTCATTTTGTCTGGACGCTGTTTCTTCATATCTAAGAAATGGCGTTTTTATCATATTGAAAGAGGGGGAAGCTGTGTCATCCTTTAACATTAAACAGTGGATCATTAAACCTTTTGTGTTTTTCACAATACTCTTTATTCTAAAAGCTTTCTTGGCTTGGGGTGTAATTTTTGACGATGTGCTACCTTGGAAGTCATTACTGACAGAAATTCCTTTTGTCTGGGCACTCTTCTGTATCATTGAACGTTTCGCTTCCAAACGCAAGCTTGGATATTACATGACGGTCAATTTATTAGTGACAGCCATCTTTTTCGCAGCCATTATGTATTTTAAATATTATGGGGTCATTGTAACTTACCATGCAGCGGAGCAGGTGAATCAAGTCACAGCCGTCAGCAACAGCGTATTCTCACTAATGGATCCTTACTACCTGTTAATCTTTACAGATATCATTGTCCTAGGAAGCTATTTCTTCTTTAATAAGAAAGGCCGAGTCTTTAAGAAAGAGAATATCAACCGTCATAGTGGAAAACTGAAGTACAGTGTTCTATTCGCGGTCTCACTTGGTCTATGCTTGTTCAACATTTTACCTAATAAGGCTAGTATGAACGAAATTAAGAAGGCTCAGGAAATGGGTATTCTTAATTATGAAGCCTATACGATCTTTGCTAAAGAAGAACCAGAGCTTGTGCAATCAAGTGACATTACACAGGATACCATCAACGAACTGAAGGGGATTAATACTACGGCTAGTTCCCCACTTCACGGCACGGCTAAAGGCAAAAATCTCATTATTATTCAATTGGAATCCTTCCAGAACTTTTTGATGGGACTTGAGCTAGACGGACAAGAGATTACACCGAACCTGAACAAGGTGATGAAGGATAGTCTCTACTTCCCTAATTTCTATCAAATGGTCGGTCAAGGGAATACGTCGGATGCGGAGTTCGTAGTGAACACTTCCGCCTACATTCCGCCACGTGGAGCGGCTACGATGTCCTATGTGGATAAGGTGCTACCAAGTCTGCCACGCTTGCTTAAAGACAATGGTTATCAAACCGCAACATTCCACACCAATGTTGTAGAATTCTGGAACCGTGGCGAACTATATGAATCACTGGGCTTCGATCATTATTATGATCGCTCATTTTTCGGTGAAGATGATGTTTTCTTCTTCGGCGCTTCTGATGATACGCTCTACAGTAAGACAGCCGATAAGCTAAAAGACATGAGCAAAGAGGGTCAACCTTTCTACGCTCAGGTTATTTCGATGTCAGCGCATCACCCATTCACAATCCCTGAGGAAAAATACCGCATGAAGCTGCCAGAGCGTTACGAAGGTACTTTTGTGGGTGACTATATCCGTTCCCAGAACTATGCGGATGATGCCTTCGGACATTTCGTAGAAGAGCTTAAAGCGAATGGCGTATGGGATAACAGCGTGATCATGATTTATGGAGACCATATGGGACTGCCCATTTATTCTCTCGATCATGATGATAAGCAATTAATGACTGAAATTTATGGTCATGAATATACCTATGCGGATATGTTAAACATTCCTCTGCTCATTCATGCAGGAGACAGCACAGCACCACAGACCTTAGAGCAAGTCGGTGGCGAAGTGGATATTATGCCAACTGCTGCTGGTCTTCTTGGAATTTCATTAGAGAATAACCTGGTTTTCGGTCAAGATTTACTCAGTCAGACTTATAATTTGCTGCCAGAGCGATATTATTTACCTTCAGGATCTTTCATTTCCAGCTCAGGACTACTTATTCCGGGTAACAGCTTTGAAGATAATACCCAATATCCTATTTATAATGGAAAAGCATCGGCTGCCACTGAGGATGAATACAACCGAGCATTGAGACTTCTACAGCTTTCCCATAGCTACATTACGCAGCTGCCAGACAAACCAATTGAACCTTAGAACTTATCATTATTATATTTCAAAGAAGGCCACCTTCTCCGAAGAGAAGGTGGCCTTCTTTCTGTATCAATATACCAAAGCTAGAGATTTACCGTTCCTGATTCTCGATCATACGGTAGTACTCCGCGAAATTTTGCAGTTCTTCCGGCTTCAGTATGGATAAATGCTCAGCAAGCAGTTGTTTTGAACGAAAATGTCCTTCTTCAAGCATTTGCTGACCTTGCTCGGTGATGGTCACGACAACCGCTCTCCGATCTTTCCCATCCGTCTCACGCTTAATAAAACCCAGCGCTTCCAGACGATCCAACATCACTGTAATGGCACTGGATTTGACCTCCATACACTCCGCCAGCTGTACCACCCGCGACTTCTTCTCTTTCGCTACTATATTTAACAGACCCATTTGAGGTACAGTAAGTCCGAGTTCTTTATGCAAAGACATTTGAGACATGATCTTACGCTGTACCCTCCACATGGACAATCCAAGACGCTCTATTAACGGATCTAATTGCTGTGGCATCCTTGTTTCAACTCCCAATCCGTTTTTAATAACTCAAGCGTACCACTAGAACTGGTTATGATTCAATGCTTTTGTCTACTAAACATTTCATAATCACGTTTTTTCCCATAATTCTTCCACCAATTTACAATATCCGACACAAAAATACTATATTCTATGTAAGGTTCTAGGCTGAACGATACGCTATAATCGTAGCAGTGAGAGCGATTGTCTCTGAAAACATAATTTGTCAAGGTTGGTGCAAAAAATGAAATTGGCAACAAAATTAACTTGGATGATGTTCAGCGTGTTACTTCTTGTGGGCTCATCCATCGGGTTCTTCGGATACCGTACTGCGTACAAGCAAGTAGACGAAGCAGCAGGTATCGAATTGGTAGGATGCGCCAATATTACAACCGGGCTGATTGACCCATCAGACATTACCGCATTAATTGCAGGAGATCAAAGCAAACTGGAGGCTGTCGAGGACCGGATCGGTTGGATTGTGGCACATAAGGCTATTTTTAAAGAGGCGTTCATTTTATCTCTAGATGGAAAGATACTCGCCGCAGATTCAAGCTTCAAAGCAAGGGGTTATAAAGCAGGCGATACTTTTTATTTCTCAGATGAAGAGAAGCAAATGATCACTACATCTAAGCATTCCGCCTACTCCAAGGTTTATACATACGAAGGTACCTCACTCAAGACGGGATACGGTCCCATCTATCAGGATCATGATCCTTCCAAGCCTATAGTCGCTCTAATGGCTATTAATTTCGACGGCCCATTAATTCAAGAACGGACCCGGGACATTATTGTCCAGCCTTTTATTATTGGGGCCTCCATTCTGGTTATTGCTATTGTGGCAGCTTATCTGTCAATCCGCCGAATGGTAAGTCCATTAACGAAGCTGTCCAGAGGCGTAAATCTTGTTGCTCAGGGTGACCTTACTCATGATCCTATTACATTCAATAGCAAAGATGAGATTGGTACTCTAGCCCGTAATTTCAATGACATGACACAAAGCCTACGCATGCTCATTACGGAGGTCAATGAAACCTCCAAGCAGGTGGCATCTTCCTCCGAAGAACTCTCTGCCAGTGCGCAAGAAACCAACCGAGCGGGTGAGCACAGCGTCAACGTTACGATTGAACTTGCTGATGGAGCCAATACACAGTTACAGGATTTGGAGGGTGGGTATAAGTCTGTACAAGACTTGTCACGATTCATTACTGAGATTGCAGGCAATGCCGATCATGCTATGAATAATGCTGCCAATAACGCTAATAAGGCACGTACAGGTCGAGAAGCAATGGATTCTACTACGAAACAGATGAGCATCGTCAGTGACAGCATCACTGATCTAGCTGTCATTATTGAAACCTTGGGTGGCTATTCCAAGGAAATCGAGAATATCGTGGGCACGATTGCGAACATCGCAGAAGAAACCAATCTACTATCGCTAAATGCACAAATTGAAGCTGCAAGAGCCGGAGAAGAGGGAAGAGGATTTGCTGTAGTTGCCCATTCTGTACGCAAGCTTGCCGAGCGATCAGCCCACTCCGCTGCTCAAATCGGCCAACTGGTAAGCATCATCGTTAACCAGATGGACCAAGCTGGAGAAACTATGAAACGCTCTACGGAAGAGATGGACCAAGGCCGGGAGATGATTGTAACGGNNGACTGGAATGGCTTCACAAAGTCAGCAGATTTCCGGGACAGTTCGCGAACTAGCGTTAATCTCCGATGGTCTCGTTGCTGCCCTTCAGAATATCGTAGACGTCGCTAATCAGACAGCGAGCGGTGCGGAGACATTATCCGCCTCCTCACAAGAACAGCTTGCAGCAATGGAAGAAGTGGAATCAGCCGCAGGTTTCCTATCCTCGCTAGCTGAGAAGCTACAGATTCTTATTGAACGTTTCAAAGTATAATCTAGCTAAACAGCGTGCATCTTAAACAAAAAAAAGGGGCTAGANNAAAAAAAAAAAATT
The DNA here is from genome assembly GCA_002438345.1 of Paenibacillus sp. UBA6285. Taxonomy (GTDB): domain Bacteria; phylum Bacillota; class Bacilli; order Paenibacillales; family Paenibacillaceae; genus Paenibacillus_AQ. The sequence goes on from DJUJ01000124.1 coordinate 59,845, forward strand.
TTTTTTTGTTTTCCTTTAGCCCCCTCTTCTATGTATTGAGATCACGACGCTGCCGTATTCGCAATAAACCACTCGCCCAGTTCATGAACGGGCATCGGCCGTCCGTAATAATAACCCTGCATGACTCTACAACCGAGTGATTGCAGCAATTCACTCTGCTCTGGTGTCTCCACACCTTCCGCTACGACTTCCATATTAAGGTTGGTGGCAATCGCAATAATATTGCTGATAATGGATTTTTTGGAATGCATCTTACTGTTACGAATAAATACTTGGTCAATTTTGAGCGTATTGACTGGAATCTCATCCAGATTACCAAGGGACGAGAAACCTGTCCCAAAGTCATCCAGCGATACTCTTACCCCAAGCATCCGAAGTCTGGACAGCTGTGCAACCGTCTCTTCCATGTTAATCATCGCAATGGACTCTGTAATCTCCAGTTCAAGGAAGTGAGACTCTAATCCTGAGCGTGTGAGTGCTTCCTCTACAACATCGTATAAGCTTCCGCCCTCAAACATCCGTGCTGACATATTAATAGAGACTGGGACGTTAGCTATTTTTTCCTTATGCCAGAGCCTGTTCTGACTGCACACATCATGCAACATCCAATGGGTAATCGGAACAATCAGTCCAGTCTCTTCTGCAATCGGAATGAATTCCGCCGGCGAAATGATCCCATGCTCTGGATGTCTCCAGCGCAACAGCGCTTCAAGACCCACCGTAACATTCATATAAGAATCCCATTTAGGCTGATACACAACCATAAACTCAGAGCGTGCCAACGCTTTGCAAAGATCCTTCTCCAGGCACATCCGCCGCAACTGATGGCGATTGATTTCGAGGTCGAACACACTGAATTTATTCTTACCAGAATCCTTAGAAGTATAAAGCGCCGTATCTGCAGCCTTCATTAGCGCTGAGCGATCAGTCCCATGCATAGGAGTCATACTGATTCCAAGGCTTGCAGTAATATATAACTCGTTGCCCAATATACGATAGAATTTCTTAAGTTCTTGCATAATATGCTTTGCCACATCCTGCGCTTCCTCCAGCGTGCAATCCGGGAGAGCAATCAGAAATTCGTCACCGCCTAAACGAAAGACCTTGCCTTTAACTCCAACAGAACGTCTTAACCTTACAGCGGCCTCCTGCAGTAACATATCACCTATGTCATGTCCGAGCGTATCATTAATCGACTTAAACCGATCTATATCCATAAAAAAAACGGCACCAGATCTGCTTCCGAAAAAATCATCTTTAAAATAGCGTTCCAGTCCATGCCGATTCGGCAGCTCCGTTAATGGATCTTGATAAGCCATTCGTTCAAGCACATGGTGCTCCAGAAATACGGCGCCAACAGAAGCTGCGAGCATAAGCAACGTTACCAGCGAAACTCCCATTAACAGGACAATATCCGTCTCCACGAAAATAGGTTTGCTTCCGAGCAAGCTGTTATATTCAAAATGGCTAGCCCTTATACTTGTATAATGTAATCCGGTAACTGAAAATCCGATAAACAATGCCGAGTATAGCTTCCATCGGTGAAACCCCGCGCATTCTTTAAACTTGTGAAACATCAATAATCCAATATAAGACGAAACCAAAACAAGGGTGACAGCAGCGGCTTGAATCCATATATCATAATGAATCTTCGTCACAATCTTCATGGCAGACATTCCGATATAATGCATAGCCGAAATACCACTTCCCAAAAGAATACCACCTACTACTAAATTCCATATCCTTAAACGTGGCACTAATGTTACCCGGAATGCCAAATAGCAGAACAATACACCCACCGATAGTGATAACATAGCTCTGCCTGGATAATAATTGACCTCAACCGGAAAACGACTCGCCATTATCCCAACATAATGTATTGTCCAAATCCCGCAGCTAAGCACACAAGCCCCCGAGATCAGCCACAGGCGTCGAATCTTGCAGGTAGAACGAGAAACTTGCGAGATCAGATTCAGTGCGGAATAAGCAGCAGTTGCCGCTAGTGCAAATGATAGTAAAACAATCCAAACATTATAGTGGATTCCCATTTTGTCCATTAGTTAACCCTCTTCGCCGGCTTTGAACACCGTAATTGCTTCAGCGTATTTCTCAAGTAAAAAATCAGTACACGAATATCAGATATATGGAAGAGTGCGTAAAGATTATAGGTTATCCCTGAAAAAGAAACTTTAGATGTATTCTACTCTGTATTCTGAGGATTGTCTAAGTAAATACTGGAATTTAAACCCTTTTTTTATTACGCAAAAAATGTCCATATTTGACGCAATCGCTCAGCCTGGAAAGTTTGAAACATGACCTGTTGGCGATACATTTTTTGGAAAGGTAATTCGCCATATCCATAAATTCAAAACTACCAGAACTAACAAATAGATATAAACCCCACCCGTAAACAAAGTGAAAACATAATGTATACCTGCCATCCCCATCAACAAGAATAACAACCCAAAGGAGCTTGCGGTGTAATCCTTCTGCTTAGCTGCCTCATATCGCTCTGAGAAAGGTAATACCCGGGGATATAAACGGAAGCAAATCACCGAATAGATCAGCATTGCGAACAGCACTACTACTAAGTCCGGCACAATCCGCACTCCAAACAACCAAAGATATACTATTGCTTCTATAGCGAATAAAGGTAATAGTAAGCGAACTATCGCTGCCTTAAGCATTCCACGATAGATGGGTGCGGTGTCCGGCAGAGGAATCAGATTATAGATCCAAGAACCTTTATAACTCGCAGAGTACCTTAGCATTAGAACAACCGTCTGAAGTAACATCGCACCGAAATAAATCATCAGGTACGTGTTGGAATCCTTGATGGTGGATGCATTGCCATCCCAAAGGATCCCAAATATAAAAATGAACGGGAAGACGATGGAATAGCCGATTGCCGGATATACCTTTAACTTGAAATCACGCTCATTCTTCATCATCGACCAGCTAAAACGAAAGAACATTCCCTCTACCAGGTTCTTACAAGTTATTTTCGAAATCCAGTCCACCATTCGGGCGTTACCTTTGCCAACATTGCCTTGCTCTGAAAGTTTCAGTAAGCTCTTTTCGAATAGAGGCATCTGCTTAATATAAGCCACAATCAGCAGAAGCGGAATTACTAAGGCTAGCACAGAAAGGACCACGAAGTGTGTATCCCTCGAACCGCCCAAAAACATCTCGAAAGGAGCCGCAAACCAAACAGGAGAAATCAAATACTGCCACCATGCGGGTTTAAAAGAAGTACTCAGTTCAACAATATCGAACAGCCTAGTTATGAGCTGATACCCTACTGTAATTCCTATAGTTAAAATGATCTGCACATAATTTATAATATCCTTGAGCTTCTCCCCGTCAAAAAACTTCATAATCAGTAAATAAAGCAGCGCCGTAATGACGAGAATAAAGCAGTCCATCAGAATGATCTCAGCAGCATATAGTAGAAAAAAAAGTACTCCCTGTTTGAACAAGCAAAAAAACAGCGATGGTCCGGTCAATGTTAGCGTCACTGTAAATAAATAAATGAGAATGTGGATGCTCTTCGCCATGTTCAAGGTAAGGCGGTTCACTGGCTTTGAAGCCAGTATGTTTTTGTCCCGAAGATCAAGCATCACGGAAGAGAAATCAGAGATCAGTGTGGTCGTAATCATAAACATCACTACACCAAATACAAGGCTCATTTGCAGCATATAGTTGCCCATTAACATCATAAGCGGAATTAACATGACTCCAAAAAGCAAATAAATCCATTGCACACGCAGCGGTGAGCCCTCTTTCTTCTCCTCCTTTTTCTGCATTCCAGCAAGCACTGTTGGTGTTCTTCTTCCGTCCATCGTCAGTTTGACCTGCAGAATACTCCGCATCACGTCATAATCAACTCCGATTCGGTTAAACCCACCACGCATCTTATCCAGAAGCTTCAACACAAAGAAATCAGTCATGAGGAGAGTCCTCTTGCATGACCGCAACAAATTCCCCAGCAATATCACGGTATTTATCAAATCCAGTTAATTGATTAAAAATATCCTCAAGCGTCCCTTCACGGCCCTTCTCTTTAAGTTCCGCAAAGCTCCCATCTGCCACGATGTCTCCTCCGTCAATCAAAACAATCCGGCTGCTGATCTTCTCAACTACATCCATGATGTGTGAAGAATAAAAAATGGTCTTACCCCGTGCTGCCAGAGATGCAAAAATCTCCTTCACTACCATTACGCTATTAGCATCCAGACCACTCAGCGGTTCATCTAGGAATAGAATATCGGGATCATGAAGCATGCTGGAGATCAGCAACACCTTTTGTTTCATCCCTTTGGAGAAGGTTGCGATCCGCGAATCATAAGCTTTCTCAAGACCGAGCAAGGCCATTAACTTTTCAGCTTTGTAATCCACATCACTACGCTTTAGGCCATACAACTCACCAACAAAGGTTAGATACTCTNNACGTAACCTATTCGTTTCTTGTAAGAAACATCTCCATCAGCAATATCCCTACCGAAAATCTCTACTTTGCCGTTATAACCTTCTACCAAACCGAGCATAATCTTGACAGTTGTACTCTTGCCAGCCCCATTAGGGCCGATATAGCCAATAATTTGTCCTCTGTATACCTTAAGATCAATTCCCCTTAGCACCATTCGGTCAGTGTAGTTCATCCATAAACCAGAAATCGCAATGACTGGTTCATCAGCATGTCCCATATCCTAATCCCCTCTCTAGTGTCTAATTGATAATGTAAAAAATTACTATTTCATGAAATTACAATAATTGTATCATTCAACTGCATTCCACTCCATAATTTAACTCACTCCTCTTATATCTATGAATGCTAATGCCTTATTCATCACAAAAAGGGAGAACCTTGGCTCCCCATTGGTTCTCCCTTTTATCTCGAAACCCCTTTTTATTTTCACATGGTTTTTATCGGAATTAATTATTTTTAACATATTATTACATTGACTTTACTATAAATTGTATATAGATTGATCACATCAAGATATACACACTAAAATTGTAGGTTTAGGGGGTATTGGTAATGAACATAAACAACAATTTGTTGTCCGCCATTGAAACCAACTGGTATGGATTTGTCGTTTCCATAGTTGTGTTTGGGATTTTGTTTCTACTGGCACGTAAAAGGATTGGATTTGGCGTACGGGTGCTTATCGGACTCGGTATCGGACTTGTAGCAGGTATTTTCTTTCAGTACTTTGACTTAGAGACTAAAGCCATTAGTACATTCGGCAGTATTTATGTCAGCCTGATTCGCATGCTCGTTATTCCTTTAGTATTCATTCTTGTATTGAACAGCATTTCTTCCTTAACCAACCTAGAATATTTACGCAAAGTCGGTATCAAGACCTTTGCCTGGTTCCTCGGAACAACGGGTATTGCTTCTATTATTGGCCTTTCAATTGCCCTGCTGTTCAATCCTGGTCAAGGCATACAACAAGATGTACCCGCAGATTTTGCCGCGCGAGAAATTCCAACCTTCTCTCAAGTCATCCTGGATCTTGTACCCTCTAATCCTGTAAATGAAGCGGCCACAGGTAAGGTTGTGCCTCTGCTCATTTTCGCTATCTTCTTAGCTGTAGCTATAATCAAGATTGGTTCCAAGAAACCAGAAGCCGTCAAGCCTGTACGTGATCTAATAGAATCATTGACACTGGTACTGCATCAGGTAGTGAAATTCATTATTCGCCTGACGCCTTACGGCGTGTTCGCGCTGATTGCCGGAATTACAGCACGTTATGGCTGGGAAACGTTGCAGGAGCTGGGCAGCGTAATTATAACCTCATATGTCGCAATGATTATACATTTTGTACTTATCTTTGGTGGGTTGGTTTTATTAGTAGCGAAGGTGAATCCAATTCGTTTCTTCCGCAAAATCTATCCAACCATTACCGTCGCCTTCACAACCAGAAGTAGCTACGCAACACTTCCTGTTAATCTCGAAGTGATTACGAAGCGGCTTCATGTCTCCCCACGGATCGCAAGCTTTATCGCACCGTTAGGGGCCTCCGTCAACTTTAACGCATGCGGTGGGATTTGGCCGGCCATTGTGGCAGTGTTTACCGCCCAAGTATTCGGAATTGATCTGAACTGGACTGACTACATCACACTGGTATTAGTAAGTATTATTTCTTCCATTGGTGTAGCTGGCGTACCTGGCCCTGCCGTAATCTCCACTACTGTAGTGTTAACTGCT
>DJUJ01000124.1:66099-66302 GCA_002438345.1 Paenibacillus sp. UBA6285
TCGCTATCGTAGCGGGTGTAGAAGCGCTCATCGATATGGGTCGTACCGCTGTAAATGCAACTGGAACAGCTGTAACCGCGCTGTTAGTGGCCAATTCAGAAGGTGAATTTGACCGCGAAGCGTTTAATAGCAATGATAACGAAGACGATATTCTCTTGAGTACCGTTTAAAAGTTGAACACGCAAGCAAAAACGCCTTCGGCG
>DJUJ01000124.1:66309-71542 GCA_002438345.1 Paenibacillus sp. UBA6285
ATACTTTCTTATATTTAAAAAACCTCCGGCATCTGCTTATAGCAGAAAGCCGGAGGCTTTTTTGCGTAGATCCATATTAGATTCAGCTTCTAAAGCACACTAATTCTTTTCCGCTCTTTGGCGGAAGCAAGGCAGGCCTCGATCAGCCGCATACTCAGCACCGCATCCTCAGGCTCAATTAATCTCTCACCTGTGAATACAGCGGCTGCAAAATTATCCACCTGCCGGATATATGGATTAGCCCCGGTGGCATCTACTCGTCTCACCTCATCGCCAGTGTACACAAAGAATTCTGCATCCTCATCTCTAGCGTTGAAAGGCATAGGCACCTCAATTCGTCCCTCGGTCCCAAGAATCTCTAACAGCTGGCGATTATATGCCCACATTCCGCAATCAAAGATCAAGCTTAAACCATTCGGAAATTCTACCAGCCCTGAGGCCATCATATCTACGTTGTCATGCTCTGGGGAGAACATCGCATGCACAGTCACAGCTTCCGGCTCTGCCCCAAACAGCAGTCGTGCCGCGCTAAGCGGATAACAGCCAACATCATAAAGCGAGCCGCCGCCCCATGCTGATTTAAAGCGAATATTAGATGTATCTGTAGCGTCATTATAAGTAAACGTCCCACGAATCGAGCGTAATTCTCCAATTTCACCGCTAGCGATAGTCTCTTGTAGTTCAGCAATCCGTGGATGATGCCGATACATATATGCTTCTGCTAAGTGAACTCCTGCGTCTTTGCACGCTTTTACCATCTCTGCAGCCTCTTTGCTGTTCAGTGCGATCGGTTTCTCACATAACACATGCTTACCTGCTTCTGCCGCTCGAATCACCCATTCACGATGGAGATGATTAGGGAGCGGAATATATACCGCATCGATTTCTTTATCCGCAAGTAACTCTTCATAACTGCCATATGCTTTCTCTATTCCGAACTCTGCGGCAACAGCGCTGCTTTTTTCCAAGCTACGACTCGCTACCGCTTTAATCATTCCCGAATCTGAATTCATGATAGCTGGCATCACTGAACCTGTCGCAATCTGCGCACAGCCTATGATTCCCCAGCGAAGTTTTTGCACCATAATGGCTACACCTCTTCCCTTGGATTAGTTACTATACTTTAAGACACCTTACCATAGAATGAAACCCATCACTAATAAAAAGGAGCAGTCAGAATGGAAAAAAACAGCACCCATAGGAGTTTCGTCTCCGATAGGTACTGCTTATTAATTCAATTGAAAAGTTACATTATCGCATTTAACAACACAGCCGCACCAAGCACAACAATACGCGCCGCGTTCATCAACACGAAATTTTTGACGGCAAGAATAAAAGTACTCGCCTTCTCCTGCTTCTGTGTGAACAAATCGATATTTCGGTGCAGCGGGATCAGTGTAAGTAGAATCAACAAGACAAGAATAGGGTTAATCCCCAAGATCAGCAGCACTACAAGATCCAGATAAGAGACATAGTAGAGATATTTAAACAGCATGAGCGCATTGCGGCGGCCAATGTAGACCGGAAGCGTGTACCTGCGGTTCTCCACATCTTCATCAATATCACAGATATTATTAGCGAGCATAATCCCTGCAATCCCCAGAATAGCGGGAACGGAGAACCAGAACAGGTACAGCACCTCCACGATGTTGATATTCAGGCTGACCCAGCCGTTCTGAAGCAACAGCGATACCACATGCTCATCTGTATGAATATAGGCAGAAATAAAAATAATCACAAAGCCCATAAACAAACCTGAGAACAGTTCACCTAACGGCATCCGCGAAATGGGGATCGGCCCGAACGAATAAAGAATGCCGATTAAGAACGACAGCCCACCAAGCAAAAAGACCAGCAATCCCGTCTGAGTAACAAGCGCAATCCCGCCCCCTGCAGCCAGAGCCAGCAAAATAACAATCGTCGCCACGACGGTGCTCTCTTTTAGCTTAAAATGTACAATCGCATTATGCGTTTCATAGCCATAGCCGTGGGTTTTGGATGCTTTTTTGAAATCGTAATAGTTGTTAATCGCCGTCGTTGCCATATCAAAACTAAGCAAGGAAACGAACATCAAACCAAAACGTAACACATAAAAATCCTCAAACCGGTACAGGGCATACAGCGTTCCCATTAGAAAAGGAATCATACTGGCTACTTTTGTCGGCAGCTCAACAAATCTTAGAAAACTTTTAATATTCACACCATACACCCTTATCTATCAATTGAGCCTGCAAGGTATTACTGTTCAGTCGTTGTAATCTTCACTGGGGACCATTCTGCAATAACCGTTTGTCCATGCACAGACACGCTGCCTTCAGGACTCAGATCCTTCTCCGTCATAATTCCGAGCGCCACTGTAAAGTTGTTGAATTTGATCGGTATATTTTTCTCATGGCGTACTTCTTTGCCATTCAAATAGAATATAGCCTCATCATTGCCACGGTGGTACGTAATGCGATAGGTATTAAATTCACGTGGTTTGAAATCCGTATCTTCTTTAAAGATGCAGAAATATTTTGTTCCTTTGCTCTCTGGTACTTGTACCCCTGGGAACGGCAAAATTCCATATACACTAGCATATTTATCATTTCCCGCAAAAAAGTCAAGCGCCGCGCCTGTCGTAAAATCAAGCAAGTTCAGCGATACATAACCGTCGTACAAATCTCCATGTGCTGTTCCTTGTGTACGGCAACGAATTTGCAGCTCGAAGCTAATCTCTCCGGCCTCAGGAATTTCCACAGGCTCCGCGGAGTAATACATATGCTTAGCATTGTCTAGAATTTGTACTTGATGGTTCTCACGAGATAATTTCGCACGTACATAAAGCGTATCGTTACGAACAATAACTACCGCTTCCGGTTCACGATAAGCCCAGAAGGATCCATCAGGCAGTGTAAATCCGCCTGTTTTCCAGACCTTTCCTTCTTCTAAAATGGAGTGGAAATCTCCAAGTACCATTTGATTGCCTTTAGCGCTTTGTTCTTCCTTCATCAATTCCTTGTCCTTCTTTTCCATGAAAGCTCACTCCTTCTGTATGTTGACTATTAGTATCAGAATAATCCTTGAATTAGTAATGCTGCTGTCATCACTACTCCGCATCGGACGGAGGCTTTTTGTGAAGCACCCATGAGCGGGATATAAGCTGGCGAAGCGTTATGCGGCTTCAGTCCACGATAAATACGAATCGGCCAGAAGGCTGTAACCAACGCCAATAGGGCATAAACTGGAAGTACGCCCATCAGCACACAGACCACCACCGAAGCGTATCCGGTGAAGAGAAGTACTCGCGAGAATACAAGTGCTTTTTGCTCACCCCACACTACAACAAGCGTAAGCTTTCCAGCCTGCTCGTCCGCTTTCCAATGTAGGAAATGGTGATTAAACAACAGTAATGTAGTCAAGAATCCGACCGGCAACGAAAGAATTACAGGCTTCATGCTAAAATGACCGGTTTGTACGAAAAAGGAGCCTAACACAGGCATAATCCCAAAAGCTATAAATATGGCCACCTCACTGTATCCTTTGCCGCGATATCCATAACGCAGTGGCGGGGCTACATAGAAATAAGCAATTAAAACACCCACAAGTACAAACCAGAGGATATTCCAACCGCTATATATACTGAGTACTCCACCACATATGATGGCAATCGCCAGCATCCCCCACGTCATACTCGCATAAAAAGACTCCGAGAGGATTCCACCTGTCAGTAGCCCGGAGTTTGTGCTGATTTCACCAGTGGAATTCTTCGCCTCTGTATCAGTTCCGTTGCGAAAATCCCATAGATCATTCACCATATTGGAGAACAGATGAGCGGAAATCGCCCCTATTAAGGTTAGAATAAATAAGACCGGATGGAATGACCTTTCCCATACATATGCCCCAACTGTACCTAAAACAATCGGGATGAGCATAACAGAAAAACTCCAAAACCGGGTCGCCTTCGTAAATAATGTCCATTTGTTCACTTCAAGCTTACCGCCTTTTCATTATGACTTGATAATAATTATCACTGACTATTATACATCAATTTTCAACAGATTGTGAAGATTATCACTGCATTTAATGTCTAATCTTGACACAATACCTCCGTTTGTTTGGTTTAGAAACATGATATTTGAAGATACACCCGATAATACCTCTTATTTAACATAGGACCACCATTTTACAACAAAAAATGAGTGCTGTTTTATAGGCAAGCACATACCGATATGATATGATAGGCAAGCCTATGAACAGCGCTCCTTGAGTGCTGTTTTTAAGAGCGTAAAACTATATATAATAATGGAGGCTGTTACTGTCATGTCAGCGCAATCCCCTAACACCCAATCTGTCAAAATCGTCACCGCAGACCCTAGCGCCATCGGGCTATTCGGACTGGCTATTGTCACATTGGTTGCTTCTTCACAGAAGCTTGAATTTACAACAGGACTTAGCTACGTCATTCCTTGGGCTATCTTCCTGGGAGCATTCGCTCAACTATTCGCCGCAATTCAAGATGCTAAGCACAATAACACCTTTGGTATGACTGCCTTTGGCGCCTACGCGTTCTTTTGGTTCGGCATGGCTAGCAGCTGGCTGATCAAGCTCGGCGTATTCGGCCCAACGCTTGCGGAGGCTGTAGATCCTAAGCAGCTCGGATTTGTATTTCTGGGTTACTTGATCTTCACAATCTTTATGACCATTGGTGCGGTTGAAGCTAATAGAGTTTTGCTTATCATTTTTGTATTGATAGATTTCCTCTTTCTTGGACTAANNTGCCTGTGCCGAACTTGGAATTGGTATAGTGTCCCTATACGGATGCGGAGCGTCAGTGTTAAATGCTCATTTCGGACGCACTTTCTTGCCGATGGGAGCTCCCCTGGGTATCTTCAAGAAATAGTAATTCACCTTTTTTGAATCCTAACTTTTGCAAGCCGAAAGGATGCCTGAGACCATGCATGTCCTATCCTCTTCTGAATTAGCCGTAACTGCTATATTTGCGCTCATTCTCGCAGTTATTGCCTATTTGATCATTCGGAATATCCCAAAGATGATTGGAGATATTACGGCTTTTCGCAAAAGAACACTGGTCTGGACCCAGGTTTCGCTTGTACTAACGGTACTTCAGCTGAACTTCAAAGCAGGCGACTGGCGATTTTCTATCGTCCTTGGACTCATCGTACTATTTACCGGAAGCATTTGGCTTTCCGCCCGTTACTATGATATCCATAGCACCGTAGATCCGGAATCT
>DJUJ01000126.1:0-15332 GCA_002438345.1 Paenibacillus sp. UBA6285
ATGGGTGCTGTAGTTCGCAACAATGAAGGAAAGTTTGTTGTTCTATCCGGCAATCAATCCGGAGCGCTGATGATTCATTACTATTTGAGCCGTTTACAGGAACAAGGGAAGTTACCTAGCAATGGTGCAGTTGTGAAGACTATTGTGACGAGCGAGATGGGGGCAGCTGTAGCCTCTCATTATGGTGCAACTGTATTTAATACGCTAACAGGCTTCAAATATATTGGGGAAAAAATGACTCAATTTGAACAATCCGGAGATTACACATATCTTTTCGGTTATGAAGAAAGCTATGGTTATCTTGCANNAGGCAACTATGCTCGTGATAAGGATGCCGTTCTTGCTGCTATGCTGATCGCTGAAGCAGGTGCCTATTACAAAGCTCAAGGTAAAACTTTATATGATGTTCTTCAGGAGTTGTACGAGCAATTTGGATACTTCTTGGAAAGCCTGGAGTCCCGTACGCTGAAGGGCAAGGATGGCGTTGCGCAAATTCAAGGTATCATGAATGATTGGCGTACTAATGCACCGCAAGAAATTGCCGGATCTGCCGTTACAGAGGTTCTGGATTATTCACTAGGCTTGAACGGTCTGCCGAAGGAAAATGTATTGAAATATTTGTTGGCTGACGGATCTTGGTTCTGCCTGCGTCCTTCCGGTACAGAACCAAAGATTAAAGTTTATTTTGCGGTTGTGGGTGAATCCTTGCAGAATGCCAAAGACAAGGTAGCTACACTATCCAAACAGGTTATGGCCCGTGTTGACGGGGAACAATAAAATAAGAATATAGATCGCACTCTATATTGTGAAATTATATTTTTAACGTAGAAACGGGTACCGTCTCTAAAAGGATGACGATCCGTTTCTACTTTTGTAAAAAGAGTTTTGAAGTGAAAGAGGAGGTACTTTTGGTGCAGCAAAAATGGCAACGTTGGAATATTTCTTCCCGAAAGTGGCTGTGGATCATAGTTGTGGTTGGCGTTTTAGCTGCCTTACCTGTTGTCTATGACCGTCTGCAGACGGAGAAGTCTTCCAAGACAGTGGAATTTGTATTTGATTATCGTGATCTGGTAGAAGTCGCCAGCTATCGTGCGAATCCGCAGGATTATATTTCAGAACAGCTCGATCGTCTAAAGGATGCTGGTGTACAGAGTATGGCGATCTATGAGAGCACACTTGAAGATTACCGTAAAGCACGTCGTCTAATGATGTGGGGTGCGGCTGATATAGCTAATCTTACGGATACAATCATTCCGGAGAATGAGAACTATACTTATGTTCTCTTTACTAATCCTGATTACTACGAGGCCCTAGCACCTGTTATTAAAGAGGCATTCAGTAATCTTGGGATTACTTCAAAGGAATGGAGTTTCCGCGGACAACAAGGTCTTATTATTGAGACTCCAATAGAAGACGCTACACTGAAGCCTCTTCAGCCAGATCCATTTACACTGGAGATGCTACATGATAAAGGATTCTCAATTGTACCGCGTCTTGTAGATTCTCTGACTTATAATGAAGCGACAGTTAAGAAGTTGTTAGATCGTTATGAGGAATTGGGTGTCAAACGGATCCTGTTTGAAGGAGAATCCGTTAAAGGGTTTAATGATGATGCTGATACTGGCAGTATCACTGACTTTGCTAATCTCCTTAAGGAACGTGGAATCGGGATTGCAGCGATTGAGAATATTAAAAAACAGCAGAAGGGCTTCAACAAGCTTGCTTATTTGCTGGACTATAATGTGACACGGCTATATTCCCTTAGCGAAGGAGATTCAGCCTTAGATCCAGAAGTGATCTCGGATCGTTTCGCTCTGGCGACGAAGGATCGTAACATCCGTATGATTTATCTAAATACTATTCCTTCACGGAACACAGCTAAGGCTCAGGTTACAGATACGCTAGATAACCTTATTACCAGTCTAAGTGATCCTGGAGGCGCCGTTGAGCAGATCAAAGAAAATGGGTTTACTCTAGGACAAGNNCGGCATTTGAGGTTGTAGATTCGCCGTATCAGCGTTACTTCAAGCTGGTTGCGGTAGTTGGAGCAGTCTCTTTAGTGGCTCTGCTGATTTCTTACTTTATTCCATGGCTTGCGATTCCTGCATGGGTGCTAGGATTATTGGGAAGTGCAGGACTGTTAGTCTTGAAACCTGAGATGTTTGAGCAAGCACTCGCGCTAGCGGCTGCGATAAGTGCACCGACCCTTGCCGTTGTGCTTGCCATTCGTAAGGTCAATGAAATGGGGCCTCCTTTACGGAGTAATGCCCTTACCTATAAGGCTATGAGCCCGCAACGTCGGTTTACGCATAGTCTGGTGCTTTATCTGAAGACTTCATTAATTTCTTTGAGCGCTGTACCATTCGTGATCGCACTGCTCAACAACATTACTTATAGTCTAGTGTTGGACCAGTTCCGTGGTGTTAGTCTACTTCATATGGCGCCTATCGGCCTTGTGGCACTTTATGTACTTTTGTACCGTGGGGAGTTTGTATTTAACAAGACAGGCAAACTGTTGCGGACACCTATCACACTAGCATGGGTTATTACCGCTGCGATTCTTGGGGTCGTGGGTATGTATTATTTGAGCCGAACTGGAAATGGCGGCAATGTTAGTTCACTTGAAATGGCCTTCCGAACATTTCTCGAGAATGCAGTCGGCGTCCGGCCACGTAATAAAGAGTTCTTGCTGGCCCATCCACTATTAATTCTTGGCGCATTCCTGGCCTTTAGGTACCGGAGTGCAGCGTTTATCATGATTATTGCCGTTATTGGTCAGCTTTCCATGGTGGATACCTTTGCACATATTCATTCACCTGTTCTGATCTCGCTGGTTCGGGGATTGCTCGGACTTGGACTCGGACTGATCATTGGTGTAATTGCCGTAATCGTATGGCAGATTGCAGAAGGGTGTTGGAAACGATGGTCGCCACTCCTAAAAAAATAGTTATCTCCGGTTACTATGGTTTCCGTAACAGTGGAGATGAAGCGGTGTTGCAGTCCATTCTAATTGCACTGCAGAAACAGTCTCAAGCTTTAGGCATATCGATTGAGCCTATAGTATTGTCCATCGACCCTGAATGGACCAGTGCAACATACGGAGTGAAATCCGTGCATCGGATGAAGCTTGGTGAAGTTCGCCAAGCTATTTATGAGAGTTCTGGTCTGATCAGCGGCGGGGGTAGCTTGCTGCAAGATGTAACGGGGAGCAAGAGTATCCCGTACTATCTGGGCATAATCAAGCTTGCGCAGTGGATGGGCAGACCGACCTTTATTTATGCTCAAGGAATCGGACCGGTGAACCGGAAGCTTTTCCACCCTTTAATCAAATCCGTGTTTCGTAAATGTACCTATATATCTGTGCGGGATGAACAATCTCGTGAACTTCTGCAATCCATGGGGCTGGAAAAGAAAAACGTAGAGGTTGTTCCTGACCCTGTAATGGGCTTGTCACTACCAGAGGACGCGGATGATGCCGCACAATCTTCAGAATCAGCAGATTCGCTTCCGGTGATCGGGATATCCGTACGTTATTGGGAGCAAGATCGCAAGGAACTGGATGTTCTTGCTCAAGGCTTGATCAAGGCCAATCGTGAGGTTCCGTTGCATTTGCGATTCCTCCCTTTTCACGCCCCTTCGGATAATGAGGATTCACGTTATGTGATGGAGAAGCTGAAGGGGAGTATAACCGAGTATGGTGGGCAGGTCAGTATTTGTGAGGATGCTATTCACCCGCAGCATATGCTGCGGGAAGTGGGACAATGCGATGTACTGATCGGAATGCGTCTTCATAGTTTGATTTACGCCGCTGGAAGACGTGTGCCACTAATAGGTATTTCTTATGATCCGAAGATTGATCATTTTCTGGACAGAATTCAGTGCCATCCTGTTGGAGCAACAAACACACTTGATGCTGAACAAGTTGCTGCCGAGATTGTCCATCTTTTGGGGACAGCTGAGGATTGGAAAACAGAACGTGAGATTGTAATTTCTACGTTGATTCAAGAGGCAGGGGCACCAGCTCGGCAAATTGTAGAATATTTTCACCATAAAGGATGATCTAAAGTGAAAGCAGAAAGCGCGGTACCTACAGTTCCAATTTTTGGGATTAGAGTTTCCAAAGTCGATATGGCTGCAACTGTTGCCTATTTGACAGAGGCTGTTCATACCCGTATCCCGCATCAAGTGATTACAGCGAATCCGATTATGGTCATGGCTGCACTGGAAGATCCAGCGTATATGGATATTATGAAATCAGCTGAGTTGGTTGTCCCCGATGGGACGGGCGTTGTATGGGCTGCTAATTATTGTAATGAGCCGGTATCAGAACGGGTAGCAGGTTATGACCTCTTACATGAATTGATGCGACAGGGTGAAAGATATAGTTGGAAGGTATATCTCCTTGGTTCTACGCCTGAAGTGATTCGGGAAACCGTTGAAAGGTTACAACTGCAATATCCGGGTGTTATCATAGCAGGATATCACGACGGTTATTTCGGACCGGAAGCGGATGAAGAAATTATTGCTGGAATTGTTAAAGCGAGCCCTGACCTATTATTTGTTGCCAGAGGGGCAGATAGTCAGGAACCCTGGATAGCTAAATACAAATCCAAGCTGGGTGTTCCGATCATGATGGGGGTCGGCGGCAGCTTTGACGTGATTTCTGGAAAGAGCAAAAGAGCTCCAAAAGCTTTCCAAAAAATGAGGATTGAATGGTTGTACCGTCTATTAAAAGAACCCACACGTTACAAACGAATGCTTGCGCTG
The DNA here is from genome assembly GCA_002438345.1 of Paenibacillus sp. UBA6285. Classification (GTDB taxonomy): domain Bacteria; phylum Bacillota; class Bacilli; order Paenibacillales; family Paenibacillaceae; genus Paenibacillus_AQ. The sequence goes on from DJUJ01000126.1 coordinate 4,768, forward strand.
CCGAAATTCGCATTAAAAGTGGTGCGTGAGAAAGATAAAGTAACAAAAGTATAGCTAAATGCCGGAATTCACCTAGAAAATCAGATAAATAGCCTAAATAAAGGATTGGAATTTGTTTTTGTAACAGCGTATAATTCAATGCGGTAGAGAAATGGGGGTCGACTGATCAAATGTTAATCATTTACATCGCTGGATTTATCGTATGCATGGGACTTGCTCTTGGCCTCACACCTTTGGTGAAGAAATTCGCCATCAAGATTGGTGCAACAGATGTGCCGAATGCTCGTAAAGTGCACACGAAGATTATGCCCCGCCTTGGCGGATTAGCTATTTTTCTAGCGTTTGTGTTAGGCCTGCTTGCCGTATTGCCGATTATTCCATACGAGTTCACTCCGCGGGAGGTCAACTTCATCAAAGCGCTGCTGTGTGGTGGCGGACTGATTGTACTTATCGGGGCACTTGATGACCGATTCGAATTATCAGCAAAGGTGAAGCTACTGGGCCAAATTATCGCAGCATGTATCGTTGTTTTCGGTTTTGGTATTACTGTAGATTTTGTGAATATTCCATTTAATAATACGTATTCCTCACTGGAAAGTTGGATTGCTATCCCGCTTACGATTTTCTGGATTGTCGGTGTTACCAATGCCGTTAATCTGATCGATGGGTTGGACGGGCTTGCGGCTGGTGTATCAGGTATTGCAATTGCTACGATTGCGACAATGGCTTTCGTGATGGGAAACACCATGGTTGCAATGCTATGTCTGTTGCTTCTGGGTAGCATCATCGGATTCCTGTTCTTTAACTTCCATCCCGCTAAGATTTTCATGGGAGATACGGGTTCGCTATTCTTAGGATTTTGCTTGGCATTACTTGCCTTGCTAGGATTTAAACAGATTGCTGTGATTTCGTTTATTACACCTTTGCTCATTATCGGTGTACCTTTGTCGGACACGTTCTTTGCGATCGTGCGCCGTAAGCTGCAGAAGAAACCAATATTCGCACCAGACAAAGGCCACTTGCATCACTGTCTACGCGAGCTTGGCTTTAGCCACCGCCAGACTGTACTCATTATTTATGGTATTGCTGCGTTTTTCGGTATTCTTGCTGTCATTCAATCATCAGCAGCTCTATATGAAGCGAACTGGGTTACATTCGTAGTCATTTGCATTATGTTGTTCTTCTTGCAAATCGGTGCTGAAGTTACAGGCTTGATCGGCAAGACTAAACGCCCAGTGATTGATTTCTTTTTAAGAATGCGTATGAAGGTGAGTCAGGAACGCGGATCTAAGTTGTAAGCTGCACTTTATAATAATTATAGAAACAACTAGTTCTCATTACGTAAAAGCCTATCCTGTCACAGGATGGGCTTTTTACGATCTTAAAATTAGCTAAAAAATGTTTTTTCTATAAATTTATTAAGCAGTATTCCTTCAAATTATCATCTTATGTACCGATAAAATAATTAACGTCAACAAAAGGGAGAGATTAATGACATGCAGCGCATGAGAAAGACATTTATATGGTCGCTACTGTTTGCTTTGGTAGTAACTTTAGTCCCCGCTGGACTTATGAACACCGCAGAGGCGGCAGATAAGCCCACCAGTTATTTTACACCAGATAATAAAGTTTTACGAAATACAGTTGATCTGACACTATTACCGTCAACAACTACAACCACTCAAATCTCCAGAACTAATGTATTGCAAGTAACCGATGCGAGCTTGAAGGTTTCAGGAACCTATACAAAGGTGACCAGCTCTACACTGGGAGCAAATGTACAACTTTTGAGCTGGGATCAGCAAGCTGGAAAGTGGGTTGAAGACCCTACACATGTGATGCCAGGTGTTGTTCAGTTGGATGTTGATAGCCCGGATAACCGGTTTACGGCAAATTTGACGCTGTATCCGGGAATTAATCGGATTACGTTGACCGGGTCGCAGGGTAGTAATGATCGTTCTGAGGCTTTTTATGTTCTTTTTGATCAGGTACCTTATGTTGAGAAGCTTCAAGTATTAGGCGGTTCTGACAAGCTTGACCTGAACGAAGGTGCGCAGCTTGTAGTAGCAAACTCAGAAATCACTTTGGAAGGTAAAGCGCAAAATGCAACAAAGGTTACTGTTTCTATTAATGGTGAGGGTGCATCAGCTACCTCTCTATTGCAGGACGGAACCTTCTTCTCACAGCGAATGCAACTTAAACCAGGTGTGAATGAGCTGAAGCTAGTCGTAATGAACGGCTCTGATACGTTGTCCTTTCAATATACGATATTTTATTTTGATGAGAAGAATCCCATTGTTAAATTATACTTAGTGGATTCGTCTAAATATGGACAGGATCTGCTTGGCAAAGATGAGCCGATATTTACGGAGAAGGCGGACACCGCCAATGTATTTGTTCAGATGATGGTTCCGGACAATGCCGGGATTCCATTTGCTGGTTCTGCAGTTGTAAAGCTTGATAATGCGGTGGTGACTCCTTCTTATGGAAGTGGGATGACTATTGATTCTAGTGGTAAATTGGAATTAATTACTGGGTCTGAAATTTTGGTCCCTTCTCCGAAGAAAGATTCGCCTTCATATCGTCTAGTGACATTTAGCATTCCACTGACTATGCAGAAAGACAATGTAGCTAATATTTTAGCAAATCAAATTCACGCTCTTTCGGTTGCTTATGGGACTAAAACAATAAATCGTTCCGTGGATTTTCAATACATGCAGGGAAAAACGGTTATCACTGATATGAGACTTTTAGAAGGATCTGATTTCTTAGATCCTAATGCAACTATTCCACCAGGTGTATCGCTAAATGGAGCAAAGGTGAACTCCAGTGAGTTCTATATTCGGGTCAAAACTAATAGCAAACCTAATAATACTAAGTTACAGGCTAGCTACTTACCTTTATCCACTAAGAATTTAGTTCCTGAGTGGGTTAGGACAATATCAGATACTGATTATATATACAAAATAAAGGATTTTCAAAATGGTAATCAGACGGTCCGCTTTAATTTCGATGGTTCTACCGCAAATAAAGATGTTAATATTTCCTTTGCATCTAAGAACTACATCTATGTCGCTAACCTCACTGATGGAGAGACTTATACTATTGATTCAAGCGCAAACAAAACACTCAAGGTAAAAGGTCAGTATATTGATTTCCAAAATCTAAAAAGTACTTTTTTTGTAGCCGAAATGTATGTTAATGGACTAAAGGTTAAAACAAGCACCGATGCTTGGGTGGACAAACAAACAGGTGATTTTGAAGTTCCACTAACGGTTAACGCTACAGCGGGTCCGTTGGTATATGGAGAGAACAAGATCATCTTTACTGCAACAGNNATGAGAATGTGTCAACGATTAGTAAGTTCCAACCTGCTGTTGGTACAGGAAGACCGGACTTTCCGGCTCGAGATTTTCCATCAACCGATCCAGGACTTGCCAAACTTTTTAATTTAACACCAGATTTCATTTATAAAGATAATATATATACAACAAGTCTGAAGACGTATGATTTAGTACTACGAGGAAGTGGAGCGGTTAAGCTCAATTTGAATTTGGGTACTAAAAATATTGTTTCTATTGATATTCCTACAAATTCACAATCGTCTGAGACTCCTACTTTTCCTCCAGGTGGTGAATACACTTATAACTTTGCAGGAAATCAAAAAGATTTTATTATGCGAATCCAAGATCTCACTAATGATGCACCAGGAACGTATATATACACACTTGAACTGATTAACAGCACAGGAGCCAAGACTAGTCGGAAGTTAGAAATTGTTAGAGAAGTAAGTGCGTATCGCCTTCTTTCACCTCAGCCTTCTGTAGGGACTCAATATGTTGTGAACAAAAACTTCATTCACTTCGATATTGAGGCTGAAGGAGCTACAGATGTTATCGTAGATAAAGAACGTGCGGTTAGACGTACTGACTTAGGGGCTAATAGATTTGTATTAGATTATGTGGGCTTAAAACAAGACAAAGCCAATCCTATTAAGATTTCGATTGTTCGCGGAGGAGCAACCACGACAGATACCATTTCCGTATTCTATACGGGGACTGTAGGTGTCGATTCGCAGTACATGGCACCTAAGGTAGCGGATAAATACAGCGTATTTAACAAGGCATTAGAATTAAACTTCCCTAAAGGAACGGTAATGCAAAGTACAGATAGACGGAGCCTCACGAAATATTATCCTGACACGAAGCTGCGTTTTGGGATTGCAGAGCCGAAGACAGGTGTAGTAGAACGCCGTAATGATTATGGAAATGTTATTGGTTTCCCTGAGACGTTTGAGGATAGTGGTATTCCTACATGGAAGATTCCTGATGAGTTTACACTTCGTTTTAGCTCCGATTATGAGACGAATAACTTTGGACGCATTTCGGAAATGTACTGGATTAGTGGTGGGTTAGGGGAGTTGGGCACAGTCTCAACTGCAGGATACATTCCTGCTACAAACGGATTAGCTCCATATTCTGTAGATGGTTTGTTTGGTGATCCCCAGATTCCCGCTGAACGCAGAATTACACCATCCAAACGCGGTACACTGACCCTTTCGTTTGACTCTAATGTAGTAGTGGAGGCAGGTACCCAAGTTACTGTATTCAAATATAATGATAAACGGGAATGGGAAAATATTGGAGGTACTGTAGATACCAATAAACACACAATCACCGTTCCGTTTGATGAATTTGGATACTATACCGTTATGAAGATGAGCCGAGGATACAACGATGTTACGAATCATGCTTGGGCCAGAAATATTTTGAATGCTTTGTACTCTAAAGGAATTATGAATAATCTTCGGTTTGAGCAATTCGGAACAGATGATCAGACGACAAGAGGAGAGTTCGCAACACTTCTTGTTAAAGGATTGAATCTTCCGCTTAATTATGATGATAAGAAGACATATGCGGATCTTGTACCCGGAGCAAGCTCAATTACTTGGGACTATGCCCATATTGAGACAGCGGCAAGAGCAGGTATCGTTACAGGACTCTCTGATGGTGTGTTCGGACCAGATCAGCCGATTACCAGGGAACAAGCAGCTGTAATGATCGCCAGAGCACTTAAACTGAAGCTGGCAGTGAATGATCAGAAATTAAAAGACAATGTCGCCAAGTCATTCATGGATTCCGGTAAGATAGAATCCTATGCATTGTCTGCTGTCCAAGCAGTATCGAAAGCAAAAATCATGAATGGAACTGAAGTGAACACTCCAGGACAGAAGAAACCTTCATATAACTTTAATCCTAAGTCCAACATGACCAGAGCTGAAGCTGGAAAAATTGCTGTTGAGCTATTGAAAAAGAGTACTACAATATTCCCTAAAAACTTGAGCTAGAGGGAAGCTTCATATTGTATGAATTATTACAGAGGGCTGTTAGTCGCCCTCTGTTTGTCATTTATCAGCCACTATATATTCGGTATACTTTATATCTGATTACCATTTGGGTATAATAAAAAAAAGAAAAAGCAAAGTTTTGAAGAGCACGTGGATTTATACAGCTTAAATTACCATTTAGACATCTTTGTAATCTGCGCCGATTTACGATACAATAACGTAGAAAATATTATTTTCTGAAAGGTGAAAGCCAACCATGAAACCGATTTTAGCAAAAGCACAGTTAGATTACATGAAAGCCAAGAATATGTTTGAGAATAGAGCAAAAGTGTTAGAGAAGGAAATTGCGGCTAAGCGGGCACTACAGGAGATTACACAGGAGGTTATGGAAGAGCTTGTGCAGGCTACAGGATTCCATGATTCATACAACGAGCTTGTTGTTGCTGAGAACGCTCTGATCGAATGGTCTCATACCACAATCAAACATGAGAAGAGCTACCGCGAGAATCGCGCAGCTATTGATGCAATGTATGACAATGTAAACTCAAGTCCTGAAAAGCGTCAGGAATTGATCCAGTTATCCATGAAGATTCGTTAAACCTTACTGTAATAGAAGCAAGCGCCGGTGACGGCGCTTTTTTGTTGCGCTCTGTATGGTTGTGGAAGCTCCGAAATACGAGGAATCCAATAGAAGTCGATGAGGATAGAAGAGTGAATCAAGAACTTAGCCGATAGCTTTAGGATAGTGTGGTTACTTCTAGCTTGCGGATAACCCAGGCACCCTTCAAGGTAATTGATAAATGGATAGGTAGAAGCGATGGAAGAATCCGAGAACTAAGTCAAAGGGGTTAAATTCTTAAGTTAGATAGATCCTATCCCTTACAAAATATTACATAATCTGCTGTATTCAGGACGGAATACTAAGGTGATGTGAGATCGAGGGATAGCAGTTCCTTCATATTCGATTTTTGTAGGAATGTTTAAATAAACAGCACTAGCGTTAATGATGCTTAGTAAATATTGCTTAATGACGATTAGAAAGCGACTATGGTATACTGTTTTCCGTAGCAACCCATGATTAACAATAGTTAGTAGTACATACATATGTATCTTCTATTGGGATTGCACCGGAAAAACAAAAGAGAAAATTATTTTTTTGAAAAACCGCAACTTTTCCAAATCTTCTGCGTTTAAGGTGTAGAGTCATTTACACAGGCAGTTGAAATTAACCAGTGGTAAAGCGATTTTAACAAAATGGAAAAATTAGCTTTACGTGACTTGAGGCACATTGTATAATACTTAGGTATAATTAGGAATCTAGTATTGTCATGTCCTGATCATTGTTTACCAGTTTCTGTGATACCCGTCACAGACATTATTTATACTTAATTTGCTCAACTCTGGAAAGGGTGTGCATCGGCTAATGAGTGACACGAGCTACTCAACTAAAGAAAAATCTCAGTTTATGAACGTCCAAGGAGGAGAAAAAAAGGTTATGAAGAAAATTTTATCCGTAGCATTATCTACAGCAATGGCATTCTCGATGTTTGCCTCTGTAGCGTTTGGTGACGCAGCAGCAACTCCGCAACAAAAATTTGACGCTTTGGCAGCAAAAGGTATTCTCAATGGGTACCCAGATGGTCAAGCTCACCTTGAAAAAGATCTTACTCGCGCTGAATTCGCGAAGATCGTTACTAAATTGTTCGATCTTACTGAAGTAACTAACAAATTGTCTTACAAAGACAAAGGTTACAACGCTAAGAACTGGGCAGTTCCTTACATCGAAGCTGTTACTGCAGCTAACTTGATGCAAGGTAAAGATACTGTTAAAGGTATCTTCGACTACAACGGTAAAGTAACAGTTGAAGAAGTAGCGGCTGTATTGTTCCGCGCTTTGAAACTTGAAACACCAGCTACAACTGACAACACTGCATCTGCATGGGCTAAAGGTTATGCTCAAGCAGTAATCAATGCTGGTCTGATTGCTAAAGACGCTAACTTCAAAGCTAACGCTAGTCGTTCTTTGGTAGTTGAAACAGCTTATGCAGTTGATCAATTGAAAGCAGCTCCTACTGTAGCTTCTGCTGAAGCAGTAAGCCCAACTAAAGTAGTTGTTACTTTCTCTGACAAAACTACTACAACTGTTGAATTGACTACTGCTCTTGTAGCAGGCGTTGAAACTACAATCAACTTCAAACACAACGATCATGATTACACTACAAAAGTAACTTTGGCAGCTCCTAAGGTTGTTTCCGTAGAAGCTCCAAACGCTAAACAAGTAGTAGTTAAATTCAACCGTGCTGTGGATGCTGAAACTATTTCTGCAAATGGTGTTTTGGTTGATGATGCAGTATCAGCTATCAAAGTTGGAACAACTGGAAATGTACTTGCAAATGCTGAAGTTGGCTTAAACGCTGATGGAACAGTTGCTACATTCACTCTTCCAGGTGAAACTAGCTACCTTAAGGGTAACTATACGGTTAGCGTAAGTAAAGATGTTAAAACATCCTCATCAGAAGCTTTCCCAGCTTTCACAAACTTGTTGACTGTTGCTGATACAACAGCTCCAACGCTTGCTACTGTAACTTCTGTTGCTAAAACAACTACTAATAAGGTATATGTAACTTTCAGTGAGCCAGTTAAATTGTATGGTTTGATTGCTACAGTAAATGGATCAGCAGCCACTGTAACTCGCGATACTTACAATTCGTTTATTTTGACTTCTAGCAGCACCCTAACTAGTGGCCAAACTTACGATGTATCCTTGTTGAACGCAACTGACTTTGCAGGTAACGTAGCAACAACTAATCCTATTAAGTCTACTGTATCTGTAACTTCCGACGCAGCTGCACCAACAATCACCAAGCTCACTACTGAAGGTGATAAATACATTAATGTTGAATTTAGCAAAAAAGTAAACCGTGACTCTTTGGTAGGTAATGTTCGTCTGTTGGATGCTGACGGAACTAGCAAAGGTGTGTTCACAGTAGTAACATCTGCTGATGGTACTTCCTTCTCCTTGAGATCCCCACTGGGCGCTATGCCAACTGGTGGTACTTTCACGGGTACTGTAGTATTTGGAGCAGGTGTGAAGGATACACTTGGTAATACACTAGGTACTGCTGTAACTCAAGCTGTTACTTTCACTAAGGATACAGTAGCTCCTACTGTAACAAGTGCAACTTATACTTCTAAGGGTCTGGTTATTAAGTTCTCCGAGAAAGTTCTTGTTGTAGGTGGCAAAGACATTACCTTGATTAATGATTCTACTGGTGCAGTTGTGAAAAATATTTCTTCATCAACTGGAGTGTTGTCATCTGACAAGAAGACATTGACATTGCCTGTAACATCGTTCACAGGAGCTCACACAGTGCGTATTGCAGCTGGTCTAGTTACAGACGATACATTTGCTAAGAATGCTCTGGCTTCTACAGTTTTAGCAGTGACAGGAGCAAGTGCATCTTCGGATACTACAGCTCCAAAAATTAACAAAATCGAGTACACTGATAGCACTACTACTAATACTAGTGTAACAGTTAGAGTATATGCTGAAGATGAAACTGGATTGAATGTTGCTACTTTGAGAAATGAATCTAGTTATACATTGAATGGATCAGCATTACCAGCTGGATCTTATGTAACAATTGAAGATTCAAACAGTGTATCTCCTAAGACTGCAACAGCTGTTGTTCATATCCCTGGATCAGCTATCTCTGAAACTAAATCTTATGATTTCGTAGTTAGTGGAATTGCTGATACTGCTGGTAACGGAATTTCACCTGCATTCATTAAGGCTCTTGCTTTGACTGACAGAGTAAGCCCAACTTTGAATAGTGCAGTTGTAGCTTCCAATGATTCAAATTCATTAGTTCTTGGATTCTCCGAGAAAGTTGATGCTGTTGCAAGCAGAGACTTGGAATTCAAAATTAATAATGTTGTAATTCCGACTGCTGATGTGAACATTGGTGCTCGCATTGAAAGTGGTAATGATATCAATAAATACAATGTAACATTCACCGTTAAATCTGGTGTATTCAATGGTGAGAAAGTTCTTTATGTAGGTGATACTCCTGCAGATGCTAATATCATCGCTTATACTAAGGATGCTGCTGGAACTCTCGGTCTTGGAAAAGATTATATCAACTCTATCACTGTTACAGTTAAATCTGGCGCAACGATAAAAGATATGTCTCAAAATTCCATCACAACTGGTACAGAAGTAATTGGTAAATAATTAGCTTCCTTACCGAAGCACAGAATAGCCTCTTCGGAGGCTATTCTTTTTTTATAGGCTTTTACCCCCATAAGAGGAGGAATCTCATTGAAATCGGTATGGAAAGTATCAACAACTGCTGTATTATTGGCTGGTGGCGTATGGGCTGGATCACTGTTGAATGTTACTGCTGAAGGTGCAGGTGTTGGTTCACAACCTGGAACTACAGATGACCCAGTGGTTACCAAGAGCTATGTTGATCAGCAAATTCAGAAAGCACTTACAGGTGGTACAGGTACAGCTCCAGTAGCTACAGCTACTCCGAGTCCAAGCTCAGCTCCAACAGCTACAACAAACCCGACTACTAGCAGTAATGAATCCGTAATTGTCGATGTAAAACCAGGTCAAACCTTAATTGCTTCCGCAGGCGCTGAGTTTATTGTTCGTGCGGGTAAAGCGGTTATCTACTCTCAGGACGCAAATGGTGTTGCTGATTTAACGGATGGTAAAGATCTTGCAAATGGAGTAGCTGCACCGTCTAATCATTTATTATCTTTCCCCCGTGATGGCCGTGGTATAACGGTTCAAGAGGGACAAACCCTTGGCCTTGTTGTCATGGTTCGTGGTGGATATACACTAAAATAATTTGTAATTATATATATTCATAATGCCCGTAAAAGTACTTAATCATACCTTCAAACTGAATTTCCAAAGTTACAAATCATTGGCGCGATTGAAGAGTAGATGTTGGATGCACAATATTCCTGTAGTCTTACAAATTCACAGGAGGTGCTGTAACATGGCACGTAACAATCGTACAGTGGTACCGGAAAGTCGGGCAATGCTGAAGCAAATGCAATATGAGATTGCAGCTGAATTTGGTTTATATGGAGCTCATTATGGAGGCGGAGCAGACACGGAGTTTGCTTCTGAATTAGGAGCAATCGGAGGTAGTGGTTCTGGCCGTAGCCAGTATCTTGGACATCTTAGTTCAAGAGATAATGG
>DJUJ01000126.1:15396-25809 GCA_002438345.1 Paenibacillus sp. UBA6285
GAAGAGTTTAGTGAATATAAACATGAAATACTGCAATCATCCTTCATAAAAAGAGACAGGCTCCTGAATTATTTGCTTTTAGTTTTTAATTAATTTGGCCTGTGATTATTAAGGAACTCCTTATACATCGTCAGACTAACCATAAGGGAGGTTGTTATACTTGTCTATTAAAGGACGTCATTTGTTTACTTCCGAGTCCGTGACTGAAGGGCATCCGGATAAAATCTGTGACCAGATTTCCGATGCGGTATTGGATGCGTTTTTAGCTAATGATCCAAATGCACGTGTAGCCTGCGAAGTAGCAGTAGCAACTGGTCTTGTTTTGGTGATCGGGGAAATCAGTACCAAATCTGAGTATGTAGATATTCCTGCCATCGTACGCAATACCATTAAAGAAATTGGCTACACACGTGCAAAATATGGTTTCGACTATAATACTTGCGCTGTTTTGAGTTCACTTAACGAGCAGTCGGCTGATATTGCTCAAGGTGTAAACTCTGCTCTGGAGCACCGTGATCCAGCTCAAATGGCTGAAGAAACGGCAAATATTGGTGCGGGTGATCAAGGGTTAATGTTCGGTTTTGCTACGAATGAGACACCTGAACTGATGCCGCTTCCGATCGCTTTATCACACCGTATTGCTCGTCGCTTATCTGAAGTTCGTAAGAACGGAACTTTGGAATATCTGCGTCCAGACGGTAAGACACAAGTTACGATTGAGTATCAGGATGAGAAGCCTGTACGCGTAGACGCTATTGTAGTATCTACACAGCATGCAGAGGAAATTTCTCTTGAACAAATTCAGGCCGATATTAAAGAGCATGTTATTTTGCCTGTTGTTCCTGCGGAGCTGCTTGATGCTGAAACCAAATACTTTATTAACCCAACAGGACGTTTTGTAATTGGTGGTCCTCAAGGGGATGCCGGTCTGACTGGACGTAAGATTATCGTTGATACGTACGGCGGATATGCTCGTCATGGCGGCGGCGCATTCTCTGGTAAGGATCCAACGAAAGTGGACCGTTCTGCGGCTTATGCTGCTCGTTATGTAGCGAAGAATCTTGTAGCTGCAGGTCTAGCTGATAAATGTGAGATCCAGCTTGCTTATGCCATCGGTGTGGCTACTCCTGTCTCGATTAATGTAGATACATACGGAACAGGTAAAATCAGTGAGGAAAAGATGGTTCAACTGATTAGCAACAACTTTGATCTTCGCCCTGCGGGTATCATCTCCATGCTTGATTTGCGTAAACCGATCTATAGACAGACTGCGGCATACGGCCATTTCGGACGTACTGATGTAGATCTTCCTTGGGAACGCGTAGACAAAGCAGAATTGCTAAGAGGTCAAGCAGAACTTTGATTTAATTATAGCTCTTATTATAGGTTAGCCCGCTAGTTGGCACTTGGTGTCAGCTCTGTGGGCTATTTTTCGTGTAATGGGCAGTAATGCTAGTGATTCTAAACCTAGAGAAGTAGACTACTAAACTTTGTAAGCCCTTTAACCGAAATATAAGAATATACATAAAGACGTTAGTATGGTTTGAGAGGAGTCTATCACGGCATGAAAAGAAAAATTTCAATATGGACGACACTTATTCTAGCAGGAGAGCTGGTACTTGGATCGGGTTATCCTGCGATCGGAATAGGGAATTCAGCAGTGTACGCTGCATCAGAGTTTGGTATAACGGTCTCGCCAGCGCCCGGAGCAACCTATGTAAATATAGGATCATCTCTTAAACTAAGCTTCGATCGTCAAGTAAACCCACAGGCTGGAGAAATTACCATCACAGGTCAGGGTGATAGTACACCTTTTGTGACGATTCCTATTGGTAGTTATGGTTTAATTGGTAGTTCAAAAGAATACGAGCTTAAGTTAGGGGCAAACCAACAATTCACTCCGAATAAAGCATATACGGTGACAATTCCAAAAGGATTATTCAAAGATAATGAGGGTAATGAATCAGGACTTACTTCATGGGCATTTACCACCGCTCCTGAGAGTAATACGGCTATCACGGCAGGCAACTTTACACCGGCTAGTAATGCAAGAGTGGATGCCGGGAGTTTAAAGGAACTTAGTCTGACACTAAATAAGCAGCTGTTAAAAGGTGGAGGCTCTATCCGAATCCTTTCCTCAGCAGATAATACAACAGTGCAAGAGTTCAGAATAAAGGATGATGATACTAGAGTTAACGTTCTGACTGATGCTAACTCTACTACAGTTAAATTAACGTTAGAGAAAGCGTTGGCAGCTGGAGGAAACTATTATGTTCTTATCGATTCCTACGCTTTTAAGGATGTTGATAATCGAACGTTTTCTGGTATTTCTAGCGGGAATGTATGGAGTTTCTCTACGAAAGGTGTAGCTGAAATTCCGATGACCCCATCACCGGCTAACGGTGCAGGTGGTATATCTACCACAGGAGCTCTTCAGCTCACTTTTGACCGTCCTATGATGCCTGCATCAGGTGTAATTACGGTGTCCCCAGGGGCGGCTAACGATGCTAGAACAAGATGGCTTAATGTGAACTCCCCAGCCGTTACTGGAGGAAGTAGCAGAACCATAACATTGAATCCAGCCTCAACAGCCTCACCGCTGCTAAACGGTACGCAATATACGGTTACGATCCCCCAAGGTGCTTTTTATGATCAAGATGGAAATGTATTTCCTGCCTCGGGCCCGTACACTTGGACCTTCACAACGGTATCTTTGACTGGACTTGGCGTAAGTGCTTTGAATCCTTCTGATCGAAGTGAATCTNNCGGGATGTGAATTACAACAGTGCAGTGGCCAATGGTGTGGCTCTATATAAAAGTGGAGGATCTCAGGTGCCGGTTAACGTTACTCGGAGTACCACTACAGCTAAAGAATATATAATCACACCTTCCGTAGCGTTAGATAGTGATTCAACTTATTACATTGACATCGCCAAAGGGGCTTTTGTAGATGCAAGTGATGCCAACGTTCTATATGACGGATTCAGTGGTAAAAATTCATGGAGCTTCAAGACCTTGTCTCTGGACAAAACAGCTCCACAGCTCACATCTGCACAGCTTGAGAATAACCGAACGATTCGTCTGAAATATAATGAGTCTCTCAATTCATCCATAGCGCTGTTGACCTCAAGCTTTGGAGTTACGGTGAATGACGAGAATCGAGCGATTGAAAGTGTCTATATTCAGGGAGACAGCGCCTATGTGGTGCTGAGTACAGGAGTTGCTGTTGGGCAGATTGTGAAGGTCAGCTATAATGGCGGACTGCGGACGATTCAGGATCCTAGCGGGAACGCAGCGAGCACTTTTAGCTCTAAACAGATCACGAACTCCATCGAGTCCTCCATGCCTACACCTAAAGACGGGAGAATCACGGGGAGATCCGTAGTATTAAATTTTAACGACACACTTAAATCGGTGTCCTATTACGCTCATAACCAGTTCTCAGTGACTTCAGATGGAAGCTCACTTGGGGTCAACTCGATAAGTTCCAGTGGCAATACAGTATATTTAACATTGAGCAGTGAAGCATCAAATGGGCAGAACGTTCGGGTGTCCTATTATGCAGGTTCTTATCCTTTGCAAAATTCTTATGGACAAAATATTGCGGACTTTACTGATTTCAATATCCGTAACAGTAACGATACGATACCGCCAGTGTTTCAAAGTGCAACCGGAGGCGGCACTAAAATCGTTCTAAATTATAATGAAGGATTGTCTACAACCAATCTCCCACTGAATAGCCAATTCTCTGTGTTAGTGGGCAGCACACCTAATTATGTGACTAATGTATCGGTCAGCGGCACTCAGGTTACTTTAACTCTTCAAACTGCGCTGAAAGTTAATCAGAATGTGAGCTTATCTTATGTGCCAGGTTCTGTCGGGCTAAGTGATTTGAATGGAAACCGTGCGGCGTATATTAACCTGCAGCCTGTATCCATCTCGGAAAACAGCGGTACTACCATACCGGAGATTAATTCGGCGACCGTTTCAGGTGACGAGCTAACAGTTACCTTTGCCAAGAATATGCAGGCATCCGGTTCCCTCTACGCCAATCAGTTCGGAGTTAGAGCAGATGGGAGCAGCTTAGGAGTGCAATCCTACTATATCTCAGGCAATATTCTAAAAACAACATTATCCTCAGTTGTAAAGACCGGGCAAACTGTCGACCTGTCCTATATGTCTGGTAACGGTACGATTAAAGATTTGAGTGGTAATATACTGTCCTCTTTCTCTGCACTATCCGTTCAGAATCTAACCGGCGTGACCACCGGATCTGGAAGTCGTCCATCTTATCTAGGAACACTTGCAACGAGTGAGTTTGGAAAAGAGTATGCACTACTAAAGAGCGATTCCTCACAAATTGTGGATGACCGTTCTTTATATAATCAATCTGTAAAAAGATATACTTTAAACGCAGACCGAATAGCTGCCAGTTATGAATATCTGTATAAGATGAACAATGATATATTAACCTTTGAGGTTCCTTCCACTGAGCAAGCAGCTTTTGTGACCGTACCGCTAAAACCATTGCTTGACGCGGTAAATCGTAATAAAAATACTAAGTTCATGATTCGTCATGGAGATAACCTTTTTAGTGTAGGGCTCGATGATATTGATATGAACGGGCTTGCGAGCAGCCTGATCTCAGACAGTAAAAATATTTCACTCGTGCTTCGCTTAGATAAAGTTCCAGCAGGTACATTTACACCTTTTGAGCAAAAGCTACAAACGATGGGTATGCGAACCATTACTAGTCTTATGGATGTCCGGGTGACGGCGATCGTTAGCGGTAATTATTCGAATGCCAAGGCATTGACTGTACCAGGAGAATATACCGTACGTACTACCTCTTCGTTAAATAGTGCGCAGACCTCTGCAGCTAGGTTAGACCTTTCCTATTACGATGCGGCTTATCTACCTACAAAAATCAGTACGGTAGGCAACTATACGATTATCCGTGCTCGTACCGCAGGCAATCAGGTGTTAGGGACCTTCTTGTCCACCCGAGCCTTCACGGATATGAGTAAGCATTGGAGTAATGCGATTGTAGCTGAGCTTAGCGCTAAGAATATTATCGATAATAGCTATGGTAGTGCGTTTAATCCAGAGAAAAAAATTACCCGAGCTGAGTTTGCTGTAATGCTTAGTCGGGGTCTAGGTTTGCTAGGTGATCGTGAGACAGCTCAACGCTTTCGGGATGTGCAGCCTTCCACACAAACAGGAGACTACATTGGAGCAGCGGCAAAGGCTGGTATTATTACAGGGAATACGGATGGTACCTTCCGTCCAAATGACAATATAACACGTGAGCAGATGGCGATTATGATGATTCGTGCTATGGAATATACCAATCATCCTATTACGTTAAGCGGTAACTCTGCTTCCACACTAGCACGATTTAAGGATAAATCGAAAATTCAGAATCAAAGCGCTGAGTTCGTAGCGAAGGCAGTGCAATCAGGGATTATTTTGGGCATGACAGTAAGTGAATTTGGGCCTCAAGGAAATGCCACCCGTGCTCAAGCTGCCGTGATGCTGCACCGGATGCTGAAACAGGCAGATTACTTGTAAACAACTCTTGTAAACAACGAAATAATTGGTAGAGTCCGGCAAATATGCCGGGCTTTTTTTTGTCGACTAATTATGACAGTTTTGACTCTATAAAGCTTGAAATCTCTCAATTTCGCAACTTTTTGGCTTATTTTCAGTCTATTAAAAGAGTACTAGAAAAATAGGAACCAGTTTCCAGACTTTGATAATGACTTGAAGAGTACAAAAGAGATGGGAGAGTTACGTTGAAATGAATGAAGTTTTCATGGAGAAGAAGAGTAGCGAAGTTGTACGGGGAATAAAATTATCTTCCACTAAAAAGTGGATTGCTGCTTCATTGGCTGGTGTGTTATGGATTATGCCGGTAATCGGCAGTGAAGGTATGATGCTGTTTGGTCAGGAGTCTGCACCAATCGCAGCTGCAGCCACAGCTCCTTTTAAAGTAAGTAAGCTGGGAGAAGAAGTGATTACTTCGGGCGCTATTATGATGAAATATAAATATACTACTACACGTTCTGGTGCGAGTGCTTCTGGGCTTGCGGATGTTATCCGAGTAGACCTCAACAATCCATATGTTTCTTTGGATGTCATGACTGGTAAAGGTGGAAACCTGACTACGCGGCAAAGTACTGGTGGAATGGCTAAGGAAACAGGGGCCGTGGCCGCAGTAAATGGCGATTATTTTAATACAGGTGGTGAGGGCGCTCCGATCGGTGGACAAGTGTCAGGTGGAGTAATGGTGTCTACCCCTTCACAATTGGATGGAATGTATGCCTTTGCAGTGACTAAAGATCGTAAACCTATTATTGATGAGTACAGCTTCGAGGGGATGGTAACCGCGCCAGATGGCGCTCAGTTTGAGATCTCCGGTATCAATAAAGGTGCTTATAGCCCTGAAGGCGGAAGTTCGACTTATAGTCATGCTAATGCTATGTATATCTACACAGATGTATGGACTGCACTCGACCGTCCTAAAAATAGCTCTACCACTCCAACAGAGGTACTTGTTGAGAATGGTGTAGTTACTCAAATATCAGAAAATGCTGCACTCCCAATGGCGGTTCCGAAGGGAGCTTGTATTTTGCGGGCACATGGCTTAGCCGCACGGTATGTTACTGCCCATTTGACGGTAGGACAACCTGTAACAAGTGTGTATTCCCTGAAATCCAAGACTACACAGCAATCGCTGGATCCTGCGAATCTGCAAACAATGATTGGCGGACATACGATTCTAGTAAATAACGGAAAAGCAGCAACGTTCTCACGTTCAACTAGCAGCATTGGAGGCTATCGTGCACGCACGGCTTTAGGATACTCTCAGGACGGACGTTATGTATATATCATAGCTGCTGAGAAAAATGGCAATAGTTCAGGGATGTCTCTAACCGAATTGCAATCATTTATGACGAATATTGGAGTCTGGAAAGGTCTTAATCTCGATGGAGGTGGCTCTACGACGATGGTAGACCGGCCCCTCGGTGAAACCTCGACTACACTCACATTTAATACGGAGTATGGCACAGAGCAACGTAGCATCGTTAACGCGCTTGGTGTTTACACTAACGCACCGCAAGGTGAAGTGAAAGGAATCAAGATTAGCGGAAGTTCCGTACTCCTAGTTGGACAAAAGGCAACGTATTCTTTAAAAGGTTATGACACTTACTATAACCCTATTGATGTAGCAGCAGGTAATCCTACTTGGGTATCAAGCGGCGGAAGCGCAACTGTAAGTGCAGGTGAAGTAACGGCAGTGAAGCCAGGTACCGTTACCTTAACGGCTAAAAGCGGTGCTGCAAGCGCCTCTACAACCGTTACAGTTCTGGGTGGAGAAGATCTATCCAGTATGAGTGTAGGTACAGCTACAGCGCCACTGACAGCCGGAACGACTGTGTCTGTCCCTGTTACGGCAGCTACAAAGAGTGGAGCAACCATTAATGTTCCAGATTCAGCCCTGAAGTGGGAGTTTGTAGGCTTTAAGGGAGCCGTGCAAGATGGCAAGCTTACTGTAAACGCTGTAGATGCAGGGGTTACTACAGGTTACGCTATTGCTCGTTATGATGGATTTAGTGCAGTGGTTGTATTATCGACAGCAGCGGCTACAACATGGGAGGATTTCGAGAAGGTAAGCTATCCAATCGACTTTACTACCAATGTTCCAGCGGTACAGGGTACTGCAACAATAGTTGATGGAACGGCCGAAAGAGTAGGCTCCAAGGTGCTGTCACTCAGTTATGATATGACGGCTGGCAGCGGCAAAATGTATGCTTATGCTCAGCTTAATGGTACAAGCGGAAAAACAGTTCCAGCGCTTGCAACTTCGATGTCGGTTGATGTGATGGGCGATATGAGCTTGAATTGGCTGCGTGCTGAATTTGTAGACAACAGTGGGGCTACAGCATATGTAGATCNNAAAGATTATCGATTGGAACGGCTGGAAGAACATTAACATTGACTTGTCAGGATCAGGAATTAAATTCCCGGCTACGCTGAAGAGACTCTATGTAGTCAACGTAGAGGAAGGTCAAGACGAACGGGCGAAGACGGGGACAGTTGCCGTTGATAATATCACCTTTACAATGCCTTCACTTTCCAGTGATGCAGGATTACCGAAAGGTACGGCTTCCATGAGCATTGGCTCGAAAGCAATGACCGTAAATGGAACAAAGAAAGCTATTGATGTAGCTCCAATTGTAAAAGACGGCAGTACTTATGTGCCAATTCGGTATGTACTCGATGCTTTTGGAGGTAGTGCTACTTGGGATCAGGTGAATAAGAAGATCATGGTTTTACGCGGAGCCAAAGCACTGGATCTTACCGTAAACAAAAAGGAATATCTGCTGAACGGTAAACGTCAGAGTGCTGAAGTAGCACCTATCATTTTACAAGGTAGGACTTTAGTACCGTTAAGACTAGTTTCTGAACAGCTAGGATTAACTGTAAAATGGGAACAGAAAACGAAGACCGTAACTATCGAATCGTGATATGTTAATATAAAGGAAAACCTTTAAAACGATTCGGTAGAAAAGGGGCAAGCATCCGTGGAATTTCAAGCCGATGCGATTGATCGCGTCATTAAAAATACCATCGACGTGATGGAGAGCAGCAAGTATCAGATTTTTGAAATATTGCAGGTTGCGCGTGATGAACTTGCTGCACTCAACAAAGAACTGCAGCGGGTCATGGACGAAACGGATGAGACATTGAAAAAAGTAGACAAGCTGGAGCTGCAGTATCACCGCTCCAGAATCCGCCTGACAGAGGTCCGCCGGGATTTTGTCCGCTATTCTGAGAAGGATATCCGTATTGCTTATGAGAAAGCAACGGAGCTTCAGCTTGAACTCATGATGACGAGGGAGAGAGAGATTTATCTTCGAACAAGGCGTGATGAACTACAAATGCGAGTTCGCAGTGTCGAAAACTCTGTAGAACGTGCAGAGTCGATTGGTTCGCAAATGAGCGTAGTTCTCGAATATTTGTCGGGAGAACTAGGACAAGTGACGAGAATTGTCGAATCTGCGAAGAACAGACAGATGATCGGACTTAAGATAATCCTGGCTCAAGAAGAAGAACGGAAGAGAATTGCCCGGGAAATTCACGACGGTCCTGCTCAAATGCTGGCGAATCTAGTCCTTAGGACGGAAATTGTAGAAAGAATGCTGGTAAAGCAGGAATTTGGGTTGGTGCAGGACGAAGTAGTAGATTTGAAAGGGCAGGTTCGATACAGCCTGGAAGAAATGCGTAAGGTCATCTTTAATTTACGACCGATGGCTCTCGATGATTTGGGATTAATTCCGACTTTGCGGAAATATGTGCATGATTTTGAAGAGAAGACGAAGCTGAGGACGACCTTGGAAACCAGAGGTCAGGAACATCGACTATCTTCAGCCATGGAGGCAGCGGTATACCGTCTAGTTCAGGAAGCTTTGTCTAATGCAGCTAAACATGCCTACCCGAGTTTCGTATTGGTAGAGATTACTTACCAAGCGCAGTTAATTAAGATTGTGATTAAGGATAATGGATTAGGTTTTAATGTGCAGAAATTAAAGAATCCGCAGGGCAATCGTGAAAGTTTCGGGCTAGTAGGTATGCGGGAACGTGTAGAGCTGCTTGAAGGCAGAATGGAAATTATATCGGCCGAGAATCAAGGGACAACAATCGTGATCCACATTCCGACGAACGTGGAGAAAGGGAAGGAGTAATGTGATGGAGAACTTAAACTCTACTAAAACGCCCATTAAAGTTCTTTTGGCGGATGATCATCAGCTTTTTCGTGAAGGGCTGAAACGTATTTTGAATATGGAGGAGGATATCGAAGTCATCGGTGAATGTGGTGACGGTATCCAGGTATTAGAGTTCTGTAACGGAACTAAACCGGACATCGTACTGATGGATATTAATATGCCTATTGAGAATGGCGTGGAGGCTACTCAAAAACTGCGGGAAATGTTCCCGGAGGTTAAGGTTATTATTTTATCGATTCATGATGATGAGAGTTATGTGTTTGAAACCCTTCGTAAGGGCGCCAATGGTTATTTATTGAAGGATATGGAGGCCGAATCCCTTATTAATGCGATCCGTTCGGTCTGTGAGGGACACGCCTTTATCCATCCAAAGGTTACTGGAAAGCTAATCAATCAATTACGGCGTATGACTTACCTCAATGAGACTGGAGTAACTGCTGATACAGTAGCGAAGGAAGCCGGTGTTAAATTTGTGGCCGGTGACAACAATCCTCTAACACGTCGTGAGGCGGAAGTACTGCGGCTAATGGCGGAAGGTAAGAGTAACAAAATGATCGGTGAGTATTTATTTATTAGTGAAAAAACAGTGAAAAACCATGTGAGTAGCATTGTACAAAAAATG
>DJUJ01000113.1:0-7888 GCA_002438345.1 Paenibacillus sp. UBA6285
AATGAGCCATCAGCCAACACTTCCTTCTCAAGAAATACAGCTAACAAACGTACGTAATCCAATGACTCTTTTTGAGAGAATGTATGTCCATGGTAAGAATATTTACTACCCTCTAATAGCGAATAAATTTCCACGGTCTCCGCAGGTTCACCGTAAGCTGCATAACAGAAGACGTTAGTCATATGCAAAAAGCCCGCAATGGTATCCTCATTGCCATTCACCATAAACTTCTGAATGTTCAGACTTCTACTATTTTGTAAAGAATTCCAAGCCAGTTGAATAATCATCGAAAGCTCCAGTTTCAGCTCCGGGACGGGAACATACCACTGCTCATATAGCATAACCGGGATCTCCTGTAGATGATTGCTTGAGACAATACGCATAAGTTCATCCGCTATACTCGTTTTGATATCCCAATATTGTAGCAATGAAGGAAAAGCATCCCCTTTAGGAGGCCACCGACGCTCTAACAGAAATTGTATAGGTGTCTCTCTTCGCACTTCAGGCAGCAGACTGTAAAAGTCGTTAAGTGTATGCCCTACCGCATACTGGACCTGCTGGCGCCAGCGTGGAAGCCCCGTTGCTGGAGTTCCACTTGATAAATTCTCTGCCCCTCCAAGCATAATGTGCTCCATCCGATAATCATGGAGTCGTTTATACTGAGGTGTATGTACATTTTGGGGTTTATTTATCCAACTTCCTGCTGGCACGCCCATCCTATGATACCACCAAACAGGCTTCGATAAATTGACGACCGAATTGACGGCAGGCTTCTTTTTCAGCAGCGCTCGGTCCATATTCAATCTTTAGACTATCCTGTAATATTACAGCTCCACGTTCCTTTAACTTCTCCACGAATAAATCCACTGCTCCACAATAAATGGCGTATCCTGTATCTCCACTGCCAAAAACTGCTGACTTCACAGCGGTCAAATCAAGCGCATCCATCTCCTCATAGAAATCAAGAGCTTCATCCGGTAGCTCTCCATCTCCCCAAGTGTATGCCCCTAGTAGCACGCCTTCATATGAATTTATCTCAACCGCATTACATTCAGTGACCGATTTCAAAACGGCTTCACCACCTGCTTGGCGTATTCCTTCTACAATCAATTCAGCCATTTCCTCAGTGTTGCCAGTTAAACTGGCATATGCTACTAGCACTTTAGCCATCTTTCTGTTCCTCCCCAACTAAACCTAAAATTTAAAACATATATACTTTCACCCTCATTCTATTTGATAATGATTATCATTGTCAAATAAATAAAATAAAAAAACGCAAACTCCCGGTTATTCACACGGTTGCGTTTGCGTTCGATCCCTATTTTTGCTCAAAACTGAATTAGTATGCTCCTTCGAGCAAGGTAATGTGATTACCATCTGGATCACGGAAGTTCATTTCTTTCCCGCCATATTCCATCGTAACCGGTGGCTGACAATCCAGTCCTTTAGCCTTTAACTGTTCGTACGTAGCATCAAGGTTATCGCAGCCGAATACTAAATTAACAAAGCCAGTCGTAAGCTTTTCCCACTTCGTCGCATCCCAAATAATGAATCCAGGCTGTTTCTGGTCAAACCCAATCTTTGCGCCATCATAGTTGCCATAACCTTCGAACGGGATAGGAATACCGAGCACCTCCGAATAAAATGCAGCCAACGCTGCAGTATCCTTAGTGTAAATGTTAGTACCTTCAAAAGACGAAATCATAACTTGTCCCCTTTCATTCTCATCATAGTGTCCATATTTAACGTATATGTGGGGCCCCCACAAAGTACCTGAGTACGCATCGAAGCAAAGCACCACTTTATGGGGATGTCTTACTTGGAATTAGTTTAACAATGTTAGCACCCTTTGTATTGCAAAATTACGACATTCATCTCCCAGCATAGACCAAAGCGTCAAGTGGAGTTCTTCCAGCATATTTCTTGAAATTATTTATAAAATGGGACTGGTGGCTGAATCCATATGTAAAAATAAGATCCTGCATATTCTTCGTTTGCGCAGACAAATGATACATTTCCCGCCACACATTCTGAAATCGCACAAGATCAGCTGTTTTTTTGGGCGCTACACCTATATATTCTTGAAATAGTCTTTCTAATTGCCGTCTGCTTAGATTAGAGCTGGCTTCCAAATCCTCAGCTGTTACCACACCTTTTTGTTTAATTATGGTATAAACTGCGTTCATTACCCGATCGTTTGTCCGCCCTTCATTCTCAAGACGCCGAAACAGATAAGCCTCAGCAGCTGCAATCCTTTCATTCATAGAATTTGCTTGTTCCAGTAGAAGCCCCAGCTCTCTCTTAAAAGAACCAAAGTATTGCTCTACATCCACAAATGCATTCAAGACATCCCGGAGATGGTCATCCGCAAAATAATGAACGGCCCAGAAATGAAATCGGATACCGAAGCGTGAGATCATACCTACTCCCCTGTCTGAAGGGACTTCAAAAGGAGCATCATTTATGCCGGAAAAAACAGTTCGTGTACTGCCTGTTGATACATCCAAATTCCATATAATGTCCATGCATGTATCCGGAATAATCGTTTCCATCCCTGGTTCGTAACAAACTGTCTTGTCCACAACGGGAACTATTGCCTCTGAATGGAGACAAGGCTCAAGAGAGCCCCAGAAGCAGCGAATATACGGCTGTAGCGCTTGGCAAGGCAGAAACTCACTTGTATGGTCTGGATTCGCAGTTATCGGGAAATATAGAGGTGAGAGATTGAACATACGCTGCTGTTCTCCGATCGTAAATATTGTAAGAGCTCTAGTATCTGATCATACACAATCCTTACTTGAAGCGCCAAAATAATAGCTACAAGTATGGAAATATTATACACATAATCTTCATTGGATAAAATAAGTAAAGTGATAAGCCTTCGCGTAATTTGTTTGTAGCTATAAGGTGAAATGATGTACAATAAAGGCTAAATGAATTTTTGAAGGATGGATTAAATCATGTATATAGCGAGCGACTGGAAAGACTATGAAGTAATTGACACTGGTGGTGGAGAGAAGCTTGAACGTTGGGGCGACATTATCCTGCGCCGTCCTGATCCGCAGATTATTTGGCCGCTAACCAATGAGACAGCGAAATGGCGTGATGTGCACGGTCATTATCACCGTTCCTCGGCTGGCGGTGGACAATGGGAAATGAAAAAAACAATTCCGGATGATTGGAAGATTAGTTACGGAAAATTAAAATTCAACCTGCGTCCTACGAATTTCAAGCATACCGGGTTATTCCCTGAACAAGCGGCTAATTGGAGCTGGATGATGGACAAGATTGCGGCTGCTAACCGTCCGATCTCAGTGCTAAACCTATTTGCTTACACTGGTGGAGCTACTGTAGCCGCAGCAAGTGCCGGCGCTTCTGTAGTTCACGTGGATGCAGCCAAAGGTATGGTGCAATGGGCGAAGGAAAATGTACAGCTGTCTGGCCTGGGAGAACGTCCAGTTCGCTACATCACGGATGACGTATTCAAATTTGTACAACGCGAACAACGCCGCGGAAGTAAATATGATGCAATTATTATGGACCCACCTTCCTACGGAAGAGGACCTGGCGGAGAAATGTGGAAGCTGGAATCAAGCTTATATCCATTCCTTGAGAGCTGTTTGCAAATTATGAGCGATAAACCTTTGTTTATGCTTATAAATTCTTACACCACCGGAATCTCTCCAACCGTACTACGTAATATGTTGTCGATGACAATGGGCAAACGTTATGGTGGGAAACTCACCTCCGGCGAAATCGGTCTTCCGATCACTTCCTCCGGCATGAACCTACCATGTGGTATTCTGGGACGCTGGGAGGCGTAAGCCATGTCACAGCATATAACTGGCAACAACGAAGCTATGGGCGGAGCATCGCAGCGCTTTGAAGTGTTGTACGAAGATAACCATCTTCTCGGCATAGTGAAGCCTGTGAATATTCCTGTTCAGGAGGATGCCACTGGAGATCCTGATCTGCTGAACCTGCTCAAAGATGATGTGAAGGAACGTTTTAACAAGCCTGGAAACGTCTATATGGGCCTAGTCCACCGCCTGGATCGTCCGGTTGGAGGTGCAATGATCTTTGCCAAGACATCTAAAGCTGCATCAAGACTGTCCGAGAGTGTCCGCACTCACAGCTTTCATAAGGTGTACTTAACTGTCGTGCACGGAAAACCGCCAGCATCTCGCGGCCGTCTTACCGATACGCTGCTTAAAGACGCAAAGAGTAACACCGTGACCGTAGTCCGGAAAGGAACCCCCGGTGGTAAGGAGGCCATTCTGGATTACACGGTACTTGGCAGTGCAGAGGGCTACAGCCTGCTCAAGATCGATTTACTTACCGGTCGTTCACACCAAATTCGAGTGCAGCTCAGCTCCATCGGCTGCCCGTTATACGGTGATCAGAAGTATGGGGCTTCAGTGAACAAACCTGGACAGCAAATTGCTCTGTGGTCTGCACTCGTAGGCTTTCCTCACCCTGTTACCAAAGAAGAGGTAGAACTTACTTCCCTGCCCCCGCAAACTCATCCTTGGGATTTGTGGTCTAAGGAATTACAAAAGAAGGCCGTCCGCTAACGNNTAAAGTGTTGTTATACTTCCTTAACGGCTTGTCATCCCAAACTTGTACCTCAGGGTCAAATTGATCAATTGAAATTCCCGCCGAATATCGTGATAATCTTCCGATCGCTGACTTGCATAGCCTTTATTCTGGTGACGTAGATCATTAAGACTCTGTTCCGCTACTTGTGGCGGTAGATCAGACAGATTATGAAATGGACCTGCAGATTCATCGTAATAGTGATACAACAAATCTTCTCCCTTATTCACGGTGTAGAACTCTCCGGTGTAGTTGTAACAACCATTTTGCCCATTAAGTATAGTAGTAACTGTTGGTTATGAGAGGAGATCGGATCAAGCGCTTCTGCAAAAAAATCGCTGCGGATCTTTAAACCACGTGCAGTCTCCTGCATTCCAGTTTCCGTTATACTCACCCATACAATACGTCGGTCCGCAGCATCTCTCTCCCGAACAATAAGCCCATGCTTCTCCATCCGATCAAGTAACATAGTAACCGCTGCAGGACTGGTCGCCAGATGTGGAGCCAGATCAGAAGGCTTCATGGCATCACGTTCCTGGAGCAGTTCAAGTACAGTGAGTTGGGCATCCGTTAGCGTTGGGGCAAGATTACTGTCCATATGTAGTTTATAATCTTTCAAAATCTTATGCCAAATTTTACTGAATTCAGATGCGTGCACACTTATTCCTTCCTTTCCTTGCGGTTCTATCCGGTATACCTACATTTTCGCGAAACAAATTCCATTTCCTGCAAAAGAAGAAAAATAAATCTTCTGCACTGTTAAGCATGAAAATAAAAAACGATGCTTAGTCAGTTCTCATGAAGAGTTGACTAAGCATCGTTATAATAATCTGTTGTTACTAGCTTGTTTTACTTAACTGCTGGGAAAAGATTAACGATCTCATCTTTTTTCTCGACAGGAACAATCTGTTTGCCCGTAGAGCGACGCTCTCCAAGTGGTGCAGATTCAGAAGAGAATGTGTGATGTGCATTCTCCCGTGTAATTGCGTTTAATTCCAGCGGTTCTCTGCAATAGAAAGCCCCTGCCAACCTGCTGCCATTTGGTCGTACTCGCTTGCCTTCCTTAAATTCAAAGGTTGGCATTCCTTTGCCACCACGGCTTTGGGATGGATAATCCACTAGTAGTGAACGTTTCGCATATCCGATATCGGAGATGGAGAGGATTTCTCCTTCGTCTTCGCTGACCCAGAAGCAAGAAATTACCTCATCGCCCTCACGCAATTGAATTCCTCTTACACCAGATGCAACACGACCCATAGGATTAACCTCATTCTCATGGAATCTAATGCTCATTCCTTCACGAGTCACAAGTACAATGTCCTTGTCATTCGTACTAGTAGTCACTGTAATGATCTCATCACCGTCTGCTACCTTACAGGCTGCTACCGCTCCAGAACGGCTTGTAGAGTATTCCTTGAGCTCTGTACGCTTAACCTGACCTCTGCGGGTGATAAACACGAGACTTTGCTGAGGATCGTCAAGATTATTGACCGGAATCACACTAATGATTCCATCCCCTTTAGACAATCCGATAACGTTAACAATCGCTGTACCAGGTTCTTTCCATTTAAACTCCGGAATCTGGTGAACAGGAAGCAAGAAGTATTGCCCCTTGCGCGTAAATACCAGCAGACTGTCACGGGTATTCACATCGAGCAGCTTGACGATATGGTCGCCTTCTTTAACACCTGATGTGTGACGTTCCCCACCAGAACGGGTAAAGGAAAGCATACTTGTACGCTTAATATAACCGTCTGCTGAAAGTGCTACTAGCACATCTTCTGCGTTGACTAGCGCTTCAAGGCTAACCTTAAGTTCCTCTACTTCGCCTTGGATAAGGGAGCGACGATCAATCCCATATTTATCGCGAATCTCCAGCAATTCCTTACGGATTACAGCTACGAGCTTCTTGTCACTTTCCAATATACCGCGCAGATGTGTAATCTTTGTCATCATTTCATCCAATTCTTTTTGGAGTGAAGTAATCTCCAAATTGGTCAGACGATACAATTGCAAGGTAAGGATAGAATCCGCTTGACGTTCACTGAAGCCGAACATCCACACGAGATTGTTCTGAGCATCCTGCCGGTTCTTCGATGCTTTGATAGCAGCGATAACCTCATCTAGAATATTCAGCGCTTTAACCAAGCCCTCTAAGACATGAGCGCGGTCTTCTGCACGTTCCAGATCAAACTGGGTGCGATGAGTCACTACTTCACGCTGATGCGCGATATAGGCCTCCAGGATGGCTTTAAGACCAAGCTGTTGCGGCGCTTTGTTGACGATAGCCACCATATTGAAGTTATAGGTGATTTGAAGATCGGTTTTTTTGAGCAGATACGCCAAGACGCCTTGGGCATCAGCTTCTTTCTTGAGTTCAACTACAATCCGAAGTCCTTCTCGTCCACTCTCATCACGAACTTCAGCAATGCCATCGATCTTCTTCTCTAACCGAATGTTCTCCATGGAGGTAACTAGTCGTGATTTTACAATCTGGAATGGAACTTCAGTAATCACGATTTGTTGCTTGCCGCCTCGCATATTCTCAATCTCAGTCTTGGAGCGTAAGTAAATACGGCCTTTACCTGTGCGGTAAGCATCCATGATGCCGTCTCCACCCATAATAGTGCCGCCTGTAGGAAAATCCGGACCTTTCATAAAGGTCATGATATCTTCAAGTTCAATATCTGGTTTCTGCATGACTGCGATACAAGCATCAATAACCTCACGAAGGTTATGCGGCGGGATCTCAGTGGCAAAACCTGCGGAAATCCCACTCGTGCCATTCACGAGTAAGTTCGGATAACGAGAAGGTACAACAACAGGTTCCTTGGCTGTATTGTCAAAGTTATCCTTAAACAGTACTGTCCGCTTCTCGATATCACGCATCATCTCCATTGCAATCGGAGATAACCGTGCTTCCGTATAACGCATCGCCGCAGCTGGGTCATCGTCCATCGAGCCCCAGTTGCCGTGACCGTCAACAAGTACATGCCCCAATTTCCATGGTTGCGCCATACGAACCATACCATCGTAAATCGAGGAATCACCATGTGGATGGTAATTACCCATTACATCCCCGACGGTTTTTGCTGACTTGCGGTACGGCTTGTCAGGCGTATTGCCAGAGTCGTACATCGCATAAAGAATCCGGCGCTGTACAGGCTTAAGTCCATCGCGGACGTCGGGGATTGCCCGGTCCTGAATAATATATTTGGAATACCGACCAAAGCGGTCACCGACGACCTCTTCCAGAAAAGCCGGCAAAAATTGTTCTGATAAACTACTCACT
>DJUJ01000113.1:7897-8196 GCA_002438345.1 Paenibacillus sp. UBA6285
TCCAGATTTTTTGATTATAACCGCCGGTAGCGGATAAAATCCGGAAACAAAGGGAAACGCTAACGCTCCTCCAGAACGATTCCGCCACTCCGTTTGCCTATCACCATAAAATTAAAAACAGTGGAAGTATTCGTCACTTGCAGCACTACTCACTGCAACTACTCTACAATTTCAGTGAAATCGACATTCTCAACAATCCAGCGTTTACGTGGATCGACTTTATCACCCATCAGTGTAGAAACACGACGACCCGCCTTAGCAGCATCCTCAATCTGCACCTGAAGCAGCGTACGCGACTC
>DJUJ01000128.1:0-6850 GCA_002438345.1 Paenibacillus sp. UBA6285
TTGAAGGACGACAACGTCGTTTTTTCTTGGAAAGAAACATCTATCCATGTTCTAATAGCAAAAGCAGCATATAATACTTTGTTCATGCGGAGCAGGGTATATTTGCACAAGGAGAGTTCGATCATCCCTTTCAGTTCACATTTTTTGCATCCTGTCCGGTTAGTGCTACCAAAGTTGTCATGCCTTCCTGTTTGAAGCATATACATGTGGGGAGTAACATTTTGGGCTTATGCTCTGGGCCTGTCTCAGGGTTAGATTATGCCAAGAAGGAGGACATATCCCGTGTTTGATCAGTCCCACGGCTTGCGGTTTGATATTTATGAACGCATTCACCTATCGGAAGAGCTTCCGGGAATAGCTGAGCTGGAGGAGGTTGAACTACTTCCGGAAATCCAGGTGATTCAGCGGGAGGATCGTGCCGAGTTATATGGTCAGCTGTTGCTTACCGGACTCTACCGGAGTGAAGATGACCGAACCCAGCGTCTGGAGCACGCCATTCCCGTTGAAATCACTGTTCCGCTTACACGCGTCAGCTCGATTGAAGATATTGGGGTGGAGATCGAGAATTTTGATATTGATCTGCTCACGATGCGTACTGTGAATATAACTGGCGTACTATCGCTGCGGGGAATCGGTGGTGCGGAACCTCAACCACAACCGGCCTGGCAGCAGGAAGAGTATACAGTTGCCTATTCCCCTCTCGAAGATGACAGGGTGATAGAAGCATCTGCAGAGAACCAAGAACACGAAAGTGATGCGCTTTATGAAAATTCACAGTGGACCTTTGGTGAGGGTGCATCGGAGGNNCATGCCGAAGCGAATGCAGGAGCATCAGAGGCCCCACTGGTCTCGAGCGGAGCTGGTTATTCGTCTCCTATAGTTAATTTCTCATCCGCTCATGAGAAGGACAAGGGCGCGAAAGCTCGGACGCATAGTCTGGATTCGCAATCAGAGGATTCCAAAGCAGGAATAGCGGATTACTGGTTTAAAGCTGAGTCACAGAATGAGGAAGCTGAGGTATCTCAGCTGAATCAAGTTAGCCAGGCGAGCGAAGTGGATCAGGAACAAGAAGCTGAATATACTTTTGCCTCTAGAGAGCCCGTTGTTCCAGCAGCTATTGCTGATGCAGACCAAGATATCGCTGTATTCGCTTCAGAAAACGAGGCAAACAATAAGCTTCACGCACAAGAAGAGAATGCTCAGCCGATTAGTGAGAATACGAACGAAGTCTTTGTTTCTCAGGAGACTGTGCCACAGCCAGAGGAGAAGCAAGATCTTAAGATTGCTCTAGGAAGCAAGAAAGAAGCAGAGGTTCCGGTAAAAGAACATCTCACCTTCTCTTCATTACTTAGCTCTAGTCGTTCCCGTAAAGAACAGGAAGCTCTCCAGTCTGAAGGAAATGCATCTGCTGCAGCGATTATTCCAGAGGCTGGAAATAATACGGAGTGGAAGAGCAGATTCATTACCGGAGCAGATGGCACTAACTTGTTCCGTAAGGTTCGCCTTTGCATCGTGCAGCGTGAAGAAACGCTGGATACGATCGCAGAGAAGTATCAGCTAAGTGCACGGGAACTGGGGATGTATAATCGTTTGTCTCGNNCGAGGAAGGGCAAGTGTTGTACATTCCGTAATAGAAATGCAATGCTTAGACACATGAATAGGTGAATCCCGATCTGATAGAAGATCGGGATTTTTGTCATGTGACCGTAGAACATTAGAACACTGGGCATCTACTCCAGGCGGCGTGATGAAATAAATGAAATTTCGGTATAAGCACGCCATAAGTCGAAGTTCAGCGTCAAAGTCCTGCTGTAAAGGCCTATCCAGGTTGACTAGGGATGACTCAAAATGTATTATGGAGTAAGCAATATCTAAGTAAAGACTGGGAACGGGAAGAGTAGGCGGTCAGCCCTTCAGAGAGCGGAATGCAAGTGCTGTGACATTCCGTAGGATACAGCCACCGAAGTCGCCCCGGAGTCGCCCTTCTGAGCTTGTCTTCATAGGTATGAAAGATAAGTTAGGATGTGGCCGGTAGCAGCCGTTATCTGTATGAGTGTCGCGCTAAGCTTCTGAACCGTAGGGTGAGAGAAGTGTAGGTTTATTTTTCATTGGCGCGAAACAAAGGTGGTACCGCGAAAGAATGGCCTTTCGTCCTTTGAGACGAGGGGTCTTTTTGTTTTCTCAAAATATAAGAATGTATAAGTTTCACTCCGTACATCATTCTTATATTTTCACAAGAAACTACAAGTAACCAAGTGGAGGTATCAGAGAATGGCTGACCAAAACAATCTATCAGCGGCAGAGTTGCCGAACCTGCAAGATACAGCGGCAGATGCTGCCGCTGCGAATGACGCTAAGAACGAAATGCCAACAACGTATGATCCGAAATCGGCAGAAACCAAGTGGTATTCCTACTGGACAGAAGGTGGGTATTTCCGTGCAGGCGGGCGTCCAGATGCGAAAGCATATAGCATTGTAATCCCACCACCAAACGTAACGGGAATGCTGCACATTGGGCATGCGCTCGATTTCACGCTTCAGGATATCCTGATTCGTACGAAACGGATGCAGGGCTTCGACACGCTTTGGCTACCGGGTACGGACCATGCCGGTATCGCAACACAGACGAAGGTAGAGCAAAAGCTGCGCGAGCAGGGAATTTCTAGACATGATCTCGGACGTGAGAAGTTTCTAGAGCAGGTGTGGGACTGGAAAGATAAATATGCCAACACCATTCATGAACAGTGGGCTAAAATGGGGCTTTCCCTTGACTATTCCCGCGAACGTTTTACCTTGGATGAAGGTTTGTCGAAAGCTGTACGCGAGGTATTCGTTAAGCTCTACAATAAAGGCTTGATCTACCGTGGCAAACGCATTATTAACTGGGACCCTGCTGCCCGCACGGCATTGTCGGATATCGAGGTTGAATATAAGGAAGTTAACGGACACTTGTATCACCTGCGTTACCCGCTCAAAGACGGTAGCGGATTTATTACAGTAGCGACTACACGTCCGGAGACGATGCTGGGCGATACGGCGGTTGCTGTTCATCCGGAAGACGATCGTTATAAAGATCTGATCGGCAAAACGTTGATCCTGCCGATTATCGGTCGTGAGATTCCAATTATCGCTGATGATTATGTAGACAAAGAGTTTGGTAGTGGTGCAGTTAAGATTACTCCGGCTCATGACCCGAATGACTTCGAGATGGGTCAACGTCACAACTTACCGCAGATCAACGTAATGGATGAGAGCGGTACGATGAATGAGGAAGCAGGACCTTACCAAGGTCAAGACCGGAGTGTATGCCGTAAGGCTATCACGGCTGACCTGAAGGAACAAGGTGTACTGATCTCTATTGAAGATCATGTGCATCAAGTGGGACACAGCGAACGCTCTGGAGCCGTTGTTGAGCCATACTTGTCCACACAATGGTTCGTGAAGATGCAGCCCCTCGCCGAAGCTGCGATCAATGCACAGAAGGATGGTAACGGGGTTAACTTTGTACCGGACCGTTTCGAGAGAACTTACCTGAATTGGATCGAGAACGTACGCGATTGGTGTATTTCCCGCCAGCTGTGGTGGGGACATCGTATTCCAGCTTGGTATTCCGAGTCTACTGGTGAAGTGGTTGTGGCGAATGACGAGGAAGAAGCGCGCCGGATCAGCGGCTTAACTGATTTGAAACAGGACGAGGATGTACTGGATACTTGGTTCAGCTCCAATCTGTGGCCGTTCGCCACTCTAGGGTGGCCGGATGAGAACAGTGCAGATTTCAAACGCTACTATCCGAACGATGTGCTCGTAACGGGCTACGATATTATTTATTTCTGGGTAGCGCGGATGATCTTCTCAGCCCTCGAATTTACCGGAGAGAAACCATTCTCCGATGTATTGATGCATGGATTGGTACGGGATTNNTCCAAATCGCTCGGAAACGGCGTAGACCCGCTTGAAGTCATCGAGAAGTATGGCGCAGATGCAATGCGCTACATGATTTCTACCGGAAGCACAGCTGGACAGGATCTTCGTTTCCGCTGGGAAAAGGTTGAGCAGGCGCGTAATTTTGCCAATAAGATCTGGAATGCGTCACGCTTTGCCCTCATGAATTTGGAAGGTGTAAGCTTTGAGAATATTGACATTACTGGTGAGCTAAGTACTGCTGATCGCTGGATTCTGCACCGTCTGAACGAAACTTCTCGTGAAATTACGCGTCTAATTGACTCGTACGAGTTCGGTGAGACCGGCCGCCAATTGTACAATTTCATCTGGGACGATCTGTGTGACTGGTATATTGAGTTCGCGAAGCTGTCACTTTACGGATCAGACGCCGCAGCCAAAGCTAAGACACAGTCTGTACTTGCCTATGTACTAGATCGCACAATGCGTCTGATTCATCCGTTTATGCCGTTTATTTCGGAAGAAATCTGGCAGCACCTGCCACATGAAGGGGAGACGATTACCCTGGCTGCATGGCCAGAGTATGATGCTGCTCTGGAGAACCCGCAGGCGGTAGCGGAAATGAACCTGTTGATGGATGTAATCCGGGCCGTTCGTAATATCCGTGCTGAAGTGAATGTACCGATGAGCAAAAAGGTTGAATTGATCATCAAAGCGGGTAATGAAGAGACGCTAAGTATTATCACTCGTAACGACAACTACATTGGACGCTTCTGCAATACGTCTTCTTTCGAAGCTGGCCTGAATCCGGAAACGCCGGATAAGGTAATGTCCGCTGTAGTAACAGGAGCAGAACTGCTTCTGCCATTGTCGGGACTCATTGATATTGAACAAGAAATCGCTCGTCTGGAAAAAGAAGTACAGACGCTGAACAGCGAAGTAGAACGCGTAGAGAAAAAGTTGAGCAATCAAGGCTTCGTGGCCAAGGCTCCTGCTAAAGTTATCGAAGAGGAACGGGCGAAGCAGGCAGATTATTCTGCTAAACGTGAGAAAGTACTTGCCCGCATCGCAGAGCTGAGAGGATAAGAGACATGGATGAC
This sequence comes from Paenibacillus sp. UBA6285, assembly GCA_002438345.1. Classification (GTDB taxonomy): domain Bacteria; phylum Bacillota; class Bacilli; order Paenibacillales; family Paenibacillaceae; genus Paenibacillus_AQ. The sequence goes on from DJUJ01000128.1 coordinate 5,001, forward strand.
CTAAATCGGGGCGGAAACACCGCCCCTCTTGCGACATACACCGAAGCGGTTGATTGGATCAAGAGCCTAATCCCTTTTGGGATCCGGCCAGGTTTAGATAGAATTGAGCTGTTGATGGACAAGCTGGGAAATCCGCACCGTCGACTGAAATTTATTCATGTGGCGGGTACGAACGGCAAAGGTTCTACTTGTGCTTTTTTAACTAGTGCACTTATTCAAAGCGGCTATTCTGTTGGCACCTTTACGTCTCCGTATATTACAAAGTTCACGAACAGGTTCCAATTTAATAATACGGACATCTCTGAAGAAACTCTTATCGAGCTTGTTAACCAACTACGCCCATTGGTCCAAGAAATTGCGGAAACGGAGTTTGGCTCACCTACGATGTTCGAGGTAACTACAGCTGTGGCCATTCTATTTTTTGCGGGCGTCTCTTGTCCTGATGTTGTCGTATGGGAGACCGGGCTTGGGGGAAGGCTGGATGTAACGAATATCGTTACTCCGATTGTTTCTGTGATTACTAATGTCGGTCATGATCACATGGATATTTTGGGAGATACGCTAGAAAAGATAGCAATGGAGAAAGCCGGAATTATCAAGCAAGGTGTTCCTGTTGTTAGCTGCGTAACTCAGCCTGAAGTCGTGGCGGTTCTGAAAGAGAAAGCAGCGACTTGCCGCTCTACTCTCTATCTTGCGGGAGAAGATTTTAGTTATGAAGCTAGTGGAATCCGTGAGGGCGTGCAGACTTTTCATTTTAAGGGTCCCTTCCGTTCGCTTGAAGCTCAGATCGTAATGAAAGGCGAGCACCAGATTAGCAACGCGGCAGGAGCCATGATGGTACTTGAGGTTCTGCGCCAGTATATGGCCTTTATGCTTGAGGATGAAGATATTCTTGAAGGTTTGCGACATGCATTCTGGGCTGGAAGGCTGGAAGAGGTAAGTACGTCTCCAAGGATTGTACTGGACGGAGCACATAATCCGGAAGGCGCGGAGAGTCTTGCTAAAAGTCTGCCTCAGCTCTATCAATATGGTAAATTAAATTTACTTATGGGAATGCTGTCAAATAAGCATCATGAATCCTACTTTAAGCATATACTGCCTATAGTGGATACGCTCATCCTGACCGAACCGGATTTCCAGAACAAAATGGACGCGGAGAATCTGAAGGTTATCGCAGAAAGTCTGCGAGAGAAATATGCCAAGGAAAACTTGGCAATCATAATAGAACATAATTGGGGAAAAGCGCTGCAGCTACTGAAGTCGATTACAGCGGAGGATGACCTTGCCGTCGTATCTGGTACGCTGTATTTAATCTCTGACGTACGCGGTACACTTTTGCAGCAACCCGATACTGAAAAAGGCTGGTGACGACTGTTGGATACTACTGAACGTGTGCNNCAGCGCGATTGCCCGAGTAATGCTAGAAATGGGATATACAGTTACGGGCTCCGATGTGGCTGCCCAAGAATTAACGGATAAATTGATTGCCAAAGGTGCCAAGATTTATATTGGGCATACGGCGGAACAAGTAAAAGGTGCGGATCTAGTCGTATACTCTACGGCTTTGTCTAGCGATAATGTGGAATGGGTGGAAGCAGAGCGTCTTAAGATTCCGATTCTACATCGCTCACAAATGCTGGCTCGTTTATTGAACGAACGTAAAGGGGTAGCCGTTGCCGGAGCGCATGGTAAAACAACCACCTCCTCCATGATTGCACTTGTGATGGAAGAGTGTGAAGTGGACCCTACGTATATTATCGGCGGAGAGATTATGAACGTCGGCACGAATGCTAAGGCAGGACAAGGCGACTATGTAGTTGCAGAAGCGGATGAGAGCGATGGCTCTTTCT
>DJUJ01000128.1:6905-19679 GCA_002438345.1 Paenibacillus sp. UBA6285
CCTGGAGAATTACGGCGGAGATTTTAACCGTCTCAAGGCTGCTTACGTACAGTTTATGAACCAGACCCGTGAAGATGGCACTGCAATTGTGTGTGCAGATGACGAAAACGTGATTTCTTTATTGCCTGAAGTGTCAGGTAAGGTGATTACTTACGGCATTAAGTCGAAGACTGCAGATTATATTGCCACTGATATTGTTCTGGGCGATCGTCAGGTATNNTACGATGAACCATAATGGAGAAGTACTTGGACGTATTGAACTTTCAGTTCCCGGACAGTACAATCTTTATAATTCAATGGCTGCGGTAATCGCTTGTTTGAAATCAGGGATCTCCTTTGAAAAGATCGCTGAAGCGATTGTGAAATTCCACGGTGCGAAGCGCCGTTTTCAAGTGCTCGGAGAAGTCGATGACATTCTGGTCATCGATGATTATGCGCATCACCCAACTGAAATTCAAGCGACAATCAGTGCTGCTAAGGCAACGGGAAAACGGATTATTGCCGTATTCCAGCCTCAGCGGTATACACGTACGTTCTTCCTGTTAGATGCTTTCAGCCGCGCCTTTAGCGAAGCAGATGAAGTAATCATTACCGACATCTACTCTCCTGCAGGTGAGAAGCAGATTGAGGGTGTTACATCCGCGAAGCTGGTTGAGCTTATTGTGCAGAACAGTAATGCTGGCGCGAGACATCTTCCAACCAAAGAAGATGTGCTTGCTGATCTGACACCTCGTATTGCCCCAGGCGACCTCGTGATTACGATGGGCGCAGGCCATATCTGGAAGGTCGGATACGCACTGGCTGACGGTTTGAAGAAGCATTAATACAATGCAGATCGAGGCTAATCCGAGAATATTCATATTCTCTCTTCAATAGCACTTCCCCCAAGTTTCGTTCAGATAATCTATGTGTTTATCTGAAGGAGCTTAGGGGGAAGTGTTTTTTTGTATGGTAGAGCATTTGCCGATATCGTCATAGAATGCTATAGTGCTGTCAGTAGAGGATTAACTTTTTTCCTGATACGGGCATAATACGGGAGACCAAGTACTGAGAGATCTGACATATAAAATAGAGCAACAACTTGGCCATAGTGATCTGATCGGAAGATTTGGTGGAGAAGAGTTCGCAGTGCTCCTGCATAGCGCCGATGAAAAAAGTAGTGATCTTATTGCTGAAGGAATGCGCGAAGCCGTTATAGGATCGATTATTCATGGCGTACCGCTACATTACACAATCAGCATTGGAGTCATTACGATAGAATCGGGCGAACTTTTTTCTCTGAACAATCTCTACAAGCTTTGTGATAATGCATTGTATCAGGCTAAGAAAAAGGGTCGGAACTGCGTCGTTAGAAGCTACGAAAATATTGAAGTGTCGTCCTTTCGTCAGTAGACGAGGATGGCACTTTTTTTTTGCATAACGAATAGTACATAATACCTAACGATCATGGATTTTATATATAAAAAAATTCATGATCATGTATAACTGGAAAAAGAGTTTTTTGGATTCAATTATCAGAAAAATGGCGATTTATAAAGGTTTATCGCAATGATTTTCGAATGAAGTATGAAAACACATAAAAAATTTAAAGGTTCCCCTATGAATCGACAAAAATTTTATATGAAATGAGTTACTATTGAACTGCATCTAAAGTTGCAGTGATAGAAAGAGTGGATTTATTACAAATATACAAGGAGCCAGAGTCATGCGAGAAAGAATGCTGTTCCTATCAGCTCAGAATCAAAGCGCAGAGGATCTAGAAGGAGAAATGAGAACAGGGAGTATTCTCGAGATTTTGCTTGGGAAATTTGATATTGATTTACTGACGTATGCCAGTACCCACAAGGAGGATATGTCTACAATTGATGGGACTGCACTAACGGTTCATTACATAAATGGGAACATTTCCTCATGGAGGTCCGTGCTGCGTCCTTTACATAAAATGCGGAATTTCACTAATCGGAGTCATGCTGATAAAGACATGAAGAGCATCATTATGGAACTTTGTAGATCGAATAATTACAGACATATATTTATATCACATAGCTTGCTGGGGAATTGCATTGATATGGTTCGTAATCTGCTTCCTGATGCAAGTGTTATTACAGATACGTATCGTTTTGAGAGCGGGTTTGCCGTTGGAAAAGAAAATGGGAAGCCGAGCAACATTAATCCTTATCATAAACTAAATGAGGCTTTGGTTCGGCGAAATAAGCGGAGACTAATGAATAAAACGGGTGTACTCTTGGCAACCTCGGAATGGGATGCCCTTTCATTCAAATCTCTATCCTTTGCGGATGCTCGTAAGGTCCATGTCGTTCCTCATTTCATAAAAATGAACGAATACAATGCTTTTACTGAGCCTGTAGCGAAAGAAAATTCAATGGTTCTGCACTGGAATATGAACACCAGACAAGGAATTAAAGCCGCTCAAAGCTTCTTTAAGAAGAGCTACCCATTGATTAAGGAACAAGTGCCTGATATCAAGTGTTACATCACCAGTCAAGAGGTTCATCCGGAAGTGATGACGCTCGTAAGGGAGGATGTATCAGTAGTTATCACTGGACCTTTGAAACCATCTGCAGATTATATACGTCGAGCTAAAGCGGTTCTAGTGCCTATCCGTGAAGGCTGCGAAGTCTCCAGAAACATTCTGGAATCATGGGCTCTCAAAACACCGGTGGTTACTAGTTCTACAATATGCGAGCGATTGAACTGTGAGCATAACCGAAATATTTTGCTTGCTAATACCTCTGTTGATGTTGTTGCTAGTGTAATAACACTACTAAAGAATCCTGAAATGGCTACTATTATTGCTGATCGGGCGCATCGCACGTTGTTGAAGGATTACGAAGTGAATTATGTAAAGAGTAAGATTCTTAGTCTGGTATAAAAGGTATGCCCGAGAAGGCTCTACCTGCTATAAATAAAATAACCCGCGAGGACGGTTCACGGTCCTACGCGGGTTATTTTATTCTTGTATGATTTTACAGCAGGTTACGGCGCAATTCTTCTGGAGATTTCGGAGACAGCATTCCAAGGGGAATATCGAATACTGTACGAGCTCCGCTCTGTCCTTCTTGACTCATACGCTGAGCGGCTCTGGCATATGCCACGAGAACACTAGCTGTAAATTCTGGATTGCTCTCCAGCTTCAGGCCGAATTCAACAATCTGCTTCGTGCCTTCCCCTGTTACACCGCTACGAATAACAAATCCGCCATGCGGAATGCCACTATGTTCAGCAGCTAGTTCTTCTTCAGAGATGAAGGTAACCGTAGTATCATAATCGGCAAAATAGTTCGGCATAGTTACGATTTCTTCGCGAATACGCGCCTCGTCTGCACCTGCCTCAGCAACTACAAAACACTCTCTAAGATGCTTCTCACGAGTGGTAAGCTCTGGAGTTTCTCCAGCGCGAATGGCATCAATAACCTCTTGTACTGGAACGGTATATTGTACACCAGCCTTAACGCCATCCACTCTGCGAATCGCATCGGAGTGGCCTTGGCTGACTCCTTTGCCCCAGAAGGTATATTCTTTACCTTGCGGAAGAATCGCTTCAGCCAGCAGGCGGTTCATTGAGAATAGGCCTGGATCCCAGCCAGTGGAAATTACGCTGAGCGTTCCACCTTGTTTAGCTGCGGCATCAACGGCTTCGTAGAATTCAGGGATTTTGGCATGAGTGTCAAAGCTGTCCACGGTATTAAACATCCGGGCAATGGCTGGCGTTTGTTCAGGCAGATCGGTAGCCGATCCTCCGCATAGAATCATAACATCCACTTTTTCCTTATATTGTTCGACGGCAGAGATGTGCTCGAACTTCACACCGGCTTCTCCGGCTTCCAGTTGTCCAGGTTCTCTGCGCGTAAAGATCGCAACTAGCTCGATATCTTCACTTTGGTTAATAGCTTTACGTACACCTTTACCTAAATTACCGTAGCCCACAATAGCTGCTTGAATTTTTTGTTTCAGAAAAAGCCCTCCTAATCAGTAGTGAACTAAAGCCCATTCCTAGTTTCCCTAGTATAGTGTAGGCTTTTAGCTCTTTTTATATAGTATATAAAAGTTACATGTAATGTAAACTGAATCTGCATAATCTTTCACTATTCCTATAGCTTAAAAATAGCATATCTCTCTATTGTCTATCATATATTTACTTATAGATTAGATGAGGTGAGGTGTAACTGTTGAATAACGGAAGAATGACATTCCGATTTGACGTGAACAAGGACGAGCCTAAACCAAAGCCTAAGGTGGTGGAGCGCTGGTCAAATGGCGGACTAGGCACAGCTGAGGAGTATGCTGAGGAACTGCGACAAGAGGTAGGCCCAGCACAGCAAACATGGATTTATGAGCCGGATTTTCGTTCTACGCGTGAGGCACCACCGGAAGATTCCTACGACTATTACTCGGGAACTGTAGATCCACGTCAGGAAGAATGGGACGGACGGGATAAAGATTTTCGATATACACAGCAATCATATCTTCTTTCAGATATGGTTTCAGATAGCAGAGATAAATTAGAGAATATATCCACTGGCAGTTACGGAGGTTCCTATCATACCCGGCGTCCTTCTTATTGGTGGAAGTTAGCTCTTTCTGTTACGGGAGCCATCGGTACAGGCTTGCTGCTTGGATATGCTGCACTTTCCTTTTTTTATGGAGGGAATATGGAGAGTAGTTCTGGAAATGGGATTGCGGACACGATGGCTACTTCAGAGCAGACTAGTGGAACTAAAGATCCGGCTGGTGTTGGTACATCGGGATTGCCGGTTACAGGGACTGAAAATGCCGGGAAGAATAGTATCCCTGTTCAAGTAGCTGCACAAAGCTATTATCTGCTGCAGTACGGAGTATTCAGTACGCCCGCAGGTGCCGAACAGGCTCGCCAAGAGCTGTTAACTGCAGGCTTGGCTGCGGGTTTGGACCCTGCTGACGGCAATCGTGTGTATGCTGGAATGTCATCAGACCGTGAACAGGCCAAGCTGCTAAGCAGCGGTCTAAAGAATCAAGGGATTGAGTTGTATGTGAGAGAGGTGGCACTTCCCGGGGCAGAACGGCTTGTCTATTCCGGAAATGCAGAGGCTGTGAAGAACTATTTCTCTGTGAGTGGGCAACTGCTTAGTGAACTAAGCAGTCAATCCGCTTCTTTATTAAGCGCTGGTCAAACGGGTACGGCAGCAAATACCTCCGCTGTGAGTGATCTTCATCTGCAATGGAGTGAAGCCGTCAAAGTGCTGGAGCAAGGCGTATCTCCAGAAGCAAAGAGCATTTGTGCAGCGCTAGAGAAATCTATGAGCCAAGGAATTTCAGCATGGATTGAATATAACAAGAACAAGGCGCAGGGCCTCCTTTGGGAAGTACAAGAATCGATGTTGAGCTTCTTGACTAGCCAGAAACAGCTGCTATCTGCAATGAATTGAATGATAAACAGGTGATTGAAAAGACAGCAAGCCTCCTATTTTGGGGGCTTGCTGTTTGGCGCGATAGAGGAAATTATCCCTATATAACATTAACTATAATTGATACAGAGGGCGGTATCGCTCCGCAACTTTTAGTGCAAATGGTGGTAAACATTACCGTAAGGGATTTTACGTTTGTATTGATCACAATTTCACCGTATAATAATTAGGGTGTCAAAAAATGGCGAGGGAAGACTGAGATGAAGAAGAAAAATGTAGGAACACTGCTGTTATTTCTAATTCTAGGCTGGCTGGCTGGAGCCTGGATCGCCAAGCTACTGCAGCCGGTAAAGGCTCTTTCTTTNNCTATGACATCACTATTCATTTGAAATTGTGCATGCTAAGTCTCGTCGGTATTATTACAGCTGTATGGCTGTACCGAAGACTGTAACTCTCGCTACTGATCAAGAAGGGACGTTTACAACGTGGACAACTCACAACTCATTATTTTAGCCTCAGGTTCACCGCGTCGACGAGAGCTTTTGTCTTTACTGGGCTTGCCTTTTGAGGTTATTACCAGCGAAGCTGACGAGAGCACACCACCGGACTTTACACCGGAGCAGATCGTGCGCAGTCTGGCTTTGCGTAAAGCAGAGGCCGTAGTAGCTGCAGCAGGAGAGCGTAACGCAGTAATCGTCGGAAGTGACACGATTGTTGTGCTAGATAATACTGTGCTAGGCAAACCGGTGGACGAGCTGGACAGCAAAACGATGCTTACTAGACTTCAGGGCCGGAATCATAAGGTATACACTGGTGTCGCCTGTATCGGGCTTCCGCAAGGGAAGACTATAGTGGAGCACCGTGTTACTTCCGTAACGATGAGAGCAATGACTGACGAAGAAATTGCTGCTTATATAGCTACGGGAGAGCCCGCTGATAAGGCTGGCTCTTATGCGATACAAGGGCTTGGCTCCATCTTGGTGGAACGAATTGAAGGCTGTTATTTCAATGTTGTCGGATTGCCGCTGTCGCTTCTTGGCGAAATGCTGTCCGAGTTCGGTATAACTGTATTGAACCGGTAGGAAGCTTGGGAAAGAGGGATAGGGATGGAGTCGCAACCAGTTATGCTGCGGGACCTCCCCCATGAAGAACGACCAAGAGAGCGCATGATGCATTATGGGGCGGAATCATTAAGTCAAGCGGAGTTGTTAGCCATTCTGCTGCGTACGGGAACACGCCGTGAATCGGCTATTCATATTGCACAGCAGATGCTGGGGAAGATCGGTGGCCTACGTGGGCTAGTTGACCTTAGCATCGAAGAACTGACCGAAATCAAAGGTATCGGCCCTGCCAAGGCCGTGCAACTAAAAGCAGGCATCGAACTTGGAAGGCGCCTTGCGAACTCCAGGTTTACTATGCCGGTCATTATCCGCTGTCCTGAGGACGCTGCGGAGATTCTGACTGAGCAGTTGCGTTATTTGCAGAAGGAGCATTTTGTCTGCCTGTTTCTGAATACGAAGAATCACGTGATTGGACAAGAAACGTTGTCTATGGGCAGTCTTAACGCTTCGATTGTTCATCCTCGTGAGGTATTCCGAGCAGCTATAAAATGTAGTAGTGCCTCTATAATATGCGCACATAATCATCCTAGTGGTGATCCAACGCCTAGTCCGGAGGATATCTCCTTGACCTCAAGACTGCTTCAGGCAGGCGAGATTGTCGGAATAGACGTGTTAGATCATCTAATTATCGGTGATAGCAGCTTTGTAAGCTTGAAAGAAAAAGGACACATGTAATATAAATGTGAAGATTCACTTAGGAAAAGGAGAATTAGCATGTTGGGTAGTTTTACGAAAGATTTAGGAATTGACTTGGGGACAGCAAATACGCTTGTCTATGTACGCGGTAAGGGGATCGTTGTAAGAGAGCCTNNTGAAGCCGTGGGTGAATCCGCTAAAAAAATGATCGGCCGTACACCGGGAAACATCCGTGCGATCCGTCCGATGAAGGATGGCGTAATCGCTGATTTTGATACAACGGCTACCATGATTAAATATTTTATCCGTCAAGCACAGAAACAGCGTTCTATGTTCCAACGTCACCCTAATGTAATGGTCTGCGTACCATCCGGCATTACAGCTGTAGAGCAACGTGCCGTTGAAGATGCTACTAGACAAGCGGGTGCTCGCGAAGCTTACATTATCGAGGAACCTTTTGCTGCAGCGATCGGTGCAGATCTACCGGTATGGGAGCCAACAGGAAGTATGGTTGTTGATATCGGCGGAGGTACAACAGAAGTTGCTGTAATTTCACTCGGCGGTATTGTTACTAGTCGTTCCGTACGCGTTGCGGGTGATGAAGCGGATGAGTCCATCATTCAATACATCAAACGTCAGTATAATCTGATGATTGGTGAACGTACTTCGGAACAGCTTAAAATGGATGTGGGTTCAGCTCTTCCACTTGAGAAGGCTGAGACCATGGAAATTCGCGGACGCGATCTCGTAACAGGTCTACCAAAGACGCTTACAATTACTTCCGATGAGATCTGTGAAGCGTTGTCCGACACTGTGAGTTCAATAATTGAAGCTGTTAAAGTAACTTTGGAAAAATGTCCACCGGAGCTCGCAGCAGATATTATGGATCGCGGGATTGTCTTGACAGGTGGAGGCGCCTTGCTTCGTAACTTAGACAAACTGCTTGCGCGTGAGACTGGAATGCCAGTTATTGTTGCTGAGAATCCTCTTGATTGCGTAGCTATTGGAACAGGAAAGGCGCTTGATAATATCCATTTGTTCAAGAGTCGCAGCAGTTCCAGTCTTCGCTCTAAGAGATAAGCCTATGTATTGCCACTTGTGTAAGTCAACCCCTGTTATGGGAGAAATACTGTTGTTAGAGGGNNCTTTATTTTGTTGATTACACTGGTGCTGTTCATTGTGGTGATGGGCTTCAGCTTGGCATCAAGGAGCTCCTTGTCCTGGCCGGAGAACTTTCTTAGAGATACGACTGGTTTCGTGCAAAAAATGTTCTACAAGCCCGCTGGATATGTAGCGGGCTTGTTTGAAGATATCGGAAACCTGAAGGATCTTGCTAAGGAAAATGAGGAGCTGAAGATTCTAGCCGCCCAATATGCGCGTGATAAAGCCCAGTATAATTTCATTCAGGCACGGAATGATTCGTTGGAGAAAAAATGGAAGTTTACTGTAGAACAGAAGAAATTGTATAAATATGATTATCATATTGCTCAGGTAATTAGCCAGACTACCGAACCAAGTAATAGTACGATTGTTATCGATTTAGGCTCCAAAGATGGCGTTAGACCAAATATGTCCGTGATTTCTGTTGAAGGTTTGGTGGGCGTTATTAGCCAAGTCAGCAATTTCACTTCTACTGTGAAGCTGATGACCATGATGGATACGAATGACCCTAATTCCCAGCCGCCGATTGCGGCAACTGCCTTAAATAAAGAGGGGAAGTCCTTTGGTATGATTGAGAGTTATAATCCAAAGACAAATAGATTGCTGATGACTAAAATTCCACCGGGTGATCCTATTAAGGCGAAGGATGTTATAGTTTCTTCAGGTATTGGGGGATTGTATCCGCGAGGATTGACTATCGGTACGGTTGATAGCGTTGAGGTTGGTGAATTTGGATTAACCTCCACAGCAGTGATTAAGCCTTCAGCGGAATTTCAGGACTGGAAAGAGTTGATTGTTGTTTATACGGAGGAGCGTGCTGAATAGTGAATATGCGCAGATCTGTTCTTGTTCTGCTACTGTTCCTCTTGTTTATTCTGGAGGGAACCATTCTGCCTTGGTTGATTCCAGATGTTTGGCAGATGCGAATTATTCCGAATCTGGTGTTCGTTGTATGATTGTTCGTGGCTGTATATCATCATCGTCATACAGCACTTATATTGGGTCTATCTTTCGGATTATTACATGATGTCGTTTTTTATGGCAGAATTTTAGGAGCACATTCTTTTGCGATGGGTCTGTCGGCTTATTTAATCGGCCTTCTGTTTCAGATTCCACGTGCTCCACTACCTCTTATGATGACTGTGATTCTGCTCGGAAGCTTGCTAGAGGATAGTGTGTTATTTGGTATTTATAGTGTATTCAATCTCAATCAGGAGCCTTATAGCTGGGCGATTCTGAATCATATGCTGCCAACGATGCTCTTTCATTTTGCTATTGCTCTGATCCTCTACATACCGGTACGACGCCAGCTTGAGCTGATCAAGAAAGAGAAGAGTACGGAAGAAGCGGCATAAAGAGCTTCTATTTTCTTTCTATTCAAAGCAGGAATTTAAGGGGCCCGGCACGAATGAATGAGGATAGGGGGCCAGGCATATGACAGTAAAATCCAAGCATGTAAGGATTAAGGGCATCAAGGATGGCCTGATATTCCTGCTAGACGACAAGTGTCCCTTCGAAGATCTTCTGAGCGAGCTTCGCTATAAGCTGGAGCACAGCCATCAAAATATTTTGACTGGACCGATTGTCCATGTGGATATTAAGCTGGGCAATCGTCCCGTAACTGAGGAAGATAAGGAAGCTTTGCTGGAGATTCTGAAGGGACAGGGAAACCTACTGATTCGTTCCATAGAGGCGCTTCCAGTGCCCGGCAGTGAGGATAATGACGCGTTGTTTCTAATGAGTGGGATTCTTCGTTCCGGTCAGGTGCTGCACCATGATGGAAATCTTTTATATCTGGGGGATGTGAACCCAGGAGGGACCATAACCTGTTCAGGCGATATCTATATTCTAGGATCACTTAGAGGTATGGCGCATGCTGGAGTAGATGGTAATGAAGAAGCGATTATCGCTGCTTCATTAATGTCTCCAACACAACTGCGAATTGCTGATATTATCAGTCGTCCTCCCGATGAGTGGGAAACCCGAGAAAGCAGTATGGAGTTTGCATATTTAACGAACGGAGCTATGCAAATCGATAAAATTCATAATTTAGTCAAAGTACGTCAGGATTTAAATGTGTTTAAAGGGGTGTAGCCTCCATGGGAGAAGCGATAGTCGTAACCTCGGGCAAAGGCGGAGTTGGCAAAACAACCACAACAGCCAATATTGGAACCGCACTTGCACTGCAGGGTAAAAAAGTATGTCTCGTCGATACCGACATTGGACTGCGTAATCTGGATGTAGTAATGGGGCTTGAGAATCGTATAATTTATGATCTTGTGGATGTAGCGGAGGGTCGTTGTCGCCTAAATCAAGCACTCGTTAAAGACAAACGCTTCGATGAGTTGTACATGTTGCCTGCAGCTCAAACGAAGGATAAAACGTCCGTCACTCCTGAACAAGTAAAAGATATCATTCTTGAACTGAAGAAGGAATATGAGTATATTCTGATTGATTGTCCAGCAGGGATTGAACATGGCTTCCGGAATGCGATCGCCGGTGCGGATAAAGCGATCGTGGTTACCACACCTGAGCATGCTGCTGTACGGGATGCGGATCGTATTATCGGACTGCTCGAACAGTCGCATGTGGAATCGCCAAAATTGGTGGTAAACCGTATTCGTCCAGGTCTAGTAAAGTCTGGGGATATGCTTGATATTGAGGATATTTTACAGGTGTTGAATATTGATCTCATCGGAATTGTTCCGGATGATGAATTAGTCATTAAAGCCGCTAATAGCGGAGAGCCTACAGTTATGAATCCTGATTCTTCAGCAGCTATTGCCTACCGCAATATTGCACGTCGAATTCTAGGTGATGCTGTACCGCTGATGCAGCTTGATCGGAAACCGGGAGCATTTAAGAAATTCAAGAAATTTTTCGGTATGGCTTAATTTTGCACCAAGCAATCTTACTATAGAAGCATAAACGGTCCCACCACTAGAGAAATCTAAGGGTGGGATTTATTTTTTTGGAAATATAAGAACGTATGAACGTTTCTGGCATTTAAGTGCTCCACCTTGGACGGGCTTGTTCTAAAGAGACTTCCGTGCTTCATAAAATGGAAGTAAAACAAGCCCGTCCGGAGGGATAAATATGGATCTGAAATCAGATATCAAGAATCGCCGCAAGGAGCGTATTCGTAGTTTGCTGGAGGAAATCCCGGATATAGAAACAGCGGGGGTACCTCCGTTATTCGTTATGCCCGAAAGGAGTACGAGCTTCAAGGAGTGGGGAACCGGATTTAAGAAGAATGAGGAGCAATCATCTATTGAGCCTGATCCAGAAGTAATGTGGAAAGAGAGACGCGGGGGCTGGGAGGAACCTGGCGGAGGCGGTTCTAATTTTTCTGCCGGTTTTATTCGACGGGTTGTGGCCAGTGTGCTTGTGTTTGGAGCGGTTTGGGGGATTTTTGCGGTTCACGAGCCATGGTCCTATAAGGTTCAAGCCTTTATTAGTGATGTCTTAAGCAATGACATGGATTTCACAGCAGTGCGGGTCTGGTACGAGGAGAATTTTAACGGTGCACCGGCGTTCATTCCGATATTTGGTGACAAAGATGAACCTGCTCAAAAGGCAGCAGCTCATCATGAGCTTAGCGCTCCGGTAATTGGGAGCATTGTTCAGCCTTTTGCGTCCACGCTAAAAGGTGTGGAAATTATGCCTCAAATCGATTCAACTTTAAATGTGACGGTGACGAGTATAGACATGGGGCGCGTTCTTTCCATCTCTAAAGAATTGGACGGTGGCATTCGAATTGCGGTCCAACATGCTGGAGGAATCACTGCAGAATACGGACATTTAAGCGGCACCAAACTGGAGATTGATGACTGGATTCAAAGCGGAGATGCACTCGGCTGGATGATGGAGAAAGAGGGCTCCGCAACTCCAACACTGTTTTTTGCAGTGATGAAAGACAAGACTTATATTGATCCTACAGAAGTGATATCGTTTGATTAGGATCTTAGGGATTGATCTGTCACTACATCCATTGTTCGTAATCATTATGCTGTTCTCTGTACTCACGGGACAATTTCTGGAGTTGCTTACTTTATTTACGATTGTCCTCATTCATGAATTAGGACATGTCGTAGCGGCCCTTCTTGTTGGTGTTACAGTCAAGTCGGTTCAACTTCTTCCGTTTGGCGGAGTTGCGGTTATTGAAGATCATGGGCGGCTTACAGCTAGTCGTGAGATTGGAATTGCACTTGCCGGTCCGCTGCAAAATGGAATAATGATTGTTATTGCTCTTGGGCTTCAGCAAGCAGGCTATGGCAATCAGGAGTTTTTAACCTATTTTATAAATGCCAATGCCATTATCGCGCTCTTTAATCTATTGCCTGTTCTACCACTTGATGGAGGAAAAGTACTTCAGGCTACGGTTAGTCTATTCCTCCCTTATTACTATACTTTGCTGTGGAGTGGACGAGTGAGTGTTGCTGCAAGCATTCT
>DJUJ01000128.1:19712-33779 GCA_002438345.1 Paenibacillus sp. UBA6285
ATGAGTATCATTTACGGACAGGAAGTGTGGCTCGTCCAATTGTTGCCTTATCTGCGAAACCTTTAGACGCTATATTGCGTCTATTTAAACGTAATCAATATCATTTTATCTATGTGTTAAACGGCAAAGGTAATGTTGTTGCTGTTGTGCCGGAACAGCGCTTAATATCTACCTACTTCGGAATATAGTGTATTAATGCAGAGAATGAGAAGAGATGAATGAATGAACAAAACCAGAGGTGAAGCCATGAAACAGATGATCGTTCACTGCACGCAGCACATTACCCGAATGGCTCTTCTGGAGAACGGAAGGCTTGTGGAGTACGCGGCTGAACGCGATCAGCAGCAAGGGTTGGTCGGAAGTTATTATAAAGGCCGTGTGATTAACGTACTTCCAGGTATGCAGGCTGCTTTTGTTGACATTGGGCAGAAGAAGAATGCTTTTTTATATGTTGATGATGTGTTGCACCCTAATTTGGATAAACAGCCGGATGTGAAGCCCTCTATCGAGACGCTTTTGCAGCCTGGTCAGGATATTGTTGTACAAGTAAGAAAAGAGCCGAGTGGCGGCAAAGGTGCGCGTGTAACGACCCATTATACATTGCCTGGCCGCTGGATGGTGTATATGCCTTTTGCAGATTACGTGGGTGTTTCCAAAAAAATAAGTCGCGATGCAGAACGTAGCCGTCTCAAAGGCATTGGTGAACGTCTGCGAATGAAAGAAGAGGGGCTTATTATGCGGACCGTCTCTCAGGATGAGCCACATGAAGCGGTGGAAGGTGATCTTTCATTTCTACGCGCACAATGGGATAACATTACACGTCGGGCGCAAACCGCAGAAGCCCCAGCTCTATTGCATCGTGATCTTAGTATTGTTCAGCGCTTTATAAGAGATGCATTTAATCCACAGCGAGATCAGTTGATTATCGATTCTCCAGCTGCAGTTAGAGAAGCCACGGCATTTCTGGATGACATGGCGCCTGAAGGGTACAAGCCTGTAAGTTTGTATAATGGACCAGAGTCCATTTTCACAGCTTATGGAGTTCAGGATCAGCTGCATAAGAGCTTCAGCCGCAAGATCACGCTGGAGGGCGGAGCAACAATGATCTGGGATGAGACGGAGGCACTCACCGTTATTGATGTCAATACCGCGCAATACATTGGAGGAGCATCGCTTGAAGAGACGGTAACGAATACTAATTTGCTTGCAGCAGAGGAGATTGGTCGTCTGATCCGTTTACGAGATACAGGTGGAATCATTATTGTCGACTTTATTGATATGGAGCAAGAAGTACACCGTAAAATGGTTACCGAGCGGCTTGAGAAAGTGATCTGCAAGGATCGAACCAAAACACATATTCTGGGTTGGACAAGACTTGGACTACTCGAGATGACCCGGAAGAAGGCAAGACATGATTCAGCCAGCTTCGCACCTATCCTTTGTCAGTGCTGTGGAGGTACCGGAAAAGTTGGAGAATGGATGGAATGAGTTGACGATAGGCGATAAGTATGATAATATCTTCAAGTATGTGTTTGATTGATTTGATCCTGCACATGCTGTAACCGCTCCGATCGGGTACATAAGTGCAGTTCCCACGGGAATCTGCCACCTAGACTAGGCGAGTCTGAGACATGAGGAGGTGCAAGTAAAATGTATGCAATTATCGAAACTGGCGGTAAACAATACAAAGTCCAAGAGGGCGATGTTTTGTTCATTGAGAAGTTGGAAGCTGAAGACGGCGCAAGTGTAACTTTTGACCGTGTATTGGCTGTTTCTAACGAAGGTGGTCTGACTGCAGGAACTCCGCTCGTAAGCGGCGCGTCTGTAACAGCTAAAGTCGAGAAACATGGTAAAGGCGCTAAGGTTGTAGTTTACAAATACAAACCTAAGAAGAACTACCACAAGAAACAAGGCCATCGTCAACCGTACACGAAAGTAACTATCGAGAAGATTCAAGCGTAAGAAGGTGCGTGAATGATTAACGTACGGATTACACGATCTTCGGATCTAGGGACTATCGTTGGCTTTGAGGTAAAAGGGCACGCGGGTTATGCAAAGCGTGGCGAAGATATCGTATGTGCCGGAGTTTCCGCCGTAACGGTTGGAACCGTCAATTCGATTGAGACTTTGACCGGAATCTCCATGGATACGTCCATGAAGAACGGATTCTTAAGTGGAACATTAAGTTCCATTGATGATTTCGATACTTCCGCGAAGGTGCAATTGCTGCTTGAATCCATGGTCGTGATGCTGAATGATATCGCAGAATCATACGGGAAGTATATTCAGATACAGCAAGTAAATATTTAAAGAGGGAGGTTGACAACATGTTGAAATTGAATCTTCAATTGTTCGCATCGAAAAAAGGTGTAGGTTCCACAAGAAACGGACGTGATTCCCATTCCAAACGTCTTGGTGTGAAACGTGCTGACGGTCAAGCAGTAACCGGCGGCAACATCTTGGTTCGTCAACGCGGAACAAAAATTCACCCAGGCACTAACGTAGGCATCGGTAAGGATGATACGTTGTTCGCATTGGTTGATGGCGTAGTGAAGTTCGAACGTTGGGGCCGCGATCGCAAAAAAGTGAGGNNGCTGACGGAACCATATTTGCAAGTAGAAGCCTCCGGCATGAGTGCCGGAGGCTTTTTTGTAGAATATTCAGAATCGTTTGTGATACCTCTTGGAGCACTCTAGAAACGTATACCTTCAGAGTTTTAAGAAAGCATAAAGATCCTTAGACATATGTGGAATTCTCGTTGTTATCTCTGGTGAACTACAGGGAACTGCTGTGTTATACTAGGAAATGGTAATTGATGAGGACAATAATCTAAACGAAGTCATGAATTTTGCGAACTGAGGGACGGGGAGAAAGAATGAAATCCTGGAAAAGTGCAATCTGGGCAGTCATGTTATCCGTAATGCTTCCTGTAGGACTCGTGTATTGGCATACCTCCCTTTTGACGTGTCTGTTGCTTGGAATTTGGGTAGCGGTAACGGTTGCTTTCAGTTTAATTTGGAATCAGCGTCATTGGGAGCGGGAACTGCGCATACAAGAGAACACTCTGCAACAGGCGGCGATTCGGACACTGAATCATCATCGTCATGATTGGATGAACGATTTGCAGATTCTTTACGGATATATTCAGCTTGGAAAGCCTGATAAATCTGTGGAGTGTGTGGAAAGAATAAAGGAACGCATAGCGCTTGATAGTCGTATCGCTAAGCTGGGCATTCCTTCATTGGTCTTCTATATCCAATCTTTCCGAACGTACAGGACTAGTCTGGAACTGGAAGTTCAGGTCGAGGAAGGATTGCAGCTGGAGGACAAGCTAAATCGGGAAGCAGGAGATGAGCTGACTTCAGTGATTATGCAGACCGTACGGGCTTATCAATATAACGGACTGGCTCCCCAGGGTGAAACGCGCAAGCTGCGTCTTGGCTTTATTCAGGATGGAGGAGACATTCTTATCTCCTTCGAAGGTGAGGGAGAGCATGGCAATCCCGAGCAGCTCAAAGGGCAAATTTATAATATAGTACAAGGAAAAATCATGAAGGCGGAGCAGTTTAAGCCCAGCAGGGCTTATGTAGAGCTGCGTTTGCCGCTTGAAATGTGAGGAAGGTGAACATTTATGTTCGTAGATAAAGCTAAGATTTATGTTAAAGGCGGTGACGGCGGGGATGGTCTCGTTGCGTTTCGTCGGGAGAAGTATGTACCAGAGGGTGGTCCTGCCGGTGGTGACGGAGGCCGAGGTGGCGACGTTATTTTCCGTGTAGATGAGGGACTGCGTACGCTGATGGATTTCCGTTATCAGCGCCATTTTAAAGCTGACAAAGGAATTAAAGGACGGAACAAGAGTCAACATGGAGCAAATGCTGATCATATGATCGTGCGAATTCCACCAGGAACCATTCTGATTGACGATGATACGAAAGAAATCATTGCCGATATGACTCGTCATGGACAGCAGGTCGTTGTTGCTCGTGGTGGCCGTGGTGGCCGTGGTAACACTCGATTTGCAACAGCTGCTAATACTGCGCCAGAGCTTGCAGAGAACGGTGAAGAAGGCCAAGAGCGTTATGTGGTTATGGAACTTAAGGTAATGGCTGATGTAGGTCTTGTAGGATTCCCGAGCGTGGGTAAATCCACATTGCTGTCAGTTGTATCTGCAGCCCAACCAAAGATTGGTGCATACCACTTCACAACGATTACACCAAATTTGGGCGTAGTAGATGTTGGGGATGGACGAAGCTTTGTAATGGCAGATCTGCCGGGATTAATCGAGGGTGCCAGCGAAGGAATAGGTCTCGGACACGAATTCCTGCGCCACGTTGAACGTACGCGCATCATCATTCATGTGGTGGATATGTCTGGCTCCGAGGGCCGTGATCCTTTCGAGGATTGGGTTCTAATTAATGACGAACTGAAGCAATACAATGCTAATCTAATTGATCGTCCACAGATCGTGGCAGCGAACAAGATGGATATGCCTGAATCAGAGGGAAACTTGATCTCTTTTCGGGAACGCATAGCTGAACTGCGTCCTGATCTTGAGATTATGCCAATTTCATCGCTCACCCGCCAGGGTGTGCAGGAGCTATTATATCGTGCGACGGATATTCTCGACAGTATTCCGGTGGCTCCGATCGTTGAAGAAGTGGCAGAAACAACTGAACGTAAGGTATATAAGCTGGAAGCTGAAGAGGATGACTCATTTACCATTACACGTGATAATGAGGCGTTTGTTGTTAGCAGCCCTCGTATCGAGCGTATGCTGAAACGTATGCAGCTAAGCACACATGATGCGATCCTGAAGCTGGCACGGACACTGCGTCATATGGGTGTGGATGCAGAGCTTCGTAAACGTGGTGCTGTAGAGGGAACGATTGTCCGTATTGCTGATTTCGAATTCGAATTCGTTGAGAACAGCAGTTACTATTAATATTTAGCTGATTACGAAGCGCGGCTTGTGTTCTCCTGTATAGGAAGACATAAGTCGCGCTTTTTTTATTTCCATATCGAGCATTAATTTTTTTCATGAAAAGAACCCAAAACACGATATATATCGTATACAATAAATATCGAAATACACAATTTCCCATCCGGGAACGCATACGTTATTCATATATCATAGATGATGAAAGAGGGAATAGCAGATGGCCATTATAGAAGTGGTGAAGTACGACGGTCCACCGGGGATTTTCGCATGGAAATATCCTAACCAAGAGCTAGGGACATGGACACAGCTAATTGTTAATGAATCTCAGGAAGCGATCCTATTCAAGGGCGGACAAGCGCTTGATTCCTTTACGGCAGGGCGACACACCCTGAGCACCGCCAATATTCCTATTTTATCTAATATCGTTAATCTTCCTTTCGGTGGGAAGTCACCATTTACAGCAGAAGTATGGTACGTGAACAAGACCAATTCGATGAATGTTAAATGGGGAACAAGTGCACCTTTACAACTCCAGGATCCTAAATACAAAATTATGATTTCTGTTCGCTCCTTTGGACAGTTTGGTGTAAAGGTTGATAATCCTCGGAAATTTTTGTTGCAGTTAGTTGGAACGCTTCCACAGTTTGATCAGGATACGCTAGTGAATTATTTCCGTGGCTTGCTTATGTCGAATATAAATGAGCTGATCTCTTCTTACCTTGTGCATAAGCAAATCAGCATCTTGGAGATTAATGCCTATGTTGCAGAGATCTCAAAGCATATCCAGGGGCGATTAGCATCGACCTTTCTAGACAATGGCATTGAGTTGAATAATTTCTTTATTGATTCGATTAATATTCCAGATGATGATCCGGCAACGATTCGTTTGAAGGAAGCTTTGGCTAAAAAAGCAGAAATGGATATTATCGGCTTCAACTACCAGCAGGAGCGGGGCTTTAATACGATGGAAAAAGCAGCAGGCAATCCTGGCAATCTTGGAGTAGGCATGATGAACACCGGGATGGGGCTTGGACTTGGTATGGGATTCGCTGGACCGGCTATGGATATGGTTAACCGAATGACCAGAGGGATGAATTTTGATTCAGGGACTACAGTTGTGCGCCAAGAGCGCTCCTGTTCTAAGTGTGGAGTTATGAATCCAGTAGAAGGAAGGTTCTGCAGTGGCTGTGGGCATGCTCTTGAGAGCATTCAGCAAAGTACACCGTCTGGTAATAAGATCAATTGTTTGGAATGTGGACATGAGCTGAAAGCTGGAGCCAAGTTCTGTCCTGGCTGCGGAAATCCTTATCGTGCTTGTCCAACCTGTGGAGCGGATAATCCTGAGGGTGCGACTTCCTGTGTCTCTTGTGGAAAAGAAATGCCTAAAGCATGTGGTAAATGTGGAGAAATGGTAGCGCCAGGGGTGAAATTCTGCCCTCACTGTGGTGACAGCTTGGTTATGAAATGCGGAGGCTGCGGGCATGAGCTGAAGCCTGGACAGAAATTCTGTGCAGAGTGTGGAACTAAAGCGGGCTGAGGAGGATGTAATGAACAAGGGTAAAAGATATATTCGTATCATCACCATTATTTATGTGGCTGCTATTATACTAACAGTGTTCTCCTTTATAGGGTTAGGCTTCTCTGAATCGCAGTTTCGATTCGTGACTTCACTAGCTGCTGTTCTACTGGCGGAGAGTGTGGTATACGGCTATTGTATTTTTTGGCTCCGTACTGCAGGCAGTGTAAAGCGGACATCGCCAGTTCTTCTCAGTGGTGCATTCATCACGGGAATCTATGCGGCTGTCGTATTCGTATCAGCTATTGTCTTCGATTGGCTACTGGAGTTGCCGCCCTTGTGGTATGCTGCCGAACAGCTGCTGATTCTTTTGATTGGTGGAATCGCTCTGGCGGTGATCGGGATTTATGGATGGAATGCCGGAACTGAAGAACAGCAAGTGAAGAGGTCCTTGCAAGCATTTCGGCAGCATCAGAGCGAATTAAATGAAATCAGTGAGCTGGCAAGTAGCTGGAAGAATCCAGAATCTGAACAGCTTGAGAAGGTGCTTAATAAGTTGCGAGATCAATTCAAGTTCAGTGATCCTGTATCAGATTCGTCTTTATATGCTACTGAGGATATCATGCAGCAGCAGATCTCCCTGTTGCATGATCATGTGAAACTTCTGCTCACGGCAAAAGAGCCACATGAGAATTGGCAAGCTGAAATCAACGAAATGGCCGAAAGTATTAAAGCTACACTTGAGCGGCGAAATCGTGAATTAGCGGCACTTAAATAGGAGGAAATAACTACATGAACAGATTGAACATACAAGAGCCGTCACCGACCCCAGCGGGGAGTGCAGCGGTTCCTCTGATTAAATTAGATCGGACTGGGTTTGATTATGTCATTCTTGCGGCGGCATATCTATTCATGCCCATTGGGCTCGTCCTTGCATTGTTACGTTTGATACTAACTCATTATAAAAATCATCGGAAACCTACTAACCTGAATCTAATAATGCATGTATTTTTCGGAGGATTTGTCGAGCTTTCTATTGCTATGTTTGTGGATACCATGAGTGGAAACACTGGAACTTCCGATTTATTAACTATCCAGATTTTCCTTGCAGTCATATTTTTGATTCCGGCTTTTATTCTTGCGAGTGTGACAGCGAAGGCTAAATATACACTTTCTAAGCTTAACACTGCTTATATAGAGCTGATTCAGACTAAAAACATCCGGTATGTTGGCAGTATAGCTGAACGAATAGGTCAAAGCGAAAGCGATGTGCGGAGGGATGTCCAGTACCTAAAGAATAAAGGATTACTGGATATTGATATTGTACTTTTCGAGGGGCGTCAGATGCCAGATCCATCCATGGCAGCACCTAATCTTGTTCATTCTGGAAGGACTTCAGGGTTCGGAGGAACAGAGAGAACTCAAGCTTCGGGGCAGCAGATTCCTACTCAGCCTGGGTCCCAGCCGCAGCTGCCTAAGTCCATCCGTTGTCCGGGATGCGGAGCTCAGAACACGGTTCAGCCTAGTCAGTCAAAGAGCTGTGATTACTGTGGTACAACTATCGCTTATAGCTGATTTGGGCTTAGGCAGAGTTGTGATTTCAATTACTACGTTAAAAAAAATATTGCTTTTTACGACTTTAATTCGATATAATGTCCACTAAGAAAACACAAAAGTCTTTGAGGTGAGGACGTTCGTGAAAGAACGCTATTATTTGGTCCGTGAGGACATATTACCTGATGCCGTACTTAAGACTATGCAGGTTAAACAATTGCTTGAGGCCGGGGATGCGAAGACCGTACACGAAGGTGTAGAACAGGTAGGATTAAGCCGAAGTGCTTTTTATAAATACAAGGATGGCATTCACCTGATTCATCAGCTCGAACGTGAGCGAATTGTTACGATCTCCATGGATTTGGAACACGAATCTGGGATGCTCTCCAAGGTTCTAGGATCTGTGGCGGGGCATGGGGCTAACGTACTGACGATTCACCAGAGTATTCCGCTACAAGGACGGGCGAATGTGGTGATCTCCGTGGAAATCTCACATTTGAATGAGGAGCTCGGGGAGATGCTTGATAGTCTGAAGGATATTCCGGGAGTGAAGCGCGCCCTAATCGTTGGACAGGGGTAGAGAAACCATATACGTAAAACTTTTAGGAGGATACAGATGAAGCCGGTTAAAGTAGGATTGCTGGGTCTGGGAACAGTTGGTACAGGTGTAGTTCGTATCGTGGAAGGAAATCAGGAGGATTTGAGCAGTCAAGTAGGCTCTCCAATACTCATTGAGCGCATAGCGGTGAATAATTCCAATAAGCCACGTGATATTGATGTCGATCCTGCCAAAATAACGACAGATCCATGGGAAGTTATTCGTGATCCTGAGATTGATGTAATCGTTGAAGTGATGGGTGGTATCGATGGAACAAAGGAATATATTCTTGAAGCTTTGGAGCGCGGTAAGCATGTCGTAACTGCGAACAAGGATTTGATGGCGCTGCACGGCTCAGAGATACTGGCTAAGGCGCAAGAAAAGCAATGTGATGTCTTTTATGAGGCTAGTGTTGCAGGTGGTATTCCGATTATTCGGACGCTTATCGAAGGCTTTTCTTCAGATAAGATCATGAAGATTATAGGCATTGTGAATGGAACGACTAATTACATACTAACCAAAATGAGTCAAGAAGGCGCATCCTATAATGATGTGTTAAAAGAAGCGCAGGATCTAGGATATGCAGAGGTCGATCCAACTTCCGATGTTGAAGGTCTGGATGCTGCTCGCAAAATGGCGATTCTCGGAACCTTAGGCTTCCGCACTAATGTGGAGCTACGTGACGTCAGTGTGAGTGGGATTTCAGAAGTGAGTAAAGCTGATATTGCTTTTGCAAAGCGTCTCGGATACGAAATTAAGCTGCTAGGCATTGCTGAACGTCAGGATGAGGAATTCAGTATCAGTGTTCAACCGACCTTGATTCGAGCAAGTCATCCACTTGCTTCCGTAAATGGTGTCTTCAATGCAGTTTATGTGTACGGTGAGGCAGTAGGAGAGACGATGTTCTATGGTGCGGGCGCGGTNNGCCAACAGCAACTTCGGTGGTAGCTGACTTGGTAGCTATTATTAAGAACCTAAAGCTGGGTGTCAATGGATTGAAGCAAAAAGTACCTTATAAGCAGAAGAAGCTTAAGAGTGATGAGGATATCTTTTATAAGAACTTTCTTCTATTACACGTTGATGATAAAGCAGGCGTATTGGCCAAGATTACTCAGGTATTTGCCGAGTATGACGTGAGTCTTGATTCGGTAGTTCAGCAAGCCAATCCAAACAATCCTGACGCGGAGATAATTATTGTTACCCATAACGCCAGCAAAGCAAGTATGAATAAAGTGCTGCGCCATTTTCAGGAACTCAAAGTCATCCACCGGATCAAGAGTCATTATCGTGTGGAAGGTTAGAACTATAAATGGATTAATGCTTTCTATATTCAAACAACAAGTAAGGAGATTGCACCTGTTATGAGTACTTACGGAAGAGCTAGGATTAAAGTACCTGCTAGTACTGCCAATCTTGGTCCGGGCTTCGATACCTTGGGCATGGCTTTGTCTATGTATGCCTGGATTGAGATGGAGGAAGCAGAGGAGACTGTTTTTCATCTTTATGGTGACGAGATGAAGGGGCTGGCTCAGGATAAGAGTAATTTGCTCTATCAGGTCGCCCAAATGGTATTTGCAGAAGNNAGCCGGAGTTACGGTGCCTGAATTGTCGATATCGATGTATTCCGAGATTCCGCTTACGCGTGGACTCGGCAGCAGTGCCTCAGCCATCATTGGTGCCATGGTCGCAGCTAATACTATGATCGGATCTCCGCTGGATGATGCCAAGCTATTTGATATGGCTACCCAGCTTGAGAAGCATCCTGACAATGTAGGGGCTTCCTTGTTTGGGGGTATCATTACCGCAGTGTGGGATGGTGAGCATGCTGATTATGTTCGCCTTGAGCCGCCGCAAGATCTGGAGGTTCTTGTGGTGATTCCCGAATTCGAACTGGCGACAACGAAAGCACGAGGTGTGCTTCCAACAGAAATCTCGGTGAGCGACGCCGTATACAACATCAGTAGAACCTCTCTACTGACGGCTGCGCTGGCAAGTGGTCGTCTTGACCTAATTAGCAGGGCGATGCAGGATCGACTGCACCAGCCGTATCGTGCACCTCTTGTACCGGGCATGGAGAAGCTGCTCTCTGAAGCTCCAAAACATGGTGCCCTTGGAATCGCGCTTAGCGGTGCCGGCCCTACCTTGCTTTGTTTAGTTGATCGTCATGAGGCTCGTAAGCGTGAGCNNTGAGGCTTTCCTGATGAATACGATGCAAGAACATGGCATCCCTGCTCAGACATGCTGGCTGATGCCTTGTACTTCAGGTGTTACGTCAGAGCTGCTTGAAAGAAACGAGATGCAAAACGTATCATTTTTGGATATGATAAAAGGAGAAGTACGGTCATGAAATCAATAGCGGTATTGCCGCAGGGCTCGGTATCCCACGAAGCGCTGCTGCATTTGTTTAACGGTGAGCCTGTAAAAGTTGTGCATCACAAGTTAATTTCCGATGTGTTTCTCTCTACGGCTGGTGGCACCACCGATTACAGTGTTATCCCGATTGAGAATACCATTGAAGGTTCAGTTAGTCTCCATATTGATTGGCTCATCAATGAAGTCGATCTGCCAATGCAGGCTGAATGGATCTTTCCATCGATACAGAATCTCATCGGTCACCCACTGGAATTCACAGATACTAACGGCAATAAGGATTTCACAAAAATGCTAAAAATCCTTTCGCATCCTGTTGCAATGGCACAATGCATGCAATTTGTTCGGAAGCATGCACCTTGGGCAGAACTGGAGTCGGTCGGAAGTACCTCTGAAGCTGTAGAAATCGTTAAGAACAACCCTGGCAAGGGCTGGGCTGCGATTGGTACATTTCTTGGCGCGTCAACTCATGGGCTGGAGATTGTAGATCGGGAAATTACAGATCACAACAACAACTACACACGATTTGTCCTTGTCGGCCCGCAGAATGTTGATCTTCCACGGAGCAGCAATGGCGTAAAGACGAGTGTCCTAGTAACGCTGCCGGAGGATTTTCCAGGTGCCTTGCATCAGGTCCTCGCTGCCTTTTCTTGGCGGAAACTGAATTTATCGCGTATTGAATCACGACCAACGAAAAAGAAGTTGGGTACTTATTATTTTTATATTGATGTGCTGGAACCGATAGAATCGGTCCTGCTGCCAGGGGCTATTGAAGAGATTAACGCTTTAGGCTGTCAGGTACGGATTCTGGGCTCGTATCCCACATACACCTATGAGGAAGAGAAAGCGGAGGTGCAGTAAATTAATGGCTGAACAATGGATCTATCTGGATGGACAACACGTAACTAAGGAAAATGCAAAGGTATCCGTTTTTGATCACGGTTTTTTGTATGGAGACGGCATATTTGAAGGTATTCGTATCTATAACGGCAATATTTTTAAATGTAAAGAGCATTTGGACAGACTATATGATTCGGCGAAGTCGATCATGCTGGACATTCCGCTCACTTATGATGANNCCGACATGCGTAACGGTTATATTCGACTGATCGTATCCCGTGGTCCTGGTAACTTAGGTCTTGATCCACGGCGTTGTCCTAAAGCCAGCGTAATTATTATCGTTGAACAATTGGCTATTTACCCAGAACAAGCGTACATTAATGGGCTTCGTGCAGTTTCTGTATCCCAGCGTCGTAACATTCCGGATGCACTGAATCCGAAGATTAAATCGCTTAAC
Source organism: Paenibacillus sp. UBA6285 (assembly GCA_002438345.1). Classification (GTDB taxonomy): domain Bacteria; phylum Bacillota; class Bacilli; order Paenibacillales; family Paenibacillaceae; genus Paenibacillus_AQ. The sequence continues at coordinate 31,987 of DJUJ01000128.1, forward strand.
TATCTCAATAATATCCTAGTGAAAATTCAATCGAATCTGGCGGAAGCCGATGAAGCGATCATGATGAATGCTCAAGGATATGTTACTGAGGGATCCGGAGATAATATTTTCATCATCAAAAATGGTGTAGTCTTCACTCCTCCTTGCTATCTGGGAGCGCTTGAAGGAATCACACGTCTGGCGATCATCGAGCTATGCGAAAAATTGGGTCTTAAGTTAAAAGAAGAACCTTTCACGATGCACGATGTTTACATAGCGGACGAGGTATTCTTTACTGGAACAGCCGCTGAAGTTATTGCAGCGCGTGAAATTGACGGACGCATCATCGGAGAAGGACATGCAGGTCCTATTACGTTGAAGCTTCTTGAAGAGTTCCGCAATGTTNNGTGTTGTTGATAAAGATGGCTACAAGGTCTGGGAATAACAGTTGATCATACAATGTACTCTCTATATGCTAGTCGTGTAGAGTATGCTAAATAGCACTGAACATGCGTCAAAAGTCCTTTCATGCATACATGAAGAAGATACCCGAGAGTCTACGGGAGATCTTTTCATGTCACATGAAAGGATTTTTTTTATTTCGGGGATGTCATTCGCCCATGGGCTGCATAAGATGTAGTAACGAAGGAGGCGGCTGTACCGCATATAACTTTGTAAGAGAGCAATGTTCCATCAAAAGGGTGTTTGCTTTCAAAGTCAGTTTTGCTGTGTAGCTGTAAGAAAGCAATACTCCACAAAACTTTTAGGAGGTTAATGCTACGTGAAAATACACATAGTCAAACAAGGCGATAGTCTGTATTCATTATCACAAAAGTACGGAGTGCCGTTACAAAAAATTATTGAAGCTAATCCGCAAATCAGCAATCCAAATGTACTGGCGGTTGGTGAAAAAGTAAAAATACCTACGGCTCCTGTATCCGTACCGGAAAACAGTGAAGTTTACTACAAGCACACAGTCAAGCAAGGAGATACCTTGTGGAAATTATCTAAGGCATGGGGAATCCCTTTAAAGGATATGGTTGAAGCAAATCCCCAGTTAAAGAATCCGAATGTACTGATGTTAGGAGAAGTAGTCAATATTCCTAAAAAAGCATCAAATTCTTCCCCATTACAGCCTGGCTACATGCCTTCTAATGCTTCTGAGAAAACACAAGTGGGTGGGAAGGAATATACGGGTCCAAAAGAACAGCCAGCAGCTGAGGTAGTTCCTGCACCTAAAGCGGAGACTAAACCCGAAATCAAACCAGAAACTAAACCAGAAGCAAAAGCAGAAAATAAACCAGAAGCTAAAGCGGAAACTAAACCTGCACCTAAATCATCGCCAAATATCTCGCCTTTATACAATTCTGCACCACACCCATCGATGAACATCGCCCCTATTAATACTCAAAATGCTGCACCTAATCCTGCGCCGAATATGCAGATGGAAGTTGCTCCTGTGCAAGAAATTGAAATGCAGAGCTTATTTGTTCAGATTACAGTTCCAAATCAAGAGCCCTTAGCACATCATGAGGCACCAAAAGCTGAGATGAAGCCAGTGGCTTGCAAAGAGGAAAAGGCAGATTCTTGTGACAATATGGGATATCCAGGCCTAGGAGGAAATCCTTATCTCTATGATTCTTATCAAAATAGCCCTAATATGAACATGAATTGGGCACCAAGTTATGTTCAACCAGCGTCATATGGACCTGAATGCATGTCTCCATACTACTTTTCAGCAAATATGTATTCACCTAATATGAGTCCAGAACAATGGAATCCGAATGCTGCACCTAACGTGAGTCCAGAACAAT
>DJUJ01000128.1:33831-34782 GCA_002438345.1 Paenibacillus sp. UBA6285
TGAGTCCAGAACAATGGAATCCAAACGCTGCTCCTAACTATATGGAGGCTAATGTTTCTGGAATGAACCCGGGTGCGGAATTCTCCGCGTATGGGATGCCGCAATATGGAGGACAGTCATCGAACCTTCCATGGCCTACTTGTGGGTGCGGAGGAATGCATGTCCAACCTTATTCATATGAAATGCCCGTATATAATACCTATCCTGCATATGGAAACCCAAATGCATTTTCCGCTTATGGAGCAGGTACACCTAATCAAGGAGTAGTTCCAACTTCTCCTCTTGGAGCATTTGGTGGACCGGTAATGTCGAATATTCCGTCTAATCCGCAGTATCCTGGTATAGGTAATTATTCGCAACATAATCGGGTTCCTGAAATTCAAGAGCCTGAAACGTTCGTACAGGAATTAACCTCTGGCGGATCTCTCAAGAGTAAGGGAAGTGCAACGAAGGAATCGGCATCAAAAGCAAAGACCTCGAGTCAAAACAGCAGTAAGAAAAACAAAACAGTTGTGAAATCTCAACGTTCAACTGCGGGTGGTCGTGCAGAAAGTACTAAGAAACGTAGAAATCCATGGATTTCTAATTAATGCAGTTCTAATTTAAAACTCATTCTTTCTTTAGCGTGTAGATTCTGATTATTAGAATCTGCACGTTTTTTATGTGGAGATGTGAGGGAGATTGAGCAAGATGTAGGAATGAGACGAAAGTACTTATCCTTGAATTTTTTAAATTTAGGGGTTGTTTTTATACTGAGACATATGTTATATTATAAATCCAGTCGCGAAGAGGTAATATAAACTATCGATTGGTCAATATTAATCCGAATGAGATTACAAAAGACTTTGAAAAAAAAGTGTTGCGATTCATCGGAAAGCATGATATAGTATAAGAGTTGCTGCTGAGACATTAAACGGCGCCAACGAGAACTTGATCTTTGAAAACTGAACA
>DJUJ01000157.1:0-4679 GCA_002438345.1 Paenibacillus sp. UBA6285
CGCGAACCCGCAGCCCACTCATTCGGCATCCGCGACCCCGCAGCCCACTCATTCGACATCCGCGAACCGGCAGCTAACTCATTCGGCTTCCGCGAACCCTGGCGCCACTGTCTCTGCATCCGCGAACCCGCCAATTCCCGTGCACCCATATCTCCGCCGACTATCCATTACTGTCGCATGTTCCCTTTGTCTCATGCTATCCGTGTTCTCCTTTCAGGCCGCCCAAGGAGAGAGGTACTACCGGCAAGCTGTTCAGACGGTTGATCCCTCGGTGAAGGTAGGTTTGCTACAGCAATCGCTAGCGTGGAATCCCCGGTCACCTAAAACAGCTGTAGTATTATCCAGGCTGCTCACGGGCGAAAAGAGCGTGAGTATTCTCCAGCAGAGTTTGCTATATTCTCCGGAGAATGCAAGTTTAAGCTGGGAAATGGCTAGACGATGGATGTACAGTGATGATCCGGTAGCTGCACTATATTGGATACGTCAAAGTATTCAGCTGGATAAATACAACAACGCTAAGTGGGTCAAAGGGATTGAAGGCATGCTTATGATAGGCCGGAAAAAGTTAGCGGAAGGGAATCGAATGGAGGCCATAAACTGTGTTGCCTCAGGGAATGAGCTTTTGCGGCAGTATAGAGTGTTGGCGGAATACGAGGCTAGTAGAGGTGAGCAGCATAATGACCGAAAGTTCTATATGACAGAACAAGCCGACGACCTGAGTCGGCGGCTTAGTGTATTAGCTTCACGATTTTAACTGACGCGAGATGATCCACGAGTACAGAACAGGAACGATAATAGCAAGCACAAGAGCTGTAATAATAAGGGCCTGAGACAAGACTCCGCTCAAAAAGGCTCCTCCAAATATAAGCAAACCACCGATCATCCACATTCTTCCGGAGAGGCGATGTGTTTTTCGCCACACCTCTGGGCTGGAGAGTGTCCATGCTGTACGAACACCGAATAAATAATTATCTTTTACCTGTGGCATGTAGTTACCGAGCGCAATAAACATCACTCCAACGGCTCCTATAGCAATTTTGCCCACATTAATATCTTTACCCAGACCGTAAGCAACCGTGAGCACAAGCATGAGGTTAAAAAGCACCCCAATAGCGAGCCTGCTCATGGCATAGGCATTTTCGAACTTCTTGTAATTTTCCCGCTTAGGGTCGATGCTGCGTGTGAACTGCATGATCAGCGGAAGCACAATACCCAAAATACCGCACATGGGAATAGCTATGTTTTTATCCCAATACCGGTTGACTTTACCCGTAATTCCCCACTGCGCGGGCAGCTCCTGTGGCAGCTTGCCATAATTGATTAGAGCGTAGGATAGCGAGGCTAAACCTAATATTACAATTAGTGTGTCTTGCCATCTCCATTTAAAATCCTTCATCGTCAATCAGCCTCCTTCTCAGAATCGATATTCTGACGGCTTTGCTTTCCCGTACCTGTTAGCTCGAGCAGCCAGCCAAGAACCTCTTCGAGAACCGTCGTATTTAATGAATACATAATGAATTGACCTTTTCGTTCATCCTGTACGAGATCGGCATGCTTCAGTGCATTCAGATGGTGAGAAATGCTTGGCTTAGACATGTTGAAAAAATCGGCAATTTCACCTGCGGTTCGGTCCTTCTCCCTTAGTAACCGAATGATTTGGCGACGGGTAGGGTCAGCTAATGCCTTGAAAGACTCATTCATGTTCCACCCAGCCTTTCATATTTAGGTAATTATCTAAATATATAATAATCGTTCGTTTTCTTATCTGTCAATGCGTATTTCCCTCATTTTGACTGAGAACAAAAGTGTCACCAAATCTTTGGATTTAACGACGTTCGAAGCTCTGGCATTGCCAATACTAACTGTGGGCATGTACTCGGTGAGTGGACCGAAATAAAGAAGCGAAGGAGAGAACTTATGATACTAACTAATAAAGTTGCAGTTGTTACAGGTGCAGGTTCTGGGATTGGGGAAGCAATTGCGCTCCTTTTTGCCCAGCAAGGGGCTATGGTTATTGCTGCGGACATCCATCTGGAGAATGTTGAAGCGGTGGCCAAGAAGGCAGAACAAGGTAAGGGCAACGGGGTGGTTTATCCTGTAGAGGCAGATGTCACGAAGGAAGAGGATACCCAGCGAATGATTGATGCCGCGAGTACACAATTTGGCGGACTCCATATACTCGTTAACAATGCGGGGATTATGGATAAAATGACGCCGGCTCATGAAATCACAGATGACTTATGGGAGAAAGTGTTTGCGGTTAACGTCACCGGTCCCATGAGAGCCATTCGTAAGGTGCTGCCGATTTTTATGGCACAGGAAAGTGGATGTATCATCAATGTAGCTTCAATTGGTGGCTTAGAAGGATCTCGTGCAGGGGTGGCCTATACTGCCTCCAAGCATGCTGTCATCGGTATGTCCAAGAATATAGGGTTTCAGTACTCGAAGCTCGGAATTCGCTGCAGTGCCATAGCGCCTGGAGGAGTAAAGACTAATATTGATTTGTCTAATCCGAGTGCTTTTGGTAGTCAAAAAGCAGGAGAAGGTATGGCGTCGATGCCACGAACTGGGGAAAGTAGCGAGATCGCATCGATAGCCTTATTCTTGGCTTCAGATGCTGCGAGCTTCGTGAATGGAACGGTAATAACGGCGGATGCCGGATGGACCGCTTATTAACAACTTATTTTTTTCTTGAAATTCTTATACTTGTTAGCATTTTAGATTTTAGCTAAAGAGGTGTCTACTTTCATCTTCATTGGTGGAAGTGCACACCTTTTTTGGTTATACGGATTGTTCCAACTCTTTTTTTAGAGAGGATCGAAATAGGGTGACGGCCTTGCCGCTGTAAGTAGATGTGATAAGGTTGCTTGTGCTAGAATAGGCTAAGAGAAACTGGAAAATAGAGCAGAGCGGCAGTGCTTTTGAAAATATAAGAAAGTATAAGTTTAGTACCTATACTTTATGTCTTATATTTCTCGCTTAAACGCTTAGCGTCTTTATAAGACGCCAAAGATGTTTATGCTTGATACATAGCCATATTCTGCGGAAAAGGGAGGAGGAGTACGGTTGCATGTTATTTCTGATCTGATCTCGACATTGTTTGAATGGATTCAGAGTCTTGGTTATTTTGGGATTATGATCGGACTTATGATTGAAGTCATTCCGAGTGAAATTGTACTGGCTTTCGGCGGGTTTTTAGTATGGAGTGGAGATATTAATTTTTTTGGTGCCGTATTATTCGGTACGATCGGCGGAGTCATTGCACAGATTTTTGTATATTGGATTGGCCGTTATGGTGGCAGACCTGTTCTGGAGAAATACGGGAAATATATTCTTATTCAAAAGAAGCATATTGACCATTCCGAGGAGTGGTTCAACAAGTATGGGACTGGCGTAATCTTTACAGCACGTTTTATTCCCGTTGTTCGTCATGCCATTTCCGTTCCAGCCGGGATATCGAAAATGCCTTTAGGTAAGTTCACTTTGTTGACTACGCTTGCTGTTATTCCATGGAGTGCTTTGTTTGTATATCTGGGTATGACCTTGGGGAATAAATGGGAAGATATTGACAAAGTAGCAGCTAAGTATACCAACGAAATTATACTTGTAGCGATCGCTCTGATCATCATTTACTTTGTGTTTAAATGGTACAAATCCAAGAAAAAGGGGACTACAAAATGAAGCAGAATGTAGCTCATAAGTTTGGAAAAGGCCTAACACCGCGCCAATTCGTAGAAAGTATGACGAAGAATCAACAGGATTTTGAATCCTGGTATGAGAAGTTTAATTGGGAAGATGAGAGCGATAAGGAATATTTCGAAAGTCTGAACCATCGCGACGATATGCGGGTACTTATTCTTGCAGCGGATTGGTGTGGAGACGTAGTACGCAACGTTCCTGCTGTATTCCGTATTCTGGAGACGGCTGGAATGAAAACAGAGGTATTCATTTTGGAAGAAAACCTGGAGCTTATGGATGATTTCTTGACCATGGGTGGAAGATCTGTTCCAGTCGTGATTTTTGCAGACACCGGCGGGTATGTGCTCGGACATTGGGGGCCTAGACCAGAGCATGTGCAGAGTATAATGAGAGAGTTCAAACGTGAGAATCCTGATCGTGAGGCCGCTGATTACGATAGCAAAATCGCAGAAGCACGTAAAGCCATGGGGCAAGCCTATGGGGAAGGAACGGAATATCAGATAGTTATCGCAAAAGAACTGCGTAGTCTGATTTCTGGATTTTAGACTTATGCTAAATATACGTTCATTTAATCTAGGCCCGCTTCAGACGAATGCCTACTTGCTGACAGGTGCGGATCCTGCGAAGGGTATCATTATTGATCCAGGGATGAATCCTGCTGCATTAGTACGTAGTATCGAAGGGATGGAAATCGAAGCTATTTTGTTAACACATGCACATTTTGATCATATGGGCGGTGTAGACGAAATTCGTAAAGCTAAGAAATGTCCTGTTTATTTACATCCATTAGAGAGTGAATGGCTCAGCAGCCCCAAGCTGAACGGTTCACTGATGTGGCCTGAGGTGTCACCTCCTTTAACTACTGATCCTGCAGAATATGACCTCGCAGAAGGACAAGTTCTGCAGTTCATTGGACACACCTTCCGTGTATACCATACACCTGGTCACTCTCCGGGCAGTGTTAGCTTCCTTTGTGGAAA
>DJUJ01000157.1:4746-4924 GCA_002438345.1 Paenibacillus sp. UBA6285
CATGGGGGTTGGACGTACCGATTTGCCTGGTGGTAGGGAACGAGATCTGTTCGATTCAATTCGGGGCAAGCTATACAAAATGGATGATGAAGTGAAGGTTTATCCAGGTCATGGCCCACGGACAACCATTGGATTTGAAAAGATTCGCAACCCTTATGTTCAAATATAAGAAAGTATA
>DJUJ01000157.1:5057-19377 GCA_002438345.1 Paenibacillus sp. UBA6285
TACAAAAGGACTACAATGAGGTTAATTAAATGTAACATTTACCTCGCGAAGCACGCAGACTGCGGAATTAATCCCGGTTTGCGTTCTTTTTTTGTCTTCATATAGGCTTAAAAGCATGGGGGGAAGTAGAATGGAGAAGAATATATATTACCCGTTGGACTACGGTTGGTATGATTCCAAAGATAAGTGCAGTGAGTCGTTGCTCCAAGAGGGCAGTGTGGATTACGGAGAAGCACAAGTAAATTCAGGGGACGAGCATAAAAGGACGTCTCTTTTTTGGCGTTTTCCGGCAAGGCAAGGGATAATTCAGCCCTGGCGACGCAAGCTGTGGGAGCTCAAAAAATAATTATTAGCGGAATGAACGATTCGCAATACATATTCGTACTACAAATAGGAACGAAATCATGGATGGAGGGGCAGATGAGCGATCAGTCGCTGGAGAGAATCAGACGGGCACAGCAGGGAGATACTTCAGCACTGTCTTCACTGCTGCAAGAACACTATACCTTTTTATTCAAATATTTAATCAAGGTGACCATGGACCCGTTGCTGGCAGAGGATCTTGTACAGGACACCATGGTCAGATGTATGGAAAAAATCAACACCTATAACGGAACTTCTTCATTTTCCTCTTGGTTAATCACAATTGCTACCAGAATATTTATTGATCGAAAGCGACGCTGGAAGCGTGAAGCGGAATGGAAGCAGCGGGAGCAACAGGAACAGGGGATCCGTTCGATTCGTTGGCGGTTTGAGAGCAGGGGGGAGGAATGGAGTGAAGTGCTGGATTCCCTCTCCAGACTACCTTCTGCGCAAAGAGTAGCTGTGCTACTGAAGCATTATTATGGCTATAGCTACGACGAAATTGGCGAAATCATGCGAGTTCCTTCAGGCACAGTCAAGTCGCGTGTATCCCTTGGTCTTAACCAACTACGAAAGGAGCTGAATGAGGATGGAGAGGGATAAAGATAAGGAGTCTGTGTTGTATTTGCACAAGCTTTCAGATGAGCTTGACCGGTTAGATGCACAATATAATGACATCACACCACCTTCATTACAGGAACTGGAGAGGTTAATGGCTGATGCCTCTGTGCATAGAAAGAGCACGGAACGTAAAGAGCTGCTGTTATTCTGGGGGATATCGTTGATCCTGATCTGCGCATTTCTGTCCATTCTCGGTTCTGCGCCGATGATCTATTGGATTATTCAAGCGATTATTCCTATTGCGGGACTAAGTGCTCTAGGAATAGCGAGGATCAGGAGGAATAGAGAAGGTGCACAAGAATGAATGAACTGCAGGATGTGCCTATATGGTTATGGTTATTGCTAGCAGCCCTATTAATGCTGCAAGGGACTCTGCTGTTCCGGGACGCAAGACGACGCGGAAGAAAAGCCTGGTTCTGGGGATTATGGGCTATTCCTACAGTTCCGTCACCCGCTTTGGTTTATTTACTTGTTGTCATTCTACCGGAAAGACGTAGGAGAAAGAAGCTGTAAGGGTCCAGAATATGAGCTCGTTCCNNACAAAAGGAGTGGTACTTCATGGAAGATGTAAATTGGGGTTTAATTATGCCGTTGATCATTTTACAGGCTTTACTGGCTATTATCGGTTTGATTTCTTTAGCCAAAGCCGATAGCGTGCGTGGCCCAAAATGGATGTGGATCATCATTATTATTTTTGGAAATATGCTTGGCAGTATAGCTTATTTTACGATAGGAAGGAAAGATGTCTAATGTCACTCCTTCAAGTTACAAATTTACGCAAAAGCTATGGGGCGCATATTTCCGTACATGATATAAGCTTTGAGATTGAAAAAGGACGGTGTGTAGCTCTACTGGGGCCTAATGGTGCTGGAAAGACGACCACACTACGTATGCTGGCTGGACTTCTAGAACCTACCTCTGGAATGATTACTTTTGAGGGGAGCCGCCCTGGAGCAGAATATCGCAAGGGATTAGGATATGTACCCCAGTCTCCAGCCTTTTACGGGTGGATGACTGGACAGGAGTATGTAGTATTTGCTGCAATGCTTAGTGGAATGGGGACCAAAGAAGCGACAAGCAGCGCATTAGAATCGCTTAAGCGTGTAGGTCTCAAAGACGATGCTCGTCGCAGGATTGGTGGTTATTCCGGGGGGATGAAGCAGCGGCTGGGTCTCGCACAGGCGCTTGTGCATCGCCCTCGACTTCTTTTGCTGGATGAGCCTGTATCTGCACTTGATCCGATTGGCCGCAGGGATGTGATGGAATTGCTACGAGAAATACGTGAAGAGACAACAGTAGTTTTCTCCACGCATGTGCTGCATGACGCAGAAGAGATTTGTGATGATATTATTTTAATGAATCATGGAATAATTGCAGAGCAGGGGTCTTTGTCGCAGCTTCGTTCACAATACAGCCTTCCTGTTATTCGTTTACGTACCGAGAAGCACAAAGAAGCCATTCAGTGGCTGGAATCTCTTTCCTCCAAGCCGTTTGTACTGGAGTCTCAGTTGTTTGGAGATCATGCCGTATTTAATGTGAATGATGTAGAAAAGGCCCGCCAGACGATTTTGCACGAAGCAGCGCAGCTCGAAATTCCATTGCTGCAATTTGAAGCGGGCTCTTCCACATTAGAGGATTTATTTATGAAGGTGGTGGGCGTATGAGTAGCACCTGGGTCCTTTATCGAAAAGAAATGCTCGAGATGGCTCGTAGTTATAAGCTAATCTGGATACCTGTCGTGTTCATCATATTAGGCATTATGCAGCCGTTAACCACTTATTATTTGCCGGAAATATTAAAAGCTTCAGGAGATGTGCCCCCAGGTCTGCTGGAGGGGTATGAAATACCGAGTGCCGCAGCTGTGATGGCGCAAGCTCTGGGACAGTATGGAACGATTGGAATGCTGGTGTTGGCGCTTGGCTCTATGAACACTTTAGCTGGTGAACGGTATAGCGGAACTATGGAGTTAATTCTAGTAAGACCCGTTTCTCCGGCAGCAATAGTGATCGCTAAATGGACAGCTCAACTTACACTGCTTATTGTTGCTCTTGGACTGGGTGCAGCGGGTGCTGCTTATTACACGGAGCAACTGATTGGTTCACTATCATGGGGCGATGTTGTCGTAGCTTCTGGAGTGTATGGTTTGTGGCTATTATGTGTTGTCTCGGCAACGCTGTTGTTCAGTGCTTTTTTAAGACCTCCTGTAGCTGCTTTTTTAGCGCTGGCGCTAATGGCTGGGTTGTCTTTAGGCCAAAGTTTATTGCCCTCATGGTTTGAATGGACACCAGCGGGGCTTTCCGGTTTGTCAGCAGGAATTCTTACAGATGGAGAAGGCTTTAGAACAGGTCCATATCTTTCAGCGGGCTTACTGATCTTACTAAGCATCATCGGTGCCTCACTTTTGACAAGAAAAAATAACTTGCCTGATTAAATATTTACTTATGCTGTATCGAATATAGTATATTTTCGTAGAATTTTCAGGATCGTTAGGCCTTCTGCTAGACAGTTCTATCTTTTTTTAGTAGACTGTTGAAATAAGCAAAATCATGATAGATTTTGGGGTCAGGAGGTAGGGCGATGCTGCGTTTAGGAGAGAAGATTGTCATTGTTGCGGACGCTTTCGAGCAGAGTCTTCCTATCGGGGAATACGGCTACCTAATTGCTTACGACCGCAATCCCGATAATGCGTTTGACTATGTTATACGTGTACCGGAGGCTAATAGGAACTTTTATGTTCCGGCTGAGGACATTGAGGCGGAAGAACATTTATTAGTAGCTGAGGCTGAGAGAGCAACGCATGAAGCGTTAATTGATTATGCTTTGTCCACGTACAATGAGAAGCTGTTCCATCATTTGATGAACGGTGAAGATATGGATACAGAAGAGACGGAATCAACGTCAAGCGAAAGCATGTCCCAAGCAGATTTCATTAAACAGGTGAATCTTAGAGCTTGGATTTAAGGAAGGCCGGCGAAAGCCGGCTTTTTTGTTATATTATAAAGAGTAATTCCTCACCCATATAAGCGCATCATTGAATTGTCCAAGTTTCTACAATATAATTAAAAACGTTATCCGGGCGCTTTAGCCCTTTAAACAGGAGGGATTTATCTTATGAGCATTACCGTTAAAGATGTGCAGCATGTGGCCAAGCTGGCTCGTCTGCAATTGAGCCCGGAAGAAGAGGCAACCTTTACAGAACAAATGAATGCTATTTTACAATATGCTGAAAAGTTGAATGAGCTAGATACGGAGAATGTGAAGCCGACCACGCATGTACTGCAGGTTAGTAATGTGATGCGTGATGATGTTGTGAAGGAAAGCCTAACGCAAGAGGAAGCACTTCTTAACGCGCCGGATGATGAAGACGGACATTTCAAGGTTCCAGCTGTTTTGGAATAACTACATAATTAGAAAGGGGGAAGAATCTTGAGCCTGTTTCAAAATCGATTGCCTGAAGTACACCGTATGTTAACTGCTAAAGAAGTATCGGTCAGTGAACTGACTGAAGAATCGCTGGCGATTATCGCTGAGCGGGATAAGAAAGTAAATGCGTTTTTGACCTTGAACGAGGAGGGCGCTCGTGCGTCTGCACGCACTTTGGACGACAAACTGGCATCTGGAGCAGCACGTGGGTTGCTGTTTGGTCTTCCTGCCGGAATTAAGGATAATATTGTAACTAAAGGACTGCGTACGACCTGTGCCAGCCAATTTTTGAAGGATTTTCAACCGATTTATAACGCAACTGTAGCTTCTAAACTGCAACAGGCAGACGCTGTAACGATCGGTAAATTGAATATGGATGAATTCGCGATGGGCGGATCTAACGAGAACTCAAGCTTTGGGCCTGTGCGTAACCCTTGGGATCTTGAACGTGTTCCTGGAGGATCAAGTGGTGGATCTGCTGCAGCAGTAGCTGCGGGTGAAGTGTTCTTCTCACTTGGTTCGGATACTGGGGGTTCAATCCGCCAGCCTGCTTCCTATTGCGGCGTTGTAGGTCTCAAACCTACATACGGCCTTGTATCACCTTACGGACTGGTGGCCTTTGCTTCCTCTCTTGATCAGATTGGCCCACTTACGCGTAATGTAGAAGATTCTGCATATGTGCTTCAAGCGATTGCTGGTTATGATGCACAGGACTCTACTTCCGCTAAGGTAGAAATTCCTGATTATTTGAGTTCACTGACTGGTGATGTTTCCGGACTTCGCATTGCTGTACCTAAGGAATACTTGGGAGCAGGTGTCGATGCTTCTGTGCGTGAGACAGTCTTGTCTGCACTTAAGGTGNNTTACCACATACGGAATACGCAGTAGCGGCTTATTATTTGCTTTCCTCTTCGGAAGCCTCATCTAACCTTGCCCGGTTTGACGGTGTGCGTTATGGCGTACGTGTAGATGAAGGCGGAGGATTGCTTGATCTGTACCAAAACTCCCGCAGTCGCGGCTTTGGCCCTGAGGTAAAACGTCGTATTATGCTAGGGACTTATGCGCTAAGCTCCGGGTATTACGATGCTTATTATTTAAAAGCACAAAAAGTGCGTACTTTGATTAAACAGGATTTTGATGACATCTTTAAAAAATATGATGTGGTCATCGGCCCAACAGCGCCTACGACAGCATTCAAATTAGGTTCACAGACTGAAGATCCACTGACCATGTATCTGAACGATATTCTCACGATTCCTGTGAGCTTGGCAGGTATCCCTGCAGTTAGCGTTCCTTGTGGCTTTGCGGAAGGCATGCCAGTAGGTCTGCAAATTATCGGTAAAGAATTTGACGAGAGCACGATTCTGCGTGTTGCTCACGCTTTTGAACAAAATACTGATCATCACAAGCAGCGTCCACAGCTGTAGTAAAGGAGGGAATGGGATTACTTATGTCTAAATACGAAACGGTCATCGGCTTGGAAGTTCACGTAGAGCTTCATACCAACTCCAAAATCTTTTGCGGATGCTCCACTGAATTTGGAGCCCCACCTAACACTCATACCTGTCCTGTCTGCTTGGGTCATCCCGGCGTATTGCCAGTGCTCAACAAACAAGCGGTAGATTACGCTATGAAAGCAGCGATGGCACTGAATTGCACCATTGGTGATGTTAGTAAATTCGACCGCAAGAACTATTTTTACCCGGATTCACCGAAAGCTTATCAGATCTCACAATTTGATCAGCCTATCGGTTTGAACGGCTGGATTGACATTGAAGTTAATGGAGAGACGAAACGGATCGGTATTACCCGTCTTCATTTGGAAGAGGATGCAGGTAAGCTCACTCACGTAGATGGTGGTTTTGCGTCGCTTGTCGATTTCAACCGAGTGGGAACACCGCTTATCGAAATCGTATCTGAGCCAGACTTGCGCTCCCCAGAGGAAGCTCGTGCTTATCTGGAGAAAATCCGTGCCATCATGCAATACTGCGACGTATCCGATGTCAAGATGGAAGAGGGATCGATGCGCTGTGACGCGAACATCAGTCTACGACCAGAAGGGCAAGAAGAATTCGGCATTAGAGCAGAGCTTAAGAACATGAACTCCTTCCGTGGTGTGCTTCGTGGTCTGGAGTATGAACAATATCGTCAAGCTGAGATTCTGGATGATGGTGGAGTGGTTGTTCAGGAGACTCGTCGCTGGGATGAAGCACAAGGGAAAACTTTATCCATGCGTGGTAAAGAAGAAGCACATGATTATCGTTATTTCCCAGATCCGGATCTGATCGTGCTGCACATTGATGATGCCTGGAAAGAATCTATTCGCTCGACGATTCCGGAACTACCGGACGCAAGACAAGCTCGCTATAGTGAAGAACTGGGTCTTACAGCTTATGATGCTGGCGTGATCACGTCCTCTAAACCGTTAGCGGACTTTTTCGAAGGATGTCTTGCTTATACACAGGATGCCAAGGCTGTAGCTAACTGGATCATGGGTGATCTGCTTGCTTATTTGAATAGTAATAACCTGGAATTGCCTCAGGTCAAAATTACGCCGCAAGGGCTCGGAGAAATGATCGGCCTCATTACAGGTGGGACGATCAGCAGCAAGATCGCTAAAACGGTATTTAAAGAAATGCTAGAGAGCGGTAAATTGCCTGCTGCAATCGTCGAAGAAAAAGGTTTGGTACAAATCAGCGATGAAGGTGCCATTAAAGGAATTGTGGAAGCCGTTGTAGCTGCTAACCCACAATCTGTAGAGGATTATAAAGCAGGAAAACAGAAAGCCATTGGTTTCCTAGTGGGACAAGTTATGAAGGAAAGTAAAGGCAAGGCGAATCCAGGTTTAGCGAATAAACTTCTGATCGAGGTATTGAGCAACTAAGCCTTTATCTGAAATATAAGAAAGTATCAGTTTCACGTTATACATTATTCTTATATTTCTCGTATAAACGCTTGTCGTCCATAAAAGGACGCCGAAGGCGTTTATACTTGGGGTAATATACTTATGTAATAAGCTAAGGGCTTGTCGACAACGGCAGGCCCTTAGCGGCATATAAGGGGACTAGTAGGGATGAATATAATTATTAAGCTAAACCTGCAGGATGATAGTACCGTTAATGAACTATGGAGCCTCCAGCATAAGGCCTACCGACTGGAAGCCGAGTTAATAGGGTTTCGTGAGATTCCGCCGCTTATGGAGACGAGAGAGATGCTCAGCCATTCTAAAGAGGACTTTTACGGCTGCTTCGATGAAGATGAAGAGCTGATGGGTGCGATTGCTATAGAGGAAGAATCCCCGGGCAAACTTACGATTACGCGGATGATGGTGGGTCCGGATTTTTTCCGTAGAGGTATTGCAAGCAGACTCTTGGAATATGTGTTTGAACATTTTTCAGGGATGGAGCAATACATCGTATCTACGGGGAAACTAAATTTGCCTGCGGTTTCTTTGTACAGAAAGCATGGTTTTGTAGCTACTGGGTCGCAGGAAGTTGCTCCCGGTGTAGAATTGATTGAATTTTATCGGAGTGGTTCACTTTGAAGAATCATATGTACAGAAAGTACTTACGAAAGGAGGAATCGAGAATATGACAAATGACTCTGCAACGCGCCCAGAGCAGGAAGAGCAGCAGGGTTCTGCCGATCTTGAGACCACGGAGAAAGAGATTCAGAAGAAAATAATCCCTCCCCGTCCGAAGCGGCGCCCCCGAAAACGCAAATTTATCGCTGGACTATTGGCAGCTCTCATCCCAGGAACTGGGCACTTGTACTTTGGGCTTCTCCGAAAAGGGATTACCTTTATCTTCCTGATACTATTGGATATTTCGGCTTTATTGTATTTCTCATCTATAGGGATGCAGATTAATGTTCCGCTACTTATTTTACTTGCACTAATTATTGCGGCAATTTATTTCTACAACGTATATGATGTACTGCAATCGGCAGACAAGCTTCTTCGTTACCCCGAAGAACAAGAGCTTGATGATACTGTGGCAAAAGTAACCTCACCTCCTAAGCGTCGTACTATCGTCAGTGAACCTGGGATATCCTTTGGACTTCTACTGCTTTTAGGGGGAGCGTTACTCATTCTGTTTCGCCAAAAACCAGCCTGGTTACAATTCTTTATCGAGAACTATACCGAGGTAGCCGTGGCTGCAGTTTTATTATGTGGTGGTCTATTCATAGGATCGCGAGAGATTGTTAGAGGAATCGTTTGGCGCAAAAAAAATGAGTCTCACAACCGGCGTGTAGGAAGATACACAGCATCGGTCTTGCTTATTGCTATTGCCATCCCGTTGTTTCTGGATTGGAAAGACGGAACCGACTATATGCTCTTACTATTGAAGTGGTGGCCAGTCATCCCAGTGTTATGGGGGATTGAGTTCCTGTTTATGTATTTCTTCTCTGGTCGTTCAAGCTCTGTACAAAAAGGAACAAGAATAAGATTGGATTTACGTGGCCTTTTATCTGCTATATTGCTTGCTGCAAGTGTGTTTATCGTTGCCGAACAAGAACATTATTTATATCTGTGGAAAAATGTCAGTCTCAACCTTACGGCAGCGGCAGTGGACTATGGCGAGGCTAAGGGAAGCAAATTTCAGAAGGCTCCGCTCATTGTTCCGGTGGAATTAAATACAGCCAAAATATCCGTTGATGGTATTAATGGGGATATTTTATTGCATCGTGCACCAGTAGATAATATTCAAATTACTACTACAGTCTGGGTAGATCAGTTGGAGGGTCCGATGGCTGAAGCCATTTCTGAACAATCCTTTGTGGATGTTGTTGAAGGACCAACCATAAAAATCACTTCAAACAGTAAAGCGTACGGAGAATCAGGCAAGCGTCAGCCGCGTATGGATTTGGATATTTCTTTGCCGGAAGACCGTCGGTTTAACATTGATGTTCGTACAATGAACGGCGGAATCACCTTGCAGAACATTGAAGCGATCGAAGATATTTCACTGGAAACGGGGAATGGTGAGCTTATTCTTCATCGTATCTTTGGTAATGTGAAGGGGAAAACACTGAATGGAGCTGTGCGTGCTAGGTCCGTCCAGGGCAGTGTTGAATTATCGACAAGCGGTGGCAACATGAATGCTTGGAACGTTACAGGGGCCTTGAAATTATCAACGGCTGTTGGCAATATCAGTGCAATCGGGAATGAAGACGAGATCGATATTTCCAGCAAAAACGGGAATTTAGAGATTGATGGGGCCAGATCGAAGCTGCGTGCAGAATCCCTGAATGGTATCATTGATGTTCGTTCACATGAAGTCGGAGGAGACTGGGACATTTATAGTGCAGTTGGCGATATCCATATATATTTGCCATTGTTAGGGAACTATACGTTGAATGGCTCCAGCGGATATGGCGATATTACTTCAGATTTACCTAGCTTAATGATTGATAAGAAGAAGATACCCGGTGAAGGGGGCACAGGTGATTTCAAGCTTCACGTTGAGGNNCTTAAATGTGAAGGGATATTGAAAAAAGTAATTTTTCTTATATAATAATGAATATAATGTATCGACTTCGTTGACAAGATTGAAAACCCAGTCTTACAATTATAAGAAATATTTCTTTTATTTTTAAATTTAAAAGGCGGTGACAGTCATGGGGAGTGGCGTACAACATGCATTGGAACAGTTAAAAACAACAGGTGTCCGTATAACGCCCCAGCGTCATGCGATTCTTACGTATTTGATGGAAGCAATGAATCATCCTACAGCTGACGATATATATCGGGCATTAGAGCCTAAATTTCCGAGCATGAGCGTGGCAACCGTATATAATAATCTCAAGATGTTTATGGAAGCTGGCATGGTTCGTGAGTTGACCTATGGGGATAGCTCCAGCCGTTTTGATGCCAATGTGTCTGATCATTATCATGTTATCTGTCAGCAATGCGGTAAGATTGAGGATTTCAGTTATCCTTCGCTTAGGGATGTAGAGCTGCATGCTGAGCAAGCTACAGGCTTTAAGATCACAGGATTGCGTATGGAACTGCATGGAATTTGCAAATGTTGTAGAGAGCAGCAGCATTAAGACTAGAATAGAACGGTATCAAGGCCAAATGCCAAGTTACCACAATAAACGTGCGAAATCCGAAAGCGGAGGACTCACGTTTTTATTTTTTTGGAAATATAAGAACGTATAAGTTTCACGCTATACATTATCCTTATATTTCTACGAGAAACGGTTGTCATCAATAAAGGACGACAACGTCGTTTCTTCTTGGATATAACAAATTGTAGTATAAATGACTATCTTCTACTTGTTATACGAAACCAAGTGGATGTTATAATCGTAATGTTAGACTCTACTAAAAAATCATTTAATATCTGGAGGATATATTTTGGACAGAAGACAGGGACAGAGACGCATCAAAAAGCGCGGAGGTTTTTTTAGGCGCTTGTTTGGACTTTTAATCATTGCAGCAGCAGCTTACTGGGTTGTATTTTATGTATTACCAAATCGTCAGCATATAGATGTGGACTGGAAAGCTCAAGAGCATCCCATCTTTGTAAAAGGAGAGCACACAGGTTATTCTGCCACGGGGACCGGGGATAGCATGCTGTTACCATTACCGTTGTTGCAAAAGTATGTGGACACGTCCATTCGTTATGAAGAGAAGACGAAATCGGTCATATTATCAACGGATAGCGAACTTCTATACATGCAGGAGGATAAAACCGATGCCAGTCTGAACAATCGTCCGCTGCAGCTGCGGTTAGCACCTGAAGTAAAGGATAAAGTAACCTACCTTCCTGCGGATGTGTTAGAAGACCTGTATGGGTTTGAAATTCAGGAGGATACAAATACTGGAGCAGTTCTTTTAATGACAGCAGGGGAGACTGTCTCGCTAGGAAAAGTTAAAGGTGAACAAGAAGACAAGTCAGTAGCTCTACGCAATGAGGCGTCAATTCACGCGCCTATAGTTGCGGATATGTCTCCTGGGGCAATCGTGAATATTTGGAATGAGGAAAATAAGGACTGGCTGTTTGTGCAGTTGAGCAGCGGGTATGCAGGTTATGCCAAGGCAAGTGACATTATCCAGGATGGTCAAAAGACAGTGGAACCGAAAAAATCCACACCTACACGGGCTGAACGGAACTGGAAAGGGAAGTCAGTTAATTTGTATTGGGAGGCTGTTTACCAACGTAAACCTAATCCGGATACATTCGGCGAGCTACCAGGCGTTAACGTGGCTAGTCCAACCTGGTTTAGTATTATAGATGGTGATGGCAATGTNNAGCGCGGTATAGAGGTATGGGGACTGTTTAGCAATAGCTTCGATCCAGACATAACCACTGAGGCATTGTCCAGCTATGAGAAACGGATGAACGCAATCGTTCAGATCCTTGAGTATTCAGATTTATACAATCTGGATGGAATTAATATCGACTTTGAGAATGTATATACAAAAGACGGAGAGAATGTCACTCAATTTATGCGAGAGCTAAAACCGATGGCTCAGGCTAAGAATCTAATCGTCTCCATAGACGTGACCCCTAAATCCAATAGCGAGATGTGGTCAGCGTTTCTTGATCGTAAAGCTCTTGGAACACTAGTCGATTATCTAATGGTGATGGCTTATGATGAACATTGGGCGGCTAGTCCAATCGCTGGCTCCGTTGCTTCGTTACCTTGGGTAGAGAATTCAATAAGTCGGATCATAGAGGAAGACAATGTACCGCCGGAGAAGATGATTTTGGGGATCCCATTGTACACCCGCATCTGGACTGAGGCTGAAGTAGATGGAAAGACTAAGGTAAGCTCTAAATCGGTTAGTATGAATGCCGTTGAAAAAATTATCAAAGAGAAGAAACTAACCCCGACATTTGATAAGGATGCTGGGCAGAATTACGTTGAGTATAAGGAAGATGGCGCTCTTAAGAAAATATGGATAGAAGATAAGGACTCCTTAAAATCTAGAGTTGAGCTTGCTAAGTCCTTTGGGCTTGGAGGCATTGGATCGTGGAATCGCAGCTTTAGTAACCCGTCCGCATGGGAGGCTCTACAAGGAATTCATAAGTAATTTTATTTATCATTCAGAACAGACAAAGGGGCTCCCATATTGGGAGCCCCTTTGTCTGTTCTAGGTAATGCTTTGTGTAACATTATAGAGTACATATACTTCGCTAGTAATGAACTTTTGTAAGGTGTGTTTAGTGGTTAAGTTGCTGACTCTCAAGCTGTTCTGCAGTGATATTGGCTTCAGCCGGATCCATAGTAAGAATGGTATGGCAGAACATACAGCGGTCTGTTTTGCCAAGCATTTTGGTTAGCTTGTGACACTCCGGGCACTCCAGCTGAACTGCGCTCGTTGACAGCATGCCAGCCCAGAAATAGATCGCAAGACTTGCCATCATGGAAATTAAACCGATTACAAGTCCAATTCCAGCGAATACTTTTCCAGTCGATCCCCAGAATACGATGCCTGCTGTACCCAAAACCATAAGTCCCATTCCGAGCATTGTGAGCAGTAATCCCCATGTGCGAAAAGCATTAATTTTGGCCGTTTTAAACTTCATGAGTGTTTGCTCCTTACTAAAATATAGTTCGGTTGTTCAGAAGGAACTGTCATGCATATGTAGAATAATATTATAACTGAATTATAACTGACTGGACGCAAAATCGCCAAATTTAATGGAGGGAAGCATGGAATTGTCCAATGTAACTTTGTTGAGTGGAGAAACGTTTGAAGAGAATGTTTTAGGAGCTGTCGCTTTGCGGCAGAAAGGGAATACTCCATTTCAAAGCGCGCTACTTAACGATTTTGATATGGTTGTATTAGTTTTGCATGAGGAACAGGATTTAGAACATATTGTTCGCCACACCATTGCCGGTGACAAACGGACCCAGTCAGTCCATATTGGCCTTTCCGCGTTGGAGCGGGCTGTCATGGCGGGAGATAATAACGAACTCCTTACTAGTTTGATGACAGGGGAAGTGATATGGGATCCCAAAGGAATACTAGAGGATATGCGCCGAGAGATTTTGCAATTTGAAGGGCCTCTTAAGGAACGTGTTGAATTCATGGAGTTTGCTCGTTTCTTGCATTTGTATGTGAAATCCAAGCGGTATATAGAAGCTGGTTGCAATATGGATGCGTATAACTGTGTATTGATGGCTCTATATCATTGGGCAAGAATAGAAGTGAGTGAAGCAGGTGCATTTCCAGAGCCGGCTGTTTGGGAACAGGTTAAAAGCATGAACACATCGGTTCACAAACTATATGAGGAACTAACTGTAAGCACTGAGACCTTAGAGCAACGAGTTGAGCTTGTTCTTCTAGCATGTGAATTTGGAATTATGTCCAAAATGACGGATTGTTGTGCTTTGCTCTTTAATATTTTGAATAGTCGTAAGGAAGCATGGAGCATAAAAGAATTACTACAGCATTCTGGTCTGTGTCAATTAGAGGCTGAGTTACCTCTGGTATTACGAAAGCTTGTTTCTCGTTCGCTAATCCGTGAGATTACTTCATGGGCCGACGGTTACAGGGGAGAGGGTCATGCGATCCGATATACATTATAGAGATGAATTAGATGCAGTATATGATGATTAACTATAGAGAAGATAAGTAAGGATAGGGAGGGCTGAGCACTCTCTTTTTTGTTTGCTTACTATTATGAAACACTCATATTTATTCATTAAAATTAATGGTTGACTCTTTCCTAGTTCATGTGTTAAATTATAACTCGTCCCTCTGACACAGTGATATGCTTTCGAAAACATTCGAAAGACAACCGAAAAAAGAAATTAAAAAAAGGTTGACTAAAACGAGGGCGCTGTGATATATTATAAAGGTCGCTGCTGAACAACAACAACGACGAAATAAACAGCTTGATCTTTGAAAACTGAACAACGAGTGAGTAGGAAATCACGAAAGTGAAATCCAAAA
>DJUJ01000223.1 GCA_002438345.1 Paenibacillus sp. UBA6285
CACAACATGCAGCAAGCTGCACGGATTTCTGATTATACAGCTTACTTTTATCTAGGATCTCTTGTAGAGTATGATAAGACGGATAAGGTCTTTACAAATCCTGAGAATCAAATGACACAAGAATATATCACGGGTCGTTTCGGCTGAGTCACTTCAACATCGTTCCTTAGGGGACGGTGTTTTTTGTAAATATAAGAGTTTATATGCTGCACAACTATAACATTCTTATATTTCTACGAGGAACGGATGTCGTCTTTAAAGGACGACAACGTCGTTTCTTCTTATTGTACTGGCTTTTTGTATTTATCTACAAGTTAAACGGAGTTGAGAGTATTTGAGCAAATTACAATTAATCGCTACTGCCCCTATGGGATTAGAAGCTGTAGTAGCGCGCGAATTAAACGAACTGGGTTATGAGACCACGGTCGAGAACGGTCGGGTATTGTTCAGCGGTGATTATATCGACATCTGTCGCTGTAATTTGTGGCTGCGTACATCCGACCGCGTATTAGTAAAAATGGGTCAATTCCCGGCCAAAACCTTCGATGAGTTATTCGAGGGTGTTAAAGCCCTACCTTGGGAAGAATGGATTCCTGAGAATGGAGAGTTCCCGGTTGAAGGACGATCCCATAAATCACAACTAACGAGTGTACCTGCTTGCCAAGGGATTGTCAAAAAAGCGATCGTCGAGAAGCTGAAGCTCTCCTATCATACGGACTGGTTCCCAGAGAACGGACCTCGATATGTGATCGAAGTGATTTTGTTAAATGATATCGCTCTGATTACGTTAGACACCACTGGGCCCGCTCTTCACAAACGCGGATATCGCAGACAGGCTACAGAAGCGCCCCTGAAGGAAACGATGGCTGCAGCTTTAATCCAGCTTAGCCGCTGGAATGGCCACCGACCGCTATATGATCCATGCTGTGGTTCAGGAACACTGTTAATTGAAGCCGCCATGATCGCTTGGAACATCGCACCGGGACTTCGTCGTTCATTCCCTTCCGAACATTGGCCAGTCATTCCTAAGTATCTTTGGGAAGAAGCTCGTGAAGAAGCCTTCGATGCCGTCCGAGACGATTATCCTTTGCAGCTAACCGGCACGGATATCGATCCTGCTGCCATAGAAATTGCTGAAGCCGCTGCTAAAAGCGCCGGCTTGTCCGGAGAAATCACCTTCACCGTGATGGCTGCCGCCAAAGCAAGACCCCAAGGCGAATATGGTTGTATCATCACCAACCCGCCATATGGTGAACGGATCAGTAATGACAAAGAGGTTGAGAAGCTGACTCGCCAGTTTGGCGAAATGATGCTATATCTACCTACTTGGTCATTCTTTGCCATTAGCCCTTACAAGGAATTCGAACAATATTACGGACGTAAGGCGGACAAACGTCGTAAGCTGTATAACGGACGTATTGAGTGTCAATATTATCAATACTTGGGTCCACTTCCACCTAGAAATCCGAAATAAATTGGAAGACCATGATCCTGCCCCAAAAAACGGACATCTCCCTCGTATGAGGAGGGTGTCCTTTTTCTCGGACTATTCATTTTCTGTGCTAGGAGGCTTTAAAGTGTCACGATTTCCAACTACTAGGAGCAGCTCATCAGTCGCAGGTACAATAACCAGTGTGATCCGCTCCCGTTATATCGGTTATATCTTTTTTCTTGGCATCATGCTCGCCAAGCTAATAATCCTGCATAGTGGGCTACATGCCCCCAATATTGACATGAACCGTCAAGACAAGCTGATTGCTGTCGGTTCAGTTATGCTGCTGTCCTTTTGGACACTGTGGCTTCCCCGCCGCGGACAGACCATAGCCCTGATAAGCCTAAACTTGCTCCTGACGCTGGTTATTTATGCAGATATCGTTTACTACCGATACTTTCAGGATTTCATCACGGTTCCTGTATTGTTTCAAGCTGGACAGATGGATGCGCTTGGCGGAAGTATCTTCGCGCTGCTCCGTCCTTCCGATCTCTATTTGTTTGCAGATTGGATTCTGCTTATCGCATTTGGTATCGGTATAGGGTTATACCGCCGATATTTCCGTACATACAGGTCAAATACTACCTTTAGCACCCATGGACAATCTCACTATTACGCCCGTACAAGTCATTTTCGCCCCTCTTCACGCTCAATGAGAGTATTGAAACGGAGCGCTAATGGTGTCGTTGCATTGGTACTGGGCTGCATTCTGACCTTCGGCCCTATCCACTCTTACGCCACTACCTGGGCCAAGGGTTTATTCACTGGTAACTGGTGGAGCTTGGCGATGTATAACGTTACAGGTCTCATTGGCTTTCACGGTTATGATATTTACTTGTATGCCAAAGATCATCTTGGTCCGCAGCCTGAGCTTTCACAAAAGGAAGCTAGCTCCTTGAAGCTTTGGTTCAATGAGCACAATGCTGAGCAAAGTACCCTTAACGACAGCTTTGGGAAATACAGCGGAAGCAACATCGTTGTTATTCAAGCTGAAGCTTTTATGAATTTTGTAGTGGGACGTTCAATTAACGGACAAGAGATTACACCTAATCTAAACTCGCTAATCAAAGAGAACACATACTTCAGTAATTACTATCATCAGACCTCACAAGGCCGAACTTCCGATGCAGATTTCGCCTCGAATGGTTCACTGTATCCGCTGGTCTCCGGTTCGGTATTTGTCCGTTACCCGGATCATCATTTTGACACTCTGCCTGCCATTTTGAAATCAAAGGGCTACAGCACCAATGCCTTCCATGCGTATGAGGGAAGCTTTTGGAATCGACAGATTATGTATAAGGCGATGGGGTATGACCATTTTTATAGTAAAAAAGACTACAAGATCGATGAGCCCCTAGGCTGGTCATTGGGAGATAAATCGTTCCTGCGGCAGTCACTGAATATTATGGATACTGCAGAATCGATACAGAAGCCTTTTTACTCTTTTTTGACTACACTATCTAGTCATCATCCTTATTCTCTCCCTGCGGACAAGCAAGGGCTTGATACCGGCGAGTTTAAGGGTACCATCTTCGGAGATTATTTGCAGGCTGTTCACTATACGGATGAAGCTTTAGGGGAACTAGTGAGTGATATGAAACAGCGTGGGTTGTGGGATAATACGATTCTTGCCTTTTATGGGGATCATGATAACTCAATCCAAGAGACCTCTTACTACGAACAATTTCTTGGCAAAAGCCTAAATAAGCTCGACATGCATCAAATCATGCACCAAGTTCCATTGCTCATTCATCTACCTGGCACTAACTCCTCGGTAGTTGATTCTAATCCGGCTGGTCAATTGGATCTCACACCTTCCTTACTCCATCTGCTGGGAATCTCTCAGGATCCTTATTATCTCATGGGTAATAATCTGTTCAGTGGCAGAGAGCGACTTGTGACACTGCGAACCGGCGCCTTTGCCGATGCGAAGAGATCCTATCTCCCAAGTGAAAATGGACAATTCGACAGCGGCACCTGTTATAGCCTCGACAGCCGCGAAGCCATTGACGTTGCGGGGTGCAGCACCGGGTTCGAGACAAGCAAGCAACGACTGCAAATCTCAGACGATATCATGAAATACGATGGCATCAAGATGCTCCGAAAAGAAGAATCCGCACCCTAAAAATTTCCATTTTATAAACAAAAAGCCCTAAACTCCGTCATCAACACGGGTTTAGGGCTTTTTAAGTTAATAGATAAGACCTCTGCATTATTTCTGAACGGCCGGTTGTTTGATAAAAGCTTCTGCCTTCTTCAACACTTCTTCCTCTGTTGGAGCACTCACATAACGACCATTAACATAAACAAAGGCCCGTTTGCCACATGGACCGCAGTACGACTTACAGCCGACCTTGATCTCTGCATCAGGCGCCATCTTTTGCAGTTTGGGTATAATACTCTTCAATTTCATAAAATTACATTCATCGCACACTTGTATTTCGTTAGCCATGGAGCAACCCTTCTTTATGTCCGAAATTTAAGGCGAACATTTAGTGATCGCCGTGATTACCTTTAGACGGATTAGTAATGACAAAACCTTCTTCAGGAAGATACAAATAATCAACGACCACACCATCAAGGAGCGGTTGATTCGGATCAAGAATAACATCGATTTCCTTATCTGTCGAGACTACAACATCATTCTCGTTAGGCGTGTCCAAATCCAGTCCGTAGTGAGCATGATCACCGTGAGCATGCGTAATCGCTACGCGAAGCTTCAACTCGCTGTTTCCTTCAAGTTCCATTTGTTTCTTTATCACTTTAGCCGCATTGCGGGTAATTTTGACCTTCATCTATATTCCATCTCCTAGTACTTAAATTAAATACTCAATTACCTATTTTAAAGGTAAATGATATCTAAAAGCAACTATATTAACAAAATAGATACACAATCCGAGGCAGATCTCACTTCACTGCCTCATTTTCCGGCCTGAANNGTGCCGGGTATTTTCGTCCCATCCGTGACACGAACCAGCCCATAAGGAGCATCGTCATACCAATATCATCGATCGGCAAAAAAGGCATGAAATCCGGCAACACCCAATAGAGCAGCACTGGAATTGTGAATAACAGCTTGTCCCCTATTGCGACTTTAGGGGAGATTACATATCGCCAGGAGCTGCTGAAGATATGAGACCATTGTTTTAGTGACAGCAGCTTTTTCAGTTTCATAGTAGCCCTCCTCCCAAGTAAAAAGGATACAGCCGCGGATAACGTGTAGTGACGACAGCGGCCATACCCTATGTTTATGTTACGCAAGTTTACTGTAATTGTTTCATAATTATTTCACATTGGATAGTATCGTTCCCAAAATTAGACCCGTTTCTAGTGCCATATCCTCAAAATCTGCCAGTGGCAACGGATTTTTGCCGATCCCCAGCTCTACTGTAAATCCAGGTTTGCGAAAGGTCTGGATGAACCAATCCTTATATCCAGCATCGCTGCCAGTNNACTCGCAGAGGCCAGCCGTGCTGCTAATTCGCGGCTTTCGGGAGGCTCATATCCCCGGTAATTCCAGTAGATCTCTCCCCCTTGGCTATGCAAAGACACTGCAGCTTCTCCGGGTACTCTCTCAGCAAGTACTGCCAGTGCGGCTGCCTCAGGTTCACTTAGCGCCTCAGGACCACTGTAATCACGCGGAGAGGGCAGGTTTACACCACGGCGTTCCCGTTCCTCTTCCCAATGAGCAGGGAACTGATCCCCGAGATCCACACCACGTATATTGGCCTTCCAATGGCGAAAACTACGCCGTCCCCCGTTCCATTTCATAAGGTCCGCATAATAAGGGTGGCCTGGTAAAACGCCTTCCTGCACTAACTCCACGCCGTCAGGGTTAGCCATAGGTACAGCCCATAGGGTCCAGTTATTGTACCATTCCTCTGGACGATGACCATTCCATGCCAAACCTTTAGCATAAGCTGCTGCGTACTCTTCTATGAACGACATCAGGCAAGGCGAGGTCAGCCATTCATTAGCATGCAGAGCCGCGTTAACATGCAGATGACGGGTTCCATTGCCCATTTTTAGCACATGAATTGGCTTACCAAGCACGCTGTTACCAATCGTTTCTGCTTGTATAAATGGATATTGTGCAAGCAAACTGCTGATGTCGTTCTCAAGATCAACCGGGCCATACTCTCCACGCAGGAATACCACGCGCTCTGGAATCGGAGGTGGAATGACGAGCACTTTCCCCGGTGTACAGTAGCGCCCTGAGGTCACACCTGGATTAAGCTTCTCCAAATCATCTAAACACACATTGAATAATGAGGCTATGCGTTCAGGATCGTCCCCTTCTTGCACCGCATACCTTTTACGTGGCGAAGATGGCAGAAATAAAACCTGACCTGGATATAAATAAGACTGTCTCCCAACCCATGGATTGCCTTGAATGACATGCTCAGGGTTTAATCCATGCAGGGCGGCAATTCGGCTTACGGTATCTCCCCTACTTGCAATATATTGTCGCATTAGGTCTCATCCTCTCGGCCTTAAATTGCTGATACAGCGATACAAAAATAGCAGCATACAGCACTTAACTCTATTGTATGCAAGCGCCACTACCCTACATGAAGGAGAAATGAATCACAAATAAATTCTTATATTTCAAGAAAATAGGCTGGGAAATGTGCTTCCCAGCCTATTTTATCCTTACACTCCATGGAGTTTGTCCCTATTCAATTCAACTCTGCTTATAACGTGGATACTTGCCATACTACTGGGGTGCGTCTAATTTGTTCTCCGAGCCAATCTCGAGCGATTCTCTGAAACATTTCGGCATCACCGCTGCAGAAGAACTGATGAATTGGACTTTCATCCCCGATGGACAGCTTTCCTTTATCATATAAAATCGTGCTGATCTCACGAGCTGTCTCATCTGCAGAACTGATCAGTTTGACTCCCGGACCCATGGTCTCTCCAATAGGCTCAACAAGAAATGGATAATGAGTGCATCCTAAAATTAAAGTGTCGATGTTATTGTCTTTAATGCCTTCCAGTGCCTGCTCTACAATTTCATGACTTTTCTCTGAGCGGAACATGCCTTGCTCGACGAGTGGGACAAGCGCTGGGCAGGCTTGACTTACAACCTCAACAAAAGGTGACAGCTGCTTTAACGCATTAGTATAAGCCCCGCTACTGATGGTTCCTATCGTACCGATCACGCCGACATGTCCGCTTTTGGTCGCGCTAATTGCAGCACGGGCTCCAGGATGAATCACCCCAATGGCAGGGATGGAGACCTTAGCCGAGATATAATCGAGTGCCGCAGCTGTTGCGGTATTACAAGCGATAACAATCATTTTAGGATTAAACTGGATCAAATAATCTACAATTTGTTCCGTAAACAGTGTTACTTCCTCGGTCGAACGGGGTCCGTACGGAGCTCGGGCAGTATCTCCGAAATAAATGATCTTCTCCCGCGGGAGTTGCCTCATCACTTCTTTGACAACTGTTAACCCTCCCACACCTGAGTCTAATATTGCAATAGCTTGCTGCACGAACACACCGCTTCCTTCTACTTGTTTTGTGTAGCTTATGTAAGGCGAAAACAAAATGTACCTGACTTTCAGCCCCAATTGCAGATAATACTCCTTTTGCACTCTTAGTTCAAGCTAAGAATTCTTCCATCATTTCACAGGTCAATGAGAATGAAATAAAAAAGCCACCCTCNNAATAAGTACTTTTAACCGTAAAAACGAAGACTCCATCCACTGTTTCATTATGCGATTTCGTTATTATCCTTGTCATCTGGCTGAGCTTCTTCAAAACTAGCTTCTTCACTGCTTACTTCATCGCTAACAGGCGATACCTCTAACTCCGTTATCACTTCCAAAGTGGCCGCAGCCTCTTGAATAGCCTCTTCAGTAGCAATTCCGCTTACAGCTACAGTAGCAGTATCTTCTTCTTCAACAGCATTCGAACATGATTTGCTCCATTCGCGGACCTCATGTACTACATGACCTATAGAATCTTTAGCTTTGTCATACAGCTCGATGCTCTTGTCACCTGCCTGCACGGCAATTCCCTGTACCTTTTCAATGCCTGCAGCTGTTCCGTCAGCAATATCCTTACGCAGCTCTTTACCCGGTTTAGGCGCGAACAGGAGTGCTGTCACCGATCCAACCACACTTCCGACTAAAGCTCCCCATAATAAACCTTTTGTGTCCTTTTTCATCGTTTCATCTCTCCTTTGAATTCATTGCTCCCCGCTCTACCGGGCTAATGCCTATATCTGCTATATCATAAGCAGCAGGAGTTTGTCTTGTGACTAATTATTACGACTTTTCAGAAGTTTTGTCTGTTACATTTTTGGGTGAAATAGCGTATCGACAGCATTGTCCGCCTTCTGCCATACATTCACTGCGAGTTACCTTAGCATCCAGCAATTCCTCAAATAGGCTATGCTCGCATTGACAAGCCTTACGATACTGAGTAGCAACCTGGCGAATCGGGCAATTGTATTCCCTTATTACATACGAACCATCCTCTTCACGGTTCCACTCTGCCATATATCCACCGGCATTTTGGATCGAAGATAACTCAGCTACTCGTTCTTCCAAATTCCGGCGTTCCATCATCGGAGCGTACTGGCCCAGCATCCGGCGACGGCGCCCTTCAAATAATATATTAACAGCGTCTTNNCACTGCCGTAATCCAATTCACGCAGAAGTTCCAAAGCCAGATTGTGATAGCTTTTTGGAAAATACTCTTCGGCCTTCTCAGTTAAAGAATACATATGTAAAGGCCGCCCCATCGCTTGCCGGACCACTCTTGTCTTGGCAAGTCCCTCCTGCTCCAGCTGAAGCACATGACGACGCACACCCATCTCTGTAATTCCCAATTCTTCTGCCAGCGCGCCGATGGTCAGTGGTCCTTTCGTCTTCAGGAGCGTCATAATCAAGTGCCTTGTCGATCCATTTTCTTGCCCCATCTTCATCATAAAGGAACCCCTCTCTTTCACGGCTATCGCCTATTCTATATGATTCTATCCTATGCTATTATAGCGTTACATCGGACCCAAGTTCCTGATCCAAATAATTCCCTACTTCGACAGCAAACTGCTCGAGCACCTCTGAAAGGATCGGAGTGAGCGGGTGCAGTGCTTTTCTCTCCCAGACAAAATAATCCTGAACGAGCGGCTTACGGAGAGCGACAAGCTCTATCAATCTCTCATAAATCTCACTTTTCCCTAGCACTTTTTCTTCATGGATTATTGAAATAATATCCTCATAACTTCCAGCATCACGCATAATAAAACCGTCGATCAGACAACTACCAACGTCCGTAACCACCTCTATCGCCAGATGAAGGCAGCGTTCCTGTATTAGTCCGGTTAAAGTATTGCCCTCCCATGAAGCTGCTACAGTCCGAAGACCAACAGTTATATCTGGGATTTGAGCAAGAATGGTTTCGATTTGTTTGCGGTTGACATAATACACAGCAATACCCCCATGTCGAAAATAGTTAGAGAAATCTGATTTATCTCTACTTACCGCGTTTACCACGACGTTTCAGCCAGAAGAACATAATGAAACATGCCGCAAGAAAAACGACCAAATAAGTTAACGCTTCCATTGGATACTCGAGCTCACGCATTCCTGTCACCGCTTCCGGTATAAAATGATGATGCTATATTCCAGTAGATCCCTTAAATTACGTAATCTATAGCAATTGAAAGTTCTTTGACTTCATTAATATGAGCTATAACTTCCTTGTGCGCCGGATGAACCTGATAAGCCTGTAAATCCTCTAGAGAAGCTACCACCGTAACTAGAGCAATATCAAAAGATCGATCAGAATGAATGATGTCAGCACCTACTTCAATCGAGAGGAGCTGCGGGATTTTGCCTTCCATATTTCGCAGTACTGCTACCGTTGCCTCAACGCTTTCTTCGGACCGGTCCTTCAATTTAAAAAACACAATATGCTTGATCATTCTATCTCGCTCCCTGTTGTAATATTGTAATTAGATATTAAAAATATATCATAAGCGTAAGCGTTCTGAAAGAAACTTAAGTAGTGATGACAGAAATAGCAGCATTAACCATTGCCGACTTACAGGAAAGTGTTGTAGAATATTTTTAAAAAATCGGAGGAATTATGCCTAGTAACCAACAAGAAACTCATAATATCCAGGCGTGGTCTCTGATCAACCGCAAATATCTTGGACAAGGCGTTCGTGTAAAAAGATTCCGCCGTCCAAAGCGCAGCCAGATTAGAAACCGTGTGTTACTTGCTGTATTGATGGCTAAGGATATCAAACTGTCTCGACTCGCAGAAGAGCTTGGTATATCCTCTCGCAGTGTAAGCGCCTGGGTATACGAAGGTCGTATCCCTTCCAACAATAACATAGACAAGACCTGCCGCCTTTTGGGCTACCCGCCCCACATT
This sequence comes from Paenibacillus sp. UBA6285, assembly GCA_002438345.1. GTDB lineage: Bacteria > Bacillota > Bacilli > Paenibacillales > Paenibacillaceae > Paenibacillus_AQ. The sequence goes on from DJUJ01000223.1 coordinate 9,887, forward strand.
TTGTTCAATGAAACACTGATTCGTCAAAGTCCAATTGTATGTCAACCAACACCTTCACGATTTATGAAAAGAAGTATTACCAGTTCACCACGTAGCAATGTTATTCTGACTGGCCTCTGCATGGTTTACGATTTTTCTGTAACTGATGTAAGTATTTGGATAGGGGTCCATCCCGGAACGCTTCGGAAATGGTTGCACAGTAGCCATCTACCTACCCCTGCTCTGCAGGAAAAAGCCGAAGCTTTCTTCCGGATTCCACGCCATATTCTATTTGCAGATTGTGAAACGCTCTAATGTGATCCTTTCGCTTAATAAGTTCAATGCCAGCCCTTCTTCATTAATTAATGAGAAGGGTTTTTTGCCATATTTTTTTCTCAAAAAAAGGTCATACTACTGTTTAGGTACATCGTTCAGAACTTAAGAACGGAACAGGAGGCGTAAGATGAGACTTGACGGAATACTATCAGAAGGTTACACCGATACTTGGGACGTGGCCCCCGGTGTCATCGGACTACGAACCATGTTCGTAAATTGCGCATTCATAGGCCAGCCCTCTTCGGACTGGATCATTGTAGATACAGGTCTTAGCTCTTACACAGGCAGTATTATTGATTTTGCTAAGGAGAAGTATGAAAAGCCTCCGGTGGCGATTATCCTGACTCATGGGCATTTTGACCATATTGGGGGCGTAAAAAAGCTTGTTGAGGAATGGAATGTACCCGTGTATGCTCATCCACTAGAGCTTCCTTTTCTAACAGGTAAAGAGGATTACCCTCCAGCTGATCCGGCTGTAGGCGGTGGGCTTATGAGTATGGTGTCCTCATTATTTTCACATCGAGGGATCGATCTTGGATCAGCCGTACATCCACTGCCAGAAGATAGAACCGTCCCTGGGGCAATAGGCTGGAAATGGATCCATACGCCTGGGCATAGTCCCGGACATATCTCCCTATTCAGAGCTGAGGATAAGGTACTGATTGCTGGTGACACCTTTCTTACAGTCAAACAAGAGTCTGTATTCGCAGTGGCTACACAACATCAGGTTGTGCACGGCCCACCCTCTTATTTCACAACAGACTGGGAAGACGCGGAGAAGTCAGTCCGTACACTAGCGCTGCTAGATCCCCATATCGTTCTCTCGGGGCATGGAGTGCCTATGGAAGGTGCGGAGTTGTCTACTCAGCTTGCTCATTTATGCAAAAATTTCAAAGAAATGGCGCTACCGGGTCAAGGGAAGTTCGTGTAATTTCCTTGCGAATATAGATCTTAGGACGTATTGATGAGTGGATCCATGTGGATCTCTAAGTATCTCTATATAGGAGCCAGTCTTTATTAATTCCGTGTGCTCAAAATGCTGTCTTAAATCGGCTTCACTAAAAAAGTGAGCGTATTTCCCTTCTTTATAAGTCGTAGGTCGCGGGGTCCCACTCTGCCGCAATAGTCAGTGCGGCCCCGCTTAATTCAATACTGATGGAGCACTAACTTCACAACATCTTCTCCTTGGGAAATAAAATATACATATTCAGGAGACTCCTTGCCATAAAGGGATATTTTCCCCTCAGTATTGTAATGGACACCCCAGCCAAAACGCTTAGGCAGCAGTGAAGCTCGCAGACACGGATGGTCTGCTACACGGATGAATGTATCTGAATAGCTCACATGTATCGCCTCCATGTCTAATAGAAATATTTTCCTTTTATGATAATTCATAGTCCTATCTAAAGCATAGCCAAGTTTTAAGAAACTCACTATAACTGTACAGCAAAAATCCAGAATCCCAACTTCCTGGATTCCGGATTTCCACCTGCTATTTCATCTGAATTTCTATCCCTCTGTGGCTGCCGCAAGGAGTTCCTCAACTGGCCACGGAAGCGGATTATTAAACGCAGTCCAATCCTGCTTCAGCTCATCAACCGTCAACAAACATCTATCCAATCTGGCTTCGATTTGTGCTCGATCCATACTTACACCGATAAATACGATTTCATTCATTCGATCGCCCCACTGATTGTCCCATTTGGCCTTCATTTCAGGTTCGCTTTCCAGTAGCTCCAGTTGCTGATCTTCAGGCAATGTAGCTAGCCAGTAACCGGCAGGTCCGAACTGAATCGAAGATCCAGCCTGACTAATAGTAGCTGCAAGATCGCCCTCCGCAGCAACCCATACAACCCCCTTCGCCCTAACAACTACTTCTGGCCAATTACTAAAGAAAAAGCTTAACCTTTGCGGATGGAAAGTTGTTCTCCGGCGATAGATAAAAGAAGATATCCCGTATTCCTCCGTCTCAGGCGTATGTGTCTCCTTGTTAAGCTCCGTAATCCAGCCAGAGGATAAGCTTGTTTTCTCAAAGTTAAATAATCCCGTATTGAGAATCTCCTTAGGGTCCACTACTACATTTATGGTACGGATCAGCTTAGCGGTTGGTTGAAGTTTACGGAGCACAGCTTCAAGTCTATTCAATTCTTGTTCTTCCAGCAGATCACACTTATTAAGCAGCAACACATCACAAGTTTCGATCTGATCAATGAGCAAATCCACAATATCGCGAAAATCGTCTTCACCAACCCTTTGACTACGATCCATCAGACTATCGCCAGAAGAGAAGTCATGCCAGAATCGGCCCGCATCCACAACGGTCACCATCGTGTCCAATTGAGCGAGCGAAGTCAAATCAATATCCAGTTCTGGATTTGCATAGGTAAAGGTCTGAGCCACCGGCACAGGTTCGCTAATGCCAGAGGATTCAATCAGAATATAATCAAAACGACCTTCAGCAGCCAGCTTTTGCACTTCGACAATCAAATCATCACGAAGCGTACAACAGATACACCCATTGGACATTTCAACTAATTTCTCTTCCGTTCTGGAAAGTGTATTTCCGGACTTCACGAGATTTGCATCCACATTCACTTCACTCATGTCATTTACGATAACGGCTACTTTGAGCCCTTCACGGTTGTGCAAGACATGATTCAGCAGCGTAGTTTTCCCGGAGCCTAAGTAGCCACTTAGTACGGTAACAGGAATCTTTTTCATAAACCACACTCCAATATTTGTTAAAAATAAAAATTTTAATACTACAATTCTTACCGTGTTTCTCGATGTAATGTAACTCTTTTCAGACGTGGACAATATTTCTTCATTTCCATACGTTCTGGATGATTTCGCTTATTCTTGGTAGTGGTATAGTTGCGATCTCCTGTCTCCGTACATGCTAAAGTAATGATTACTCTCATTGGTTCCATCTCCTTTTCGATTAAATCGTAATAATTACGATTAACACATCGTACACGTTTTATTCACACTCTGTCAACTATCGTCTTGTAAATATTTCGACTCTCTTAATTTTGTGGTCTTTCTGGTGGACAAATCACGTATAGATGGAAATATAAAAATATGATTCTTGTAATTTCATGAGAATCAGGCAGGAGTGGAGATCATGAAGATACCAGTAATTATTTTGAGCGGGTTTCTGGGGAGCGGGAAGACAACTCTGCTGTTGTCCCTGCTGAAAGAGAGCAAGGTAAGAGGTCTGAACCCCGGCGTAGTCATGAATGAGCTGGGAAAGAGAGATGTAGATGGGTATATTCTGCAGGAGCATACGGGCACAACCGTGACTAAGCTGCTGGACGGATGCGTATGCTGTAGCCGTAAAGAAGATCTGGCAGATAGCCTGCTCGTACTGCTAAGAGGGCGCCCCGATGCTATTTATATCGAGCTTACTGGCGTCGCAAATCCTGAAGAAATTGCCAAAACACTGCAAGAAACCGCTCTACAGGAAAGGGTCGAATTGCATTTTACGATTACCTTATTGGATGCAGAAAACGCCTTGGAATATAACAGCAGACTCTCCTCTGACAAACAACTGGTTCGTACCCTTCGCAAGCAGCTGTCCACCGCCGATCTCATTGTCGTTAACAAGAGCGATCTTGTAGAACCCGAAACCTTATGGCGAATTGAAAAGGGAGTTCGAAAGCAAAATTCAGAGGCTGAAATTGTATATACGCATTACAGTGAGATCAACCTTTCTCCGATATTATCAGGAATCATTCCACGTAAAATCATCGCTCCCGCGCCACAACGAGCACCTCAAACCTTTAAAGGTGCAACACTTAAACAAATGAATTCAGAACAGGGGGCTACAGCAGTAAAAGAACGGCAAGAGGAGCCGCATGCTTCTTTTTCCCAAGTGACCGCGATTACGTTAACCCTACCACAAGCAGGGACTACAATGCCTTCAAAAGAACGTCTAGAAGCTTTCTTTCAAGAATGGGGGGACAACCTGCTCCGTGCCAAGGGGCATATCCTTTTGTCCGAACAGGAACCGGTTCAACTTGTCCAATATGCGGGAATGCGTACGAGCTGGGAGGCGTCACGTTATCCCGGAATGCCTTATGTGGTATTCATCGGGATGAATATTGATGAGGAACTGCTGGCAGATCGGTGGACCGCCTTATTCGCACCTTGACTACCCTTTCCCCTTTAAAAATACTGCCGCCGCTTCTACCGATCTCATTCCTGATTATCATTGGTTTTATATGGGTGCCGAATCAACTGGAACTACTAGATAACGCGTACATTGACACGTTCAAAACCGGATTTATCGGGATTTTGCTAGAAGCCTTGCCGTTTGTGTTAGCAGGAGCATTATTATCCTCGCTGCTTCGAGTCTTTATCCCAGATGAAATGATCTCCCGCTGGATTCCACAGCAGGCTCTTCCTGCCATTTTATTCGCTTGCCTGCTCGGAATTATTTTTCCGGTATGCGAATGTGGAATGATTCCACTCGTCCGCCGCCTTATCCATAAGGGGATGCCTGTCTACGTAGCCATCGTGTTCATTTTATCCGGACCAATCCTAAATCCAGTTGTCTATGGAGCAACACTGACAGCTTTTCGTAACCACTCAGAACTAGCTTATGCCCGGATGGGTTTAGCCTTTGCTGTCGCCTGTATAATAGGTTTGATTATCTACGCAACGGTGAAAAAGTCCCCGATACGCCTAAGCGTTCAGCGTGAGACCGATAACACTCATCATAATAATTCTCGTGGAGGAAAGTTAGCTGCCGTCTTCGTTCATACCTCGGATGAGTTTTTTGAGATGGGAAAATACTTAATTATCGGCTGTTTACTAACCTCTGCCATCCAGACGTTTATGGTTCAGGACAGTCTGGCAGCGATCGGTGATAAGCCGCTAGGATCTTATTTTTTCATGATGGGACTGGCATTTGTGCTTTCGCTCTGTTCCACCTCAGATGCCTTTGTAGCTTCCACCTTTGTACATTCTTTTCCGGCAGGTGCACTGCTCGCTTTTATGGTGTTCGGGCCTATGTTGGATTTCAAAAATTCATTGATGTTACTCTCGCTGTTTAAGACCAAATTTGCTCTTTATTTGTTCTTTCTTATCTTCTCGAGCGTGTTTATCGGGGCCGTATTCATGTCCTTATGGCTGTAATCATAGAGGTGGCAAGTAGATACTTATCGCATTGTTAGGAGGAAAAGCATGAATGACTCTCGAAGCATCAGGTTTCACTATTTGTTAAGGGCGGTCATTCTGTTTGCTTTCGCCCTTTATATTGGGCATCTGGTGCAGCAGGACGCTTTGCATTATTATGTAGCTCCCAAGCTGGCACGCTGGGTTCAATTATGTCCGATCCCTCTGACACTTATGGCGCTCAGCTTGGCCATTCAGGCCTTATTTGGTAAGGGTAGTGTTCTATGTGACTGCGAACATCGTCTCCCACATTCCATATTCAAAAGTACAGCACTGTATGGATTATTCCTTTTTCCACTGCTGCTTGGATTTGCACTTCCTGATCGAGCCTTGGGAAGTATGGCAGCTAGCAAAAAGGGGATATCGTTATCCTCATTACCATCAGAGACTAAAAATGCCGCTAGATTCGAATCGATTGATCCTTATCATGAGGAGCTTACCGAGCTAGCTAAGATTCTCTATGTACAGCCTACTATCCCAGTTTATTCAGCTATTTTCTCCGAAACACTAGGTGCTATTGACATGTATAAACAGCAATTTGAAGGCAAAGAAATTTCCGTTTCTGGTTTTCTATATCGTGACGAAAGCGAAACGCCAGAGAATGCTTTTGCGATTGGCAGATTTCTAGTACAGTGTTGTACCGCCGATGCTACTCCGTTTGGGATGCTGGTTGATTCCGGCAAACTAAAAAGCTTGCCCACCGATACCTGGATAGAGGTCCGGGGCAAGCTTCAAGTTGTGCAACACAAGGGCCAAGAAATGATGCGAATTCGCGCAGAAACGATTACACCCATCGCGCAACCAACAACACCTTACATTTACACAAGTGCTGACTCTATAGCCGCATGGAAAGCGTTGCAGAGTACAGCTAACCCTATTAAATAATTGCATCCAGCTCATCTGGATCATTCACGGATCGGTTAGGGTTAAATACTTTAACCATAACACGGGCGGGAATGTGACCAAACTTCGTTTGAATATCTATAATTTGTTCTTCTTTAGTCAAAGAAACGGTCTTGTACTCTTTACCATCCACCGTAATTATAGCTTTCAAATCTCCTTGCTGATACTGTTCATCGTGGTTGTCCACCACTTGATTCCGCAAATCAAACCGGCTGCTAACAGAGCTAAAAAAATGATTACAAATATATTAATCATCAACCTTTTTTGTCAATGATACTCATCATCCTTATCGAATCCGAGTAGACCAATCTTTTAATACCCTGTCGAGCTCCTTTATTGAAATCGGCTTGGAGATGAAATCCTGCATCCCTGCACTCAGACACATGTCTTTATCTTCATTTCTGGCAAAGGCTGTGGCCGCAATAATAATTGGAGATAGCCCGAGCTTCTCACGAATGATTCCTGTTGCTTCTATCCCATCCATAATTGGCATCTGAACATCCATAAATACCAGATCATAATCCTTGGACAGTACAGCCCGAACCGCTTCCTCACCATTTGATGCGATGTCAGGAACATAACCCCGCTTCTTCAGATAAGCCTGCATCAGTTGCTGATTCACAGGATGATCTTCAGCGATGAGAATGGACATAGGTCCATATTCTCCCTTAACAGACTCTTTAGTGTTAGGGTTATCGTGTCTGACTACATCCGCTGAATGATTGAGTGGAACTTTCTGATTCCATTCCTCTTTTGGCAAAGAGAACTCCACTGTGAAATAGAACTCTGAGCCGTGTTCCTCACAACTCCTAACACCAATCGTTCCTCCTAGCAGCTCTGCTAGCTTTTTGCTAATGGCCAGTCCAAGTCCTGTTCCGCCATATTTACGATTGATGGAAGGATGCAATTGCGTGAACGATTGAAACAATAACCCTTGACTGGCAACTGGAATCCCCAAACCCGTATCTTTAACTATAAATTTAACGATAATATTCCCTGACTTTTGTGAAGCTTCCAGCTTGGCAGAAATACTGATTTCACCTGTCTCCGTAAATTTCACCGCATTCCCGACCAAGTTCACGAGAATTTGGCGTAATCTGGCCTCGTCCGTCACAATAATGGGTGGAAGTTCCGGTGCAATATCGCTAGTCAATAACAATCCTTTCTCTTTAACCTTCGGATAGAATAGCTCACTAACATTCTGTATTACTTCACGCAAATCCACCATTTGCAGTTCAAGTGTCATCATGCCTGCTTCAATTTTGCTGAAATCAAGTACTTCATTCAAAATATGAAGCAATGCCTCTCCGCTACTGTTAATGATCTGTGTGTAGTAGCTTTGCTCTTCATCCAGTGCTGTACCCGAGAGCAAGTCTGCCATTCCAATAATACCGTTCATCGGAGTGCGCAGCTCATGGCTCATGATGGCTAGAAACTCCGATTTAGCTCGAAATGCTTCCTCAGCAGACTCCTTCGCCCGCACAATCTCCTTCTCTTCAGTGATATCTCGGAAAACCACTACAGCCCCTATCCANNTCCCCTCCTTCTCATCAAAAGACCGATTATTGAAGTGCGAAGGAATCAGCGTCTTCTGAATTCCCGAAAATGGCTCGTTATCCAGCCAAGTCTGATGAATCGCATGGAATTTGCTGTTCAACCATTCCGTAGGATCGTATCCTAGCATAGTAATGGCTACTGGATTGATGAACATCGTATCCCCTTCAAGGTTCATCCCAAATATGCCTTCAGAAACCGAATTCAA